>JBDRAM010000042.1:0-66849 GCA_043823785.1 Candidatus Omnitrophota bacterium
CTGCGATACTCCCTGCTGCCGGAAGCGGGGAAAGGATGCGTTCAAAGATAGATAAGCCATTTATGAGGCTAAGGAAACATGAGATAATCTATTATTCACTTAGAGTCTTGGAAGATTCTCCCGTAGTCTCTGAAATAATAATAGCAGTAAAGGATGAGAATATGCCCCGTGTTAAAAAGCTGATAAAAAGAGAGTGTTTTAAAAAAGTAAAAAATATAGTCAGAGGCGGGAGGAAACGTGCGCAGTCTGTCTTTAACGCACTTTTGAGTGTAAGCGAGGATGCGGATTTTGTACTCATACACGATGCGGCAAGGCCGTTTATTACTCAAAAGATTATAAGGGATACGGTAAACGCTGCGAAGAGATACGGAGCATCCTTATCTGCCGTAAATGTATTACCAACTGTAAAAGAAGCAGGCATAAAAGGGGGCTTTGTCAAAAAAACATTAGACAGAAGATTTTTGTGGCAGGCCCAGACGCCGCAGGTTATTAAAAAGGATATATTACTTTCTGCCTACAAAAGGATAGGGAAGAGTTTTAATAATTTCACAGATGAGGTATCGTTGGTAGAGGCTATAGGGGGATCCGTAAAGATAGTGAAGGGGAGCTACGGGAACATAAAGATTACAAAGCCTGAGGATATTGCCATAGCGGAAGCACTATTAAAGGTAAAAAACAAAAACTGCTGTAGGGTCTAGGGAATAGGGCGCAGGGAGTTGAGATGGCGTTAAGAGTAGGTACGGGGTACGATATACATAGGCTCGTAAGGGGGAGAAAACTTTTCTTAGGAGGAGTGGAGATCCCTTTTGAAAGAGGGCTTCTCGGGCACTCTGACGGCGATGTTCTTTTACATGCTATATGTGATGCCCTATTTGGTGCCTGTGGATTAGGTGATATAGGCATGCATTTTCCTGATACAGTGCCTGAGTTAAAAGGTATAGCGAGCATTGAGCTCCTGAAACAGACCTTAGGAATTATAAACAAAGAGAAAAGATGTAATATAGTGAATATCGATACTGTGGTAGTATGCGATAAACCGAAACTTTCAAAATATGTGCCTGATATAAAAAGCGCTATCTCCGGTGCCTTGAATATCAGCCCAGACACCATAAATATAAAAGCAAAGACTACCGAAGAAACAAACGTTGATGCTATCGCAAGTTATGCGGTTGTTTTAGTGGAAATAGAGGGTTAGCGTATAGCTATAGGGGTCTAGGGTGCAGGCTCTAGGGTCTAGGGTTTCCCTACAACCTACAACCTACACCCTACACCCTACAAGCTACATGCTACATGCTAAATATAGGAGATACCAAAATGTGCATAATAATAACATTATCAGTTATTTTAGCTATCGCGGCGCTATTATTTGTAATAGTTGCTGTAATATTCAACGGAGAGATAAAATCGGCTTTTGAGAGAGATCCGGCTGCTACCAACTACCTTGAGGTATTATTGACCTATTCAGGGCTTCACGCAATGATATTTCACAGAATAGCCCATATATTATGGAATATAAAGATTCCGATATTACCGAGGCTTATATCACAAATAGCGCGTGGCCTTACAGGGGTTGAGATACATCCTGGGGCGTCTATAGGAAAGGGGCTGTTTATAGATCACGGCATGGGCGTTGTTATAGGTGAGACGGCGATAATAGGCGATAATGTTACTCTTTTTCAGGGCGTAACCCTTGGCGGGACGGGCAAGGAGAGAGGCAAGCGTCACCCGACCATAGGAAACAATGTTGTTGTGGGAACAGGGGCAAAGATCCTTGGCAATATTACGGTAGGGGACAACTCTTACATAGGTGCGAACGCTGTGGTTATTAAAGATGTGCCTCAGAGTTCTACTGTAGTGGGCGTGCCTGGAAGAGTTACTAAACAGGATGGTAAAAAGATAGACATAAGCTTAGATCATATCCATGTCCTCGACCCCATAAAGCAGTCTATGGAGGCCCTTGAGGAAAGGATCAGGGAGTTGGAAAGTAAAAGATAGCGTATTGCGCCTGCCTGCCGGCAGGCAGGTATAGCGTATAGATATTATGAAAATATATAATTCACTGACTAAGATAAAAGAAGAATTTAAGCCTTTAAACCCGCCAAAAGTAAATATTTATACCTGTGGCGTTACTGTATATGATGAGTGTCATATAGGCCATGCCAGAAGCCTCTATATATTCGATGTCATAAGAAGATACTTAGAGTATAAAAAATTTAAAGTTAACTTCGTCCGCAACATAACTGATATAGATGATAAGATAATAAACCGTGCTAATGAGCTTAATGCTGATTGGAAGGAACTGGTTGATAAGTACATTGCCAGCTATAATGATGACCTAAAATCTCTGGGCATAGACAAGGGTATATTAGATAAAGATAAGGAAGAACCCAGAGCTACTAAAAATATACCCGATATGATTAAATATATAAAAGGCCTTATTGACAAAGAGTATGCTTATGAATCTGGCGGCGATGTATATTTTAGCGTAAGAAAATTCTTTGGTTACGGAAAATTATCCGGACAGAGTATAGACCAGATGCTTGATGGTGTTAGGATTGAATCCGGAGAAAAGAAGAAAGACCCTCTAGACTTTGCCTTATGGAAGAAATCCAAAGAAGAAGAGCCTTCATGGGATAGCCCATGGGGAAAGGGTAGGCCTGGCTGGCATATAGAGTGTTCGGTGATGAGCCAAAAGTTTTTAAAGGCAGACACCCTCGACATACATGCGGGCGGCAGAGACCTTATATTTCCGCATCATGAGAATGAAATTGCCCAAGCCGAGGCATTTACAGGAAAGCCTTTTACAAACTACTGGATGCATCATGGCTTACTTACTATAAATGGCCAAAAGATGTCAAAATCGTTAGGTAATTTTATAACAATAAAGGATGCGTTAAGTAAATACAGCCCGGATTCATTAAAGATCTTTTATCTCCAGGCACATTATTCAAGCGCCATAGATTTTTCAGATAAAAACATAAAAGAGGCCGGGGCAGCGCTTGAAAGGTTAAGCATATTTATAGATAAGGCGGAAAGAATAGAGGATATAGCGGGCAAAGGCAAAAATATATTGCCTTCAACTCAAGTTTTTGTAGATCAGGTGAATAATCTTGAGAATAAATTCGTAGAAGCCATGGATGATGATTTCAATACTCCGCAGGCGCTTAGTTTTTTATTTGAGATGGTCAAAGAGGCTAATAAATGCGAGGTTTTAAAAGATGGAGATATTTTATATACAGCACGAAGCATTAAGAAGTTAAGTCGTATTTTTGGGCTATCGCTGAAAAGGGAAGAGATCGATACAGAGCTTAAAACATATATTGAAAAAAAGATAAAAGAGCGTGAAGACGCAAGAAAGACTAAAGATTTCAAAAGAGCAGATGATATAAGAGAAAAGCTGCAGGAAAAAGGGATTGTAATAGAGGATTGCAAAGAAGGAACAACATGGCGAAAGCACACAGCGCACATAGAAGTTAATGATGAGAGGAAACCGTGACCAAGACTCTAAAAAAAGGATTATTCATAACAGTTGAGGGTTCAGAGGGAAGCGGTAAGTCTACCCAGTCTAAGATGCTTTCGGATTTTCTTAAAAATAAAGGTTTTAAGGTTGTTAATTTTCGTGATCCAGGGGCTACCAAGCTGGGTGAGGACGTGAGAAATATACTCTTAAAGCCGGGTGAGAAACTTGCCGCCACTTCAGAGACTTTACTTTATATGGCTGCCCGCGCGCAGCTTGTTTATGAGAAGATATTACCGGCGCTAAAGAAAAGAAAGATAGTCATATGCGACAGGTTTACAGATGCCACTGTATGCTATCAGGGCTATGGGTTAGGGGTTGATATAAAGCTGATAGAGGCTTTAAATAAATTTGTGACAAATTCTACGATACCGGCTCTTACGTTATTTTTGGATTTAAATATAAAGAAAGGCTTAAAGCGCTCGCATAATGTTAAGGGGTATTCTGACAGGATAGAGCAAAGGAGCAATAGTTTTCATAAAAAGGTGAGAGAAGGTTATATTGCTCAGGCAAAAAGATTCCCGAAGCGAATAAAAAGAATCATTGTCGATGGAAACAGCAAGGAGAGAACGCAGGAGATCATAAGGGCGCTGGTTTTAGAGTGTATAAGTAAGAAGGAAAAATTAAAAAGTAAGCGCCTAAAAGGCGCGCAATCCACCGTAGCCCTATAGTAGTATCCGCGTGGTAAGGGGCGAAGGCGGATAAAAAGTAAGCGCCTAAAAGGCGCGCAATCCACCGTAGCCCTATAGTAGTATCTGCGTAGTAACGGCGAAGGCGGATAAAAAAGGCAGTTTTAAATGTCATTGAGCGATATTAAGGGGCAGGAAAGGGCGGTTGAGATTCTAAGAAGGAGTGTTCAGCAGGAAAGAATAGCTCACGCTTATCTATTTCTTGGGCCTTCCGGAACAGGGAAGAAAAAAACAGCTTTAGAATTCGCCAAACTGCTGAATTGTGAAAGCTCAGGAAGCGATTCCTGCGGGCACTGCTCTTCCTGCATCAAGATAGAGAAATCTATACACCCAGATGTATCAGTTATATTTAAGGATGCTAACCTATCTTTTATACCCATAGATAAGATAAGAGATATACAGCGCAGGATAGCTCTGAAAGCCTTTGAGGCAAAGTATAAGATAGCTATTATCGCGGATGCTGAAGATATGAGCGAGGAGGCCTCAAACTGCCTTCTTAAGGTGCTTGAAGAGCCTACCCCTGATACCTTGTTGATATTGACTATATCAAGCCAGAGAAGGATACCTGCCACTGTTATATCCAGATGTCAGATAATAAGGTTTAGGCCGCTTACCATAGATGAGGTCAATAATATATTGATTAAGGATTTTTCAATAGAGGAGAAGGAGGCCAAATTCTTATCCGCCCTTTCAGGGGCCAGTATATCAAAGGCTCTGATCTTGAAGGATAAAGACGCTCTTTTATGGAAAAACTTAGTTATCGATGAGTTTAATAGCTACAGATCCAGGCTTGGCAGCATTGAGGATTCTGTTTTATCCAATGAGCGCAAGATACATATGGAGGCCATGGACATACTTATTGGCTTTTACCGGGATGTGCTTGTATATAAATTTGTCAAGGATGATAACATGATAATAAACATAGACAGAATAAAAGATATAGAAGACTTAGCCGAAAGAGCCGAGGCAGAGAAGATCAGTGAAGCGATCAAGGATATCGAAGAGGCCAGATCGTCCATATCTTCTAATGCCAATTTGAAATTGGCTATAAGTGTTCTTAAGGAGAATCTCGCTTTTTAAAAGCGTATAGCTATAGAGGCCTAGGGTGCAGGCACTAGGGTCTTGGGTTTTAAGCAATTGTGCCCTTCACCCTACACCCTACAACCTACAGCCTATTATTTACAGTTTAATAAGGGAGTTACTATGATAAAGGTCGTGGAGGTAAAACAAAGGGAAGAAGGAAAGGCCACATATTATTCAATAGGTGAGCTTTCTCCTTCCGCGGGAGACTACGTAATAGTAGAATCAGATAGGGGCCTGGATTACGGACAGGTCTTGTCGGGAGAAGAGGTTCTTTTGGATACAGATATCCTTCCGGAGCCGCTGCGTAAGATTGTGCGTATCGCAAGCAAAGGCGACATGGAAAAAATAGAGCGTAACCAGCAGAAAGCAAAAGAGGTAATAAAGACCTGTGATAAAAAAATAGCAGAGCATAAACTTGATATGAAATTGATAGATGTAGAGCTCTCCTTTGACTGCAGTAAGATAATATTTTATTTTACAGCTGAAGAGAGGGTTGATTTCAGGGACCTTGTAAAGGATCTTGCCAAGATATTCAAGGCCCGCATAGAACTGAAACAGGTAGGTGTGCGCGATGAGACAAAGATGTTTGGGGGTTTTGGGCAATGCGGCAGAGAACTCTGCTGCGCAAGATTCCTCAAAGATTTTGAACCTGTTACAATAAAAATGGCCAAAGACCAATGCCTTCCGCTTAACCCGACAAAGATATCAGGAGTCTGCGGAAGGCTTATGTGCTGCCTATCATTTGAACACAAGTGCTATAAGGAGCTTGCCAAGGGCTTGCCAAGGGCCGGACAGCGAGTAAAGACAAAAGAAGGCGCAGGCAAGATAGTAGATGTGAATTTTTTAAAGCGTACAGCGACTGTGGAAATGGAAGACGGCAGGCAGATTAAGATAAACTATGATAAAGAAAGTAAAAAGTAAAGCTTAGCGGTTAGCTATAGAGGTCTAGGGTGCAGGTCCTAGGGTCTAGGGTTTTAAGCCATTACACCCTACGCCCTAGAGCCTACACCCTATAATACAGGAATTATATATGACTAAAAAGGTGTTTTACATTACTACCCCGCTGTATTACGTGAATGCCAAGCCGCACATAGGCCATTCCTATACAGAGGTCGCGTGTGATTGTATCGCGCGCTACAAAAGGATGAGCGGGGATAAGGTATTGTTTTTAACAGGCACAGATGAACATGGGCAGAAAGTGCAGCGCTCTGCTGAGGCTGAAGGCAAAAATACATTGGAATTCATAGATTCCGTTGTTTTTAAATTTAAAGACCTCTGGAAGAGATTGGATATATCCTACGACGACTTTATAAGAACCACTGAAGACAGGCACAAGAAGGTTGTGAAAAAGATATTAACCATACTCTACGATAAGGGAGACATATATCAGGATGAATATAAAGGGTTCTATTGCACGCCCTGCGAGACATTTTGGCCTAAGCTTCAGATAGAAGAGAACCTTTGCCCTGATTGCAAGCGAAAACTTGAAGAGATATCCGAGACAAATTACTTTTTTAAACTGTCTAAGTATCAGGGCTGGCTTAAGGATTATATAAAGGAACACGATGATTTTATAAAGCCGGATTTTCGAAGAAATGAGGTTCTGGGGTATCTTGATGAGCCTCTGAACGACCTGTGTATATCGAGGCCGCGCCAGAGGTTATCATGGGGCATAGAGATACCTTTTGCCAAAGGCCATGTTACCTATGTATGGTTTGATGCTCTGGTAAATTATATCAGCGCCTGCGGATGGGGAGAGGATGAGAATAGATTTAAGAGTTTATGGCCCGCGGATTTTCATGTCATAGGTAAGGATATTTTACGGCCCCATGCGGTCTATTGGCCTATGATGCTTTATGCCGCGGGCATCGAACCTCCAAAATCCATATTCGCGCACGGCTGGTGGATGCTCAGCGGAGAAAAGATCTCAAAATCGAAGGGTAATATTATAGATCCTTTTGAGATGATAGAGAAATATGGCCATAATGCCTACAGGTATTTTCTGCTGCGTGAGGTAACATTTGGCTTGGACGGAACTTTTTCGGAAGAGGCCTTTATCACAAGATTTAACAGTGACCTTGCCAATGACCTTGGCAATCTGCTAAACCGTACCTTGACTATGGTCGAGAAGTATTTTGACGGTATTATACCGGATAGAGGCGAAATGAGCGAAGCTGATATAGAACTTGAAGATAAGTTGTATGCGCTGCCCGCTAAAATAGACAGTATTATCTTAGGATTTAATTTTAGCCAGGCGCTTATGGCTATATGGGAGATAATAAATAATGCCAATAAGCATATAGAGTCCCAGGCTCCGTGGCAGCTCGCAAAGGCCAAGCAGGCAGAAAGGCTCAAGGCTGTTATCCATATTCTTGTTAAGGTGCTTTCTCATCTAAGTTTTATTATATATCCCTTTATGCCTGACGCGGCCTTAAATATGATGGGCCAGATCGGCATGGATATCAAAGAAGAAGATATTTTATTGGACAAGCTAAAGGGAGAATTGTTGAAACCCGGAACAAAGATCAGCAAAGGAAAACCGATATTTCCTCGAATAATTTAGGATCTCATGCTAATAGAAACACATGCCCATTTGGATTTTCCGGAGTATGATGACGATTTCGACGATGTTATAAAGCGGGCGAATGACTCCGGAGTCGGTATTATTATTAATGTTTCAGCAAGCATAGAGAGCAACTTAAGGTCAGTAGCTTTAAGCCGAAAGTACGATTGCATATACTCATCCTGCGGCGTTCATCCCCACGACTCGAAACTTGTTACCTCCGATACTGTCAATGAGATAAAGTCTCTTATATTATCATCAGACAAGGTTGTAGCGATAGGCGAAGTCGGTTTAGATTTTTATAAAAACATATCCCCCAGAGACAGCCAGGAAAAGATTTTTGTTAAATTCGTAAACCTCTCCAAGGAATTAGATTTGCCGCTTATAATACACTGCCGAAATGAATCAGCCAATAAGAAAGACGCTTCAGCCCAGGCGCTTAAGATAATGAAACAGTACTTAGGCGCGCCCTTAAGGGGCGTTATGCATTGTTTTTCAGGAGATAAAACATTGTTAAGAGAATATCTTGACGCGGGGTTGTATGTGTCATTTACCTGCAATGTTACCTTTGAGAGAGCAGAGGGCTTAAGAGAGGTGCTTAAATATGTTCCTGTTGAGAGGCTTCTTCTTGAGACAGATTGTCCGTTTTTAGCCCCTCAGGCAAAGAGAGGTGAGCGCAATGAACCGGCATATCTTCAATATCTGGTTAATACTGTATCAGAATCTCTTAACATATCAAAGCAGGAAGTAGCGGACATTACCACACAAAACGCCAAGAGGTTATTCAATATATCGTGATAAATAAAATAAGAGATATAATAAATAAAAACCGCCTTTATTCGTGTATGGCGGTATTTATTATATTGATCCAGGCCGCTGCTCTTATGACTGGTAATAGTGAGGATATATCTGAAGAAAAGAGATCCTTATCATCTGATGAGTTAAAAGAGCAGATGGAACTGAGGCAAGAGGCTTTCAGGCAGATCATAAAAAAAGACCAGAGGCTTGCCGCGAATATGGGGTTCTTATCTTTATTTATGATCATAATTTTTATAACAGGCATAGTATTTCTCGCAGATTATATTAATAAAAGGAAGAGATATAATATAGAACTTATACCAAAGACTCTTGACGCGCCACCGCCTCTTTGGTCACCCGGCGATGTTTTAAAGGTGATAATACTGATCCTGTTTTTCAGCCAGATTTTTTTCATATTTGCCGCTTTTTTAGATAAAATTTTTTATAACAGAAGCATGGATAAGCGCTCAGGGATAATAGCCTCAACAGTATTCACGGATATCCTTATTTTTATGCTGGTACTTAAGGTTGTCATGGAAAAATATAGGCAGAGCATAGCGGCCCTGGGCATATCCTTTAAATCTTTTTTAAGAAACATTGGTATCGCGCTGTATTCATATATAGGATTTCTGCCTGTGCTGGCAGTTATTTTTGTAACAATTTTAACAGCGGCAAAGGTCTTTAACTACAGCCCGCCCCCTCAACCCATATATGAGCTTATATTTGAAGAAAAGCGCGTTTTTCTTCTTCTTATGATCTCAATTATGATTTCTATGGTAGGCCCTTTTATCGAAGAGGTTTTTTTCAGAGGGTTTTTGTACGCCGCGTTGAGGAGAAGGCTAAGCGCATCTTTAAGCATCTTCATAAGCGCGTTTTTCTTCTCTTTACTCCACGCGAACCTACTTGGATTTTTTCCTATTTTGGCACTGGGCATGTTTTTGGCATATTTAAGAGAAAAGACAAATTCACTCATACCTTCTATAGCTGTCCACATACTGCATAATACAGCTTTGACATGCATGATGTTTTTTGTTCGCGAGATAACATCTAAAACTATTTAAAAGATAGGGCGCCACAAAAGTGACGCCCTTGATTACAAAGATTGTCAAATGACAGATTACAGAGATTGTTTATCGATCGGGAGGCGATTATGATATGTAAGACAATAGTATATAAAGGCGGCAGGCTGAAGATCATAGACCAGAGAGCCCTGCCTCAAAGGTTGATATTCAAACAATGCGGTAATATAAAGGATATTAATTATTATATAAGAACGCTTGCGGTAAGGGGTGCGCCGGCAATAGGCGTCTTTGCGGCATACGGACTTTATGTTTCAGTTAAAGACATAAAGATTTCAAACCAGAAGTTGTTTCTCGATAAGCTCAGCGATGCAGTAGGCTATCTTAAAGGGAGCCGGCCCACAGCTGTAAATCTTTTCTGGGCACTTGATAGGATGAAAGACGCCGCGTTAAAAAACCGCGATAGATCAGTAGGCAGGATAAAGAGGATTCTGCTGGATGAAGCAAAAAAGATCCATAAGGAAGATAAGCTTATGTGTGAAAGGATTGGCAGAAACGGCGCAAGGCTCATAAGGTCAGGCGATAGGATACTTACGCATTGTAACGCGGGTTTGCTTGCGACATCCGGCGAAGGAACGGCGCTTGCGGTTATCTATAGAGCCAAGAAAGACGGTAAAAGAATAAAGGTCTACGCGGATGAGACCAGGCCTTTGCTGCAGGGCGCGCGCCTTACAACCTGGGAGCTTAAGAAAAGCGGTATTGATGTTACATTGATATGTGATAATATGGCAGCGTCTCTTATGAGGCAGAAAGGCATAGATAAGATCATAGTGGGCGCGGACAGGATCGCGAGAAACGGAGATTTCGCGAATAAGATAGGGACGTATGGCTTAGCTGTACTCGCGAAGGCGCACAATATACCCTTCTATGTCGCTGCTCCGAGCTCAACTTTAGACCTAGACTTAAGAAATGGCAAAGATATACCTATTGAACATAGAGACCCTGATGAGGTAAGAAAGATAAAAGGAATATATACAGCGCCTAGGGATGTGAAAGTTTATAACCCTGCTTTTGACGTGACTCCAAACAATCTTATAACCGCTATAATAACTGAAAAAGGTGTATTTAAAAAGCCGTTTAAATATCTGGCGAAAAGATCTAAATGCTAAAAGATCAAAAATGTAATCTATGCGGTTTTGACCGTCAGGCCATGGTATATGAGGCGCCTGATAAGAAGGACGCGCATTCAGCTTTAGTATATTCTATTTCAGAATCTAATATAATTCCGCCAAAGCGAATTGTAAGATGTAAAAGCTGCGGTCTCATATATGCTTCGCCTATTCAGAGATGGGAAGACCTATATGCCGCGTATTCAGAGATGGAAGACGAAGCATATATCAGAGAAGAAAAGGGAAGGAGGATCGCGGCCAGGTCTCTTTTAAAAAAAATAGGTAAGATAAAAAAATATAGCGCGGGCAGCAAGATGCTCGATGTAGGATGCGGCACGGGATTCCTGCTTGATGAGGCAAGGAAGGCCGGGTGGGATGCCCATGGCGTTGAGATATCAAAATGGGCAGCAAACTACGCGGATAAGGAATTGAAGTTAAAGGTATACAATACCACTCTTAATGAAAAGAAATTTCCTGATAAGAATTTTGACCTGATAATATTACAGGACGTTATAGAACATCTGATAGACCCAAAGGCTGTTATTAAAGAGGCAAGGAGGATATTATCAAACGATGGTATATTATATATCAACACACCGGATATAGAGAGCTTGCCAAGCAGATTGTTAAGAGCCCGATGGTGGGGCATAAACAGGTTTCATCTGTATTACTTTTCTAAAAAGACATTGGACACTATGCTTGAAGCAGCCGGTTTTAAGAGTATAAGATATTGTTCCCATGCCAGGACATTTAGCTCAGGCTACTGGCTTGAAAGATTTAAGTCTTACAGCGTTTTATTTTATAAAGTTTTATTTTTTGTCAGTCGTATAACTTTTTTAGAAAAGAGGATTATTACGGTAAATCTTTACGACCAGATAGGGGCGTTTGCCAGAAAAAGCCGTAAGCTTGAATATATACATGAGTTTGAAAATGAGGAGAAAAGTTACAGTGAAAAAGAGAAGAAGATAATTATTGTCCTGCCATCATACAATGCCGCCAAGACGCTCAACGTCACATTCAACGATATACCTAAGGGCATTGCGGATGATATTATTTTAGTAGATGATGCCAGCAGAGATAATACTAAAGAGATAGCAGCCGGGCTTGGAATAAAAGTCTTTAGCCATAAGAAGAACAGGGGCTACGGGGCAAACCAGAAGACCTGTTTTTCTAAGGCATTAGAATCAGGCGCGGATATCGTGGTCATGCTTCACCCCGACTATCAGTATGATCCGCGCGCTATACCTGAGCTCATCGCTCCCATAAAGAGCGGCCGCGCGGACGCTGTATTTGGCTCAAGGATGATGAAGGGAGGTTCATTGATAGGAGGTATGCCCCTATGGAAGCACAATGCTAATATACTTCTTACGGCGCTTGAAAATATAGTTTTTAATACCTATCTGACAGAATATCATTCCGGGTTTAGGGCATACAGCAGTCAACTTTTAAGGAAAATTCATTTTAAAGAAAACTCTGATGGCTTTGTTTTTGACACCGAGATCATCGCGCAGGCGCTATTACACCGTTTCAGAATAGAGGAGATACCCATACGCACCCGCTACTTTGATGAGGCATCATCGATAAAGTTTTTCCCATGCCTTGTTTACGGGCTTGGAATACTAAAGACTCTTTTAAAATATATTTTACACACACGGAAAATTATACGTTTCAGGCAATTTGAATAGATGAATACAATAAAGAGGCTAATGGATATAGGAGAATTTCAACTTATCAGCAAGATAAGGCGGAATATAAGCTTAGGCCCATCTACAATAAAGGGCATAGGTGATGACTGCGCTGTGCTTAAATATACTAAAGATAAGTACCTGCTCTTTGCGACAGATATGATAATAGAGGGGTATCATTTTAGAAAAAACGCAAAACCTGAAAGCATAGGGCATAAGGCCTTGGCAGTAAATATAAGTGATATTGCCGCCTGCGGCGGCATGCCTAAATGGGCTGTAATTTCCGCGGGCCTTCCGCCAGAAATACCATATGATTATGTCCGCAGGATCTATAGCGGCATTAAGAATTTAGCGCGCAGGTTCAAGGTTGATATAGTCGGCGGCGATACGAATTCATCCAAAAAAATAGTTTTATCAGTATCTGTTTTGGGAGAGGTTAAAAAGAAGAATTTGGCTCTACGCTCCGGGGCAAAGGATAAAGATATAATATTCTTGAGCGGCCCGCTAAGAAAAAAGCCGGATGACCTTAATTTTATGCCGCGCGTAAAAGAAGCGCTATACCTTGTTGAAAACTTTAAAGTAAATTCTATGATAGATATATCGGATGGATTTTTTTCAGATCTGGATCATATATTAAAAGAGAGTAGAAAAGGGGCTATTATATATGAATCTTTAATTCCATTTAAAGGAGAAAGAAGATCTTTGAGAGATATACTAAATACCGGGGAACAATTTGAGCTTATTTTTACTTTGCCAAGGTATTGTCTTAATGAACTGCCCAAGGGTATTTATCCGGTTGGTGAGATAGCAGAAAACGAGAGAGGTATTATTTTCATAACGCGCAATGGCAAAAGAGAAAAGCCGCAATCGGGTGGGTATAGGCATTTTTAAAAAAGATTATTACTAGCTGCTAAAATGACAGGTCAAGTGAGACGTGATATTAATTAATCCCAGATCTACGAAATTCGGTATTTTTGATAAATATATACCGCTGAGTGTCCCTATAGGTATAGGCTATTTAGCGGCTACACTGCTCGCCAACAATAAGAGAGCTAAGATAATCGATGAGCACATCGACCTTATTTCCAAAGGGCTGCTTAAAGATACGCTTAAAGGATTGAGCGAGCCTTACGTATTTGGTATTTCCACATTGACTGCCTGCGTAGCTCGAAGCTATGAGATAGCAAGCTTAATTAAGAATTTATATCCTAAATCAAAGATAGTTTTAGGCGGTATTCATCCCACCGTGTTGCCAGAAGAGGTTTTAGGAAATAGCGATATAGATTTTGTTGTCAGAGGAGAGGGAGAAAATATAGTTGTCGAACTATATGATGCTATAAAAAACAATAAAGACCATTCACGCATAAAAGGTATATCATTTAGGGCGTCAGGTAAGGTAGTTAATAATCCTGAAGCGGAGATGCCGGATTTAAAGCGCTTGCCGGCATTTCCTTATCACCTTTTTGATAAAAATTCGCATAGATACAACTTTAGTTTTATTGCCAGCTCCAGGGGCTGTCCTTATAAGTGTATATTCTGCAGCCAAAGATCTATTTCAGGCCAACAGTTTCGCTATATACCCACAAATGTTGTCATAGATGAGATAGATATGCTTATCAATAAGTATGGACAGGCGCACATAAATTTTGTAGATGATAATTTCACAATAAATAAAACAAGAGTAGCGGAGCTATGCGAAGCTATTATAGGAAGAAGATTTCATGATAGGGTAAGCTTTGATTGCCAGACAAGAGCAGATGCCGTAGATGACGAGATATTAGATTTATTGAAAAAAGCAGGATTTAGGCTTATAGATTTTGGAATAGAGACAGCTTCAGAGAGGCTTATGATACTGCTGAATAAAAAGGAGACAGTGCAAGACAATATCGAGGCAGTAAGATCCGCGAAGAAGCATGGATTTGGCGTATCCGGCACTTTTATATTTGGTTTACCTTCTGAAACAAGATCTGATAGAACGCGGGCCTACAGGCTGGCCAAAGAGTTAGATCTGGATTATGTACGATTTAATAATGCTACGCCCTATCCCGGGACTGTCTTGTATGATATCGCTAAAAAGGAAGGGAGACTTTTTATTAAGGAGAACTGGTCTAATCTGAATGCTTGCGCGTCATTAGCGCAGGATTCCCCGACTGAGACTAAGTTGCCTTATGTCCCGTTAGGTTGTGATGAAAAGGTATTAAGGCGGGATATTGTTAAGGCCAACCTATTTTTTTCCTTAAGGCCTAAAAGAATATTAAAGCTGCTGGTTAAGAGGGTTGGCCCGGCTGGATGGTTTTATCTGCGGCCCAAATGGTATCTAAACCCAAGGGAGTGGCTTGGCCTTATCTATTTGGGATATAGACTTTTAAAAGCTCTAGTAATGGCATACGTAGGTTTTTAACGAGGTACATCGAACGTGGAAGTAAAAAGAGATATTAAGGGGTTATTATTTTTTCTCGCTGTAATAATAGCCCTGGTTACTATGCAGTGGCAGATCTGGCTGGGTGATAAACTGACTATTATACATGCTTGTTACGTATTATTTCTATTTGGATCCTTTCTTTTTTTTAGAGATATAGCAAGATACAAAGTAAGCACCGCGTTTGCTTTTGTCTCCCTGGCATTTTCTTCTGCCGGCGTTTCTTATTTAAAACAGCATTCTTCTATCATTAGCGCTTTTCTTATACCCTGGATAGCACTCTCCGCGTTAAAATATCTAAGATTTAAACACCCAAAGTTTATATTTTATATAATAATTATGATAGGCGTCAATATCCCATGCTATTACTCGATCTTTTCAGGAGCAGCTGTTTCTGCAAACCCGCCTACCGCAGATTTTCTCACGCTTTTGACGCCATACTGGTTTATACTGCATTTTATAGATAGTGAATATATGTCCGCGTCTTTTTTGTATATAGGTTTAATACCGTTACTTTTTGCCGTTACCGGGGCCTGCCTTTCAAAGGACAGGCATAGGCCTGCTTTCATATTTGCCGTGTTGTTAATAATATTTTTGATGTTAGCCTTTCATATTTATCAGATCGCAATCCTTTTTATCTTTTGCCTGACTTATTTTGTCTGCATGGGCTTTGATGTAATATTTGATTCGGTGCATAAAAAAAGAACAGGTTATTACAGGACTTTCCTGGTTTTATCTATTATAATAATATCCGCCATTTCGATATCAGTAAACTACAGCCTTTTTGATAGTTTTTTTAACACGACAGATAGGTATGTAGTTATGGGCGGTTTAGTCATAGATTTTTATAGCATAGCAGTAGGCGCTGTGAGCGCCTCGAACCTAAATATCCTATTATTTATAGCGGGTAGTATTATTATACTATATGTACTTAGACAGGAAAAAATGAATTTAAGGCTTAAGTATTTTGCGATAATATGTTTTATCATTGCCGACCTGCTTCTGTTTAATTTCGATATCATTAAATTTATCACCATGCCGACGGGCAGTCCGGAGGACTTGTCCGCGCGTGGATTTGTTAACAATGAAGGTCCGAAAACATATGAGATCAATAGATAAGTTCTGTGAGATCTATGCCAACAAGCTTATATGTGTATTTATATTCATATATGTCCTGCTTTTTTGCTTCCTATGCTTTTTAAAATTTCATTCTTTTGAATATTATGATTGGGATTTTGCAAGTGATATAATCACATTGTGGAATAGTACCCATGGTAATTTTCTATACTACCCATTTTTGGAAGAAAATATCTTTGGGGCCCATCTATATATTATAATATTGCTAATAATACCCATATATGCTCTTTTCGAAAATCCGCTCACGCTTCTGTTTTTACAGAGCTTATTTTTGGGGTTAGGAGCTTATCCTCTGTATCTTTTGGCAAGATCAAAACTTAACAAGACGCTCGCCCTGGTTATAAGCCTGGCATATTTATTATACCCTTCACTGGGTTTCATGAACCTGTTCGAGACACACTTTGAGATATATGTGATATTTTTTCTTTTTTTCGCGATATATTATTTTGAGATGAGAAGCTTCGGTAAATTCGCCCTATTTATCATTCTTGCCATAAGTTGTAAGGAGAATGTAAGTTTTGTAGTTTTTATGTTTGGTATATACGCTCTATTTAAGAGGATGCCATGGAGGTGGGTAATTTTTCCCTGCGTTCTTGGCGCGGGCTGGTTTTTTCTGGCGGTAAAAGTCATTATTCCGCATTTTGCAAGAGACGCGGATTTATATCAAGGCGGTTTTATGTTCAGTAACTATTACCAGCACCTTGGCGGCAGTATATTTGAAATAGCAAAGACGGTATTATTCTCACCTTCTTATACTGCCAGGTTTATTTTTACGCCGGCCAAGGTTTTATATATGTGTGATCTTTTTATGCCGACAGGCTTCATAGGATTAATAAATCCTCTTATACTTATAATCACCGTGCCTGTTTTTTTGCAGAATATGCTTTCTTCGCAGTTATTGCATACAAGAATCCATTATCATTATGTCTCATCTATAGTACCTTTCATATTTTCATCGGTTGTCTTTGGATTTAAAAAGATTGTCGATGATGAGCTATTGCGTGAATATAGCAATAAGCTGATCTTATTTTTTCTGATCTTTGTTATCTTTTCCGGTATTTACCTGGAAGCGCCTCAGATATATTTTTTCCAGCATCTGAATGCTTATAAGATAGATTATCTCGCGAAAGAAAAGAATAGGCTTGTAGAAATGATCCCGCCCGGGGCATCTGTCATGTCCACATTCAAATTTTTACCTAAATTGGCTAACAGATTCGATCTCTATTCTCTTCATCTTGTTACAACAGGTTTTAGGATGTATACCAATGTAAGATATCAGCCGCCGCCGAACCTGGAATATGCTATAGTCGACTTTGCTGATCCGCTGTTGCACGGCTCCTTTTTCCCTGAGGATGCGCCTCGGAATATGCGTAATTTTCTTAAAGATGGGGATTGGAGAGTCTTTGACGGGTTTGATGAAAACATACTTTTCAAGAAATCCTATCCAGGGGGCAGCAGGCTTTATGAGGAATCGGATGCGCCAGAGATAGAAAATATTATAAATGCAAACATAGGCAACAATATAATATTTATTGGTTATGATGTTCTAAGAAATAATACCTCATGTGACGGCATGCTTCCTGTTATTTTTTATTGGAGGCCAGGCGCAAAGCCTTCTAGATCCGTAGGTTTTATAATGGAGTTTCTAGATAAAGATAATAATATAAAATTTGCAAAAGATTACACTTTGGGCTATACTATTTATCCACCGACAGAATTGCCTAAAGAAAAAACAACCGGAATTAATCGCTTCATACTTATTCCCCCTGGTATAAAAAGCGGTCTCTATGATATAAGAATAAGATTCTATGATAAGGAGAGCGCGAAGACTTTATCGGTTTTATCGGGCCAGGCGAACGGGGCTGACTCGATTATTCTGAAAGATATTTTGATAAAGGTGTAAAGTAAACATTTTTTATGGTATAGGAAAGTATAAAATACTTTCCTAACCACTAAAAATCGATTAAAAGTTATCGTGGAGCGATTTTCTTGGAGGAAGCCCTTGTTATGAGTATACTGCCGTATGGTTTAGTAATATTTTTTTTGGCTATATTTTTTCATTTTATCATATGGAGGCTGAGCCTGCCCAAAAGAAATCAGAGTACAGTTCTGCTGGTGATATTCTACGGCGCGTTTATTATAAGTGTTTTTATATTGAAGAAATTTCCGGGACTTTCCGCTTTTGACACTAGCAATCCTCAGGCACTCTCGGACCATATCCATCTTTTTATTTTTTTTAGCTCTCTGACATTTTCGTATATTATCTCATATTCAGCGATCGGCGCGGACAGTCCCTCCATGAATATGGTATTAAAAATTGCAAGGTCAGCTCCGGATGGATTAGAGAGGGATAAGATAGCTGAGATGATGACAGATGATTATTTGATAAAGCCCAGATTGAAAGAGTTGATCAACAATAAGATGGTGTATATGATAAACGATGTGTATAGGATCAGCAAGCTAGGTGAGTTGTTTGTAAAAATTTTTGTGTATTACCGGGATCTTTTAAATCTACCAAAAGGCGGTTAATGCTGATGTCCAGCAGTTATTTTGCGATATTTATACCAGTAATATCACTAATAGTCAATATATTGTGCCAGATAATATATTACAAGTGCTTACCTAAGCCGGGATTATTGAATTCAATATTTAAGGGATTTGTCTTTGGGCTTTTTACTTTTTTGTTATTTGAGCTGTGTCAATTTCAGTCAGCTGTCTGCCCCTTACTGAAAAAGATAGATATTCTTATTGTGCATCTGATAACCTATGCATGCCTTAGCTATTGTTACTTCCATTTTATAAATCTTGGCGAGACAGCGCGCAGGATCAGGATCTTACGAGAACTGGAAATTGTTCCAGAGGGCCTTTCTCTACATGATATACTTACACGTTATAATGCAAATGAGATCATAGAGCGCAGGCTCACGCGGTTGATTAAAGATGGCCAGTTGATATTAGCTGGCGATAAATACCGCATAGGGAAACCTGTTATGTTGTTAATATCAAAACTTCTGGCATTCGCAAAAGTTCTTTTTTTAGGGAAGAGCTTTTGAATAAAATTAGACGCTTGATTTCCTAAGCGATGGAGCCTTATGATAGCAAATAGCGTTAAAGATACACTGGCATTCGGCAGAAGGCTGGCTCATTTTTTAGAGGCAGGTGATGTTGTTGCTTTAACAGGCGATCTGGGTTCCGGCAAGACGACTTTTACAAAGGGTATTGCGGCAGGGCTTAAGGTAAGCGATCCTGAATATGTTAATTCACCTTCATTTGTCCTGGTAAAGGAATATAAGGGCAGGTTAAACCTTTATCACTTTGACCTTTATAGGCTGGATAGAATGGATGACATGGAATATATAGGCATAAGTGAATATATGGATGGAGATGGTGTAGTTGTGATAGAGTGGGCAAATAAGCTAAAAGGCCTTTTACCTTCAGAATATCTGGAGATATGTATAAACATAGCAGGTAAGAACAAGAGAAAATTAGAGCTTAAGGCGCATGGAGAAAAATACCTTAATATTATCCGCGGATACATCAAGCAGTAGATTCAGCATAGCCCTGATAGAGCGAGGCCTTTTGATCGATGAGCTTGAAGCAGCCTCTATTAACAGGCACTCATCAGATCTTTTGCCTTCAATCGATAAGATGCTTTCAAAGAATTCTTATAGATTGGATGATATTACCGCCTTTTGTGTCGGCTTAGGCCCGGGATCTTTTACAGGGCTTCGTGTAGGCGTAACTACTATGCGGGGGCTTGCCCTATCTTTATCAAAGCCCATAATAGGCATAGCGAGCATAGACTGTATTGCTTATAGCGCATTAGGTTATAAAGGAAAGATATGCGCTATATTGGACGCTAGGCAAGAGAAGGTATATGCGTGTATATACCATTCCAGCGGGAAAAGAATAGTACCGGAAAGCAAAATCTTGCTGATTGGCCCCAAGGACCTTTTAAAGCTTAGGCAGATCGCCGGGCCCACAATATTTTTAGGAGACGGTTTAAAGCTGTATAAAGATGATATACTGAAAGAAAGGGGCCGCATGGCGGATTTCGCGCCTGAATCCTTATGGTATCCTAAGGCGGCAATAGCTGGAGTACTTGGGCTTGATAGGATAAACAGGAGAAGCTATGATAATGTATACAGCCTTTCTCCGCTTTATATATATCCCAAGGAATGCCAGGTTAGAAAGAGTTTATAGTTGATAGTTTATAGTATGGTGCAGCGCACAAGAACTGGGTTAGCAGCGCTGCTAGTAAAAATCCAAAGTAAAAAATAGTTTATAGTTTATAGTTGAGAGTTTATAGATAGGCGAACAGAGACGTTTTTAAAAATCCAACGAAATAGAAGAATAGATTAGAATGAAAAAACCACGATATGCGATATGCGATATGCGATATGCGAGACGTAAAATCCAACACACACACTACCGCCCCACATGGGCAGAGGTAGACCTCGGTGCGATAAAGTATAACCTCTCACAGGTCAAGAGAGTAATTGGAAAAGATACATCTATACTTGTAGCGGTCAAAGCGAACGCGTACGGCCATGGCATATTAGAGGTATCCAGAGTGCTGGTAAGCTCCGGCGTAGATTTCCTCGGGGTAGGTACTACCGATGAGGCTGTTCTTTTAAGAAATAATGGATTTAAAATACCTATATTGATATTAGGTTCTATACTTCCATCCGAAGCCGAAGCTGTTATTAAAAATAATATTAGCCATACGGTAGGCAGCATAGAGCTGGCTTCTTTCATTAACCGTGTATCTGCTAGGATGGGCCGCCGAGCGAAAGTACACATTAAGATAGATACAGGTATGGGCAGAATAGGTATATGGCATAAGGATGCCGTCTGTTTTATAAAAGAATTGGTACGGTTTAAAAATATTAATATAGAAGGCATATTCAGCCACTTTCCGAGCGCTGACGATAATGAACTCTTAACCCGAAAGCAGATAAGAGATTTCCAGGCGATCATAAACGAAATAGAGAGTCTCGGTATAGATATAAGATATAAGCATATGGCAAACAGTACAGCTCTGGTAGGCTATAAAGAATCTCATATGAATCTTGTAAGGCCAGGGCTTATGCTATACGGCCTTTATCCGTTATCGTATTCCTCAAAAAGAAAGGCAATCCTTAGGCCCGCGCTTAGCTTAAAAAGCAGAATATCTTTTATCAAGGATGTGCCTTCCGGAAGAACTATAAGTTATGGCGGCACTTATAAAACCAGGCGGGCTGCTAAAGTAGCTACTATACCTATAGGATATGGAGATGGCTACAGCCGCAGGCTTTCAAATAAAGGCCATGTTCTTGTGAAGGGGATAAGGGTAAAGATATTGGGAATCGTATGCATGGATCAGATAATGGCAGATGTAACTAATGTGCCCGGGGTAAGCGTAGGTGACAAAGTCACCTTGATAGGAAAGGATAAGGGCTGCGGTATTACAGTCGAGGAGATCGCCGAAATCTGCGAAACCATACCATATGAAGTGGTATGCTGGTTCGACAATAGGATACCGCGTATTTATATAGAATAAAATATGAATAACAGATCTGATTTAATAGCGGTTATACTAATAATTATTCTAGGAGTAGTTGTCTATTTTAATTCATTAACCGGTGAATTTATCTGGGATGACAACTCTCTTGTAAAAGATAACATTTATATAAAAGATTTATCTCACATAACAGATATATTTATTAAAGGAGTAGATGAGCATACCGGCATAGGATCAAGTGCTATATCTTATAGCCCGATTAGATTTTATCGGCCGCTTCAGATATATACCTACCTTATCGATCATTCCTTATGGAAATTAGATGTAAGAGGTTATCATCTTACAAATATTATTCTGCACATATTGGTATCCCTGACTATTTACTGGCTAATAAATATTTTGTTTAATGACAGGATCATATCTTTTTTGACTGCGGCTTTTTTTATAGTGCACCCAGTCCATGTTGAGGCAGTAGCATACATATCAGGAAGGGCTGATTCCCTCGCAGCTTTTTTTATGCTGTTATGCATGGTGCTTTATATAAAATATCTTAATTCCAGGTCCGGAGTTTTTTATATAGCAATGCTCCTGGCTTACGCACTGGCACTTTTATCAAAAGAAAACAGCTTAATACTTCCTGTATTACTTTTATTTTACCATTTTACATTTAAAAAAAGATTTCATATAAAAGAATTCTTGCCTGTCGTTTTGCTCACAGCTTGTTATGTAATTGTAAGATTGAAAATCCTGATGTTGTTTCCAGTTTCTGATTTAGGGCCTCACGCTCTATCGCAAAGAATACCGGGGTTTTTCGCCGCTATAATTGCCTATATTAGGATATTATTTATACCTGTTAGCCTGCATATGGAATATGGGAACAGATTATTCACCTTAACTGATGCTGATGTCCTTGCAGGAATATGTATCTTTTTTTTACTTTTAGCCGCCGCCCTTTTAAAAAGAAGAAGCGACAATCTTATGTTTTTTTCAATATTCTGGTTTTTTATTTTACTTATACCTCAATCTAATATCTATCCCATAAATACCTATATGGCAGAGCACTGGCTTTATCTTCCCTCTATAGCCTTTTTTCTTATATTAGCTAGATCCCTAAGGAGATTTTTAAATATTAAAAATTACAAGATTGCTGGTGTTGCCGCCTGTGTTTTCTTGCTTGGTTTTTTTTCTTATCTGACTATCAGGCAAAACTCTTATTGGCGCAATCCTCTGGTATTTTTCAAGAGGACATTAAGATATGCGCCAGGTAATGTCAATATTCTCAGATGGCTTGCAATTACCTATAATGAAATGGGATTTAGAGAAGAGGCTGTTGATACGTATAATAAGGCTATAGCTATTACTCCTTATGATTCATCATTATATAATAATCTTGCTGCGCTATATTTTGCTTTGGATAATAAAGAAGAAGCGATCAGATTATTTAAAAAAGCCATCGAATTGGAACGCGATTCTGCCGATTCAGCCATATATTATGATAACTTGGCTGGTGCGTATCGCATTCTTGGAGAAGAGGAGAGAGCCATCTTTTTTCATAAGAGAGCTATTGAAGTTGATCCAAGTTTTATCAAGGCATACTGCAGCCTTGCGCAGACATACATCATATTTGGTAAGGAAGAAGAAGCAAAGGAGTCATATAAAAAGGCGCTGCAAGTCAATCCTGATTATGTAATACGATATTTTAAAATAAAATAAGATAAGCTAATGTATAAGATTAAGCTAGTTTTTAGTAGATTTAGAGAGATTTTAAGAGAATTATGCTTAGAAAGAGCTTATTTATGGGCTTGACTAGTAAGTTTAAATACTATATACTTCTATTACTGTATATCAAGTGCTATCAAGCACTACTTAGGTAACTCTAAGAGCTTTTAGAGCATTATGATATAATTTTAATAAAGGCGCAATATGCGTTCTGTTGTGGAGGTTTAGGATGAAATCTGAGAGATACTATTCTGCCAACGAAGTTGCCAGGGTATTAAGCATGTCCAAGCAGACTTTAGTGAGGTATGAGTCTAAGGGGATATTCCCCAGAGCAAGACGCAATAGAGTTAATGGTTGGAGGGAATATACTATTAATGAGATAAATCATCTGAGAAATATAATGGGCAGGACAACATGATGATTATTTTATGTGTACGGGAGAATATAGATGGCTAAGGAAGTTGTCGGTATATATATATCAGCAAAAAGCGTAGATATAGTAGAACTTAGTGGTTCTGCGCACATGCCCCGACTTAAGAATTTTATTCGTGAGGATATTGCTTCTTCGTCCGCGGATACAATAAAGGATAGCAAGGATGAGCTTGCTAAAAAGCAGGATACCCGCCGCGAGAGCATATCGCTTGCTATAAAAGAAGGCCTTAGTAAGATGAATATAAGGTCAGCCAGTGCCCGCACTGTTCTACATACAAGCGATGTTATGATACGCTATTTTAGCATGCCTAAAATGCCAAAGTCAGAACAGGCGCAGGCAGTAAAGTTTGAGGTTAGAAAGTATATTCCGTTTAAGGTTGATAAATTAGCCTGTGATTTTAAGATACTACCGACTTCTTCCAGGTCAAAGAATGTTATGGATGTTTTCTTTATTGCCGCGACCAAGGACAATCTTAGCTCTCATCTGGATCTATTCAATAAAGCTGATACAGACGCTGCCGGAGTAGATATTATTCCTTTCGCGCTTGTTAAGGCCCTCATTTTATGCAGAAAGCTCACACCCAAAGATAATGTGGCGGTATTGTATTTTGATAATGACAGGTTATCCGCTTCTATACATATCATTGAGAGAGGGATACCATTTTTAAGCCGTGATATTACGGTAATAGCTGATGATAAGGAAGCATTTTTTGAAAAAATGGTCAGCGAAATAAGGGTTTCACTCGATTACTATCACCGCCAAAAACCCCAGACTGACGTTACAAAGGTTATCATATGCGGTGAAAGATTATATGAAGGCTTAGATACATTTTTGTCCGATGAGCTAAAAGTCATAACCGAAACCCTGGATGGGTTTACAGGTTTAAGGGGAGCGGAAAAGGTAGACCCTTCCTTCGCTATTTCTATCGGAGCTGCTTTAGGCGGATTGGGAAAGTCGAATTATAGTATCAATCTGTCGCCTTTTGCGGGAGTAAAAGAAAAGAGAGATCTTGCCAATATAATTTATATGGAGGCGGCTGCAACCCTTTTTATAGTAATAGCGATCTTTATTGTAACAAGTTTTCAGAGCGGCAGCTTATGGGCAAAGCTTAAAAAGATAGAAAGCCAGCAGCAGGATATTATGCCTGAGATAGCCTCTTTTAACAACACGGCATTGAAGGCGCTGAATACTAAAACAATAGAAGAGCTTAAATTCCTGGAACTTATTTTAAATGATAGGATATCGTGGACAGAGATATTGGATAGGTTAGCAAAAGATATACCTAATGAGATGTGGCTTACCGGATTTGACGCGAGAGAATATTTTTTAAAAACAGGTTCCTCGAGCTACCCTGAAAAGATGAGCCGAAGCCTTTCTATAGCAGGGAATGCGTTCTCTCTAAATGGCAGGAACAGAGAAATAGAGAATATAAGCAGTTTTCTCTCTATTCTTAAAGAAGATAAGATATTCGCGGATTTCTTTGACAAGATAGAATTAGGCCCTATAGATGAGAGGAGAGAAAGAGACCATATGATATCTTCATTTGAGATAAACGCGAAAAGAGAAACCTTAGATAGAGGCAGAAGTTAGCCATGGCAGTACATAAGATAAATATAAATGAGCAAACCAAGCTGATGGCTATAGGCATTGCCATAGCGTTGCTGACTATTCTTATCTCTTATGCTATGATTCGCAAATCGTATAATATAAGAAACAGCCAAACAGCAAAGATAGAAGAGGAGAAAGAGAGCCAGGTTTTAAGAAATAAGATAACCGGGCTATACGAGCTAAGGGGTAAATACCGCAAATATCTTTATGAGACTGAGGATATAGATGTTTTAAGAAACAACATATCTTCTTTGGCCCTAAACTCCGGTATAGATATTGTTTCATTGCAGCCGCTTGAGCCGGAAAAAATAGGAAAGTATTCAAAGGTCTCTTTTAATCTGCGCGTAAGATGCAGTTATGATAAGCTGGGAAAGTTTATAGAGAGCATAGAGACCTATCCCACGCTGACCAATGTCGAAGAGCTTACCCTGTATTCCGGCGCCTCAGAGACAGAGCGCAAATATCAGGGAGCTACTATTGCGGAGGTATCTCTTTTAGTCAATGCTTACTGCATGGGAAAATAATCGAATAGAGTGATAATATGGATAAAGAAAAGCGCGAGAAGATAATACTTGCAATAATCATACCTATATTTTTAATAGGCCTGGGCTATAGTTTTATGCATGGCAGGACGAAAAGCCAAGATGCAGGTACAGATGGTATTAATATTATAGAAAAAGAGCAGGAGATGGGTTTGCATGCGCAGGCTGATGCGGAGATATCCATACCCGATGGTATATTAGAGGTAAAATATGAGGGCAGCGGCAAGGATCCGCTTAAGGACCTGATGCAGGAGTATCTTAAGACACAAAAATATGAAGAGCCCAAGCTTGTAATGGGAGAGATGCCTTTGCCGGACCTAAAAATACAAGGCCTGCTCTGGAAATCCGACATGCCTCAGGTTATAGTAAACGGCCAAGTCCTTAAATTGGGCGATACTATAGAGGGCGTGAAAATATCAGATATAAAAAAAGAAGGTATAACAGTTGAGCACGGTGGCAGATCCGTGTTCATTAAAAAATAAAAAGCAAGCGGCCGAAGGCCGCGTGAGTCCGCCGTAGCCCTCCAGTGGTATCCGCGTAGTAAGGGCGGAGGCGGATAAAAAGGAGAAGATAAGATGAGGATATTAAATAGTAACGGTTGGATGATAACAAAAATATTATTGATATCCATACTTATATTTAATTATCCGTGCGAAGTTAGCGCACAGGGCTCCCCGCGCATTTCTATGGATTTTCAGAATGCGGAGCTTAAAGATGTGCTCAAGGTATTTTCGCAGCAGGCAGGCTTGAATTTTGTCGCTTCAGATAATATAGAGGATAAGAAGATAACTCTTTATCTCGATGATGTTACAGTGCAGGATGCCCTTGACTCTATAATGAAGGCCAACAATCTTATATATGAACAGCCGCCTGAAAGCAATATATTTGTCGTAAAGGAATCCAAAGAGGCGGAAATCCAGATGGTCACAAAAGTATACAAGCTCAAATATGCCCGCGTTGCCGCCACAGGCAATGTTATGCAGGAGCAGGTGGTAGATATCAGGACACTGCTAAAAGATATGCTTACAAAGAAGGACGGGGGCTCTTCATATGGCAGTATTGCTGTTGATAGACGTACTAACAGCGTCATAATCACTACAGTTGCCGAGGACTTCCCTTTGATAGAAAGGACGATTAATGAGCTTGACTCTATGACTCCGCAAGCGCTTATAGAGGCAGAGATAGTTGAGATAAATACATCAGCCTTCCAGGCATTGGGCTTAGATTGGGGCGGTGCTACAGGAACATTTGTAAGCTTTACAGGGCCTGTAAAAAGCACCAAATTCCCCTTTATAAGAGATCAAGGCATGTTTAAGCAAGGCCTTTTAGAGGGAGCCGAGACTGCTAATAGATTAGGCACTCTTTCTCTTGCTGAGTTCAGCGTTCTTATTAAAGCATTAGAGAGCGAAGGCATGGCAAGATATCTAGCGAAACCCAGAATGATGGTCTTAAATAATGAGACTGCCGAGATAAATATAACATCAGATACCGCTGTAGGCATAGAAAGCACGACCATAACAGAGACAGGGGAGGTTATAAGAAAGGCAGAGCGACAGGAGACAGGGGTAAGCCTTAAGGTTACTCCTACTATAAATGAGAATGATTATATAACCATGACAATAGAACCGAATGTTTCAAGGCCTATACAATCAGAATTTTTTAGTGATTTTGTAGATCCTGCAAAGCGCAGCGCGAAGACCACGGTTATGGTCAAAGGCGGCCAGACATTAGCTATAGGCGGGCTTCTTAAATCAGATGACGAAGGAAGCAAGAGAAAGACCCCCGGAGTAAACAAGATACCGTTTTTTGGTAATCTATTTAAATCAAAGGAAGACAGGTCATCCGGCACAGAGCTTGTTATATTTATCACAGCGCATGTTATAAGAGATGTTGCTGAACTCGGCGCGGATCTTATAGAGATAGATAGGCAGAAGGATAAAGGCCTGCCTAAGGAAGTTGAGATACTTGACGCGGAGAAACAGCTAAGTGACGATAGAGAGTCAGAGATAAAAAAGACCGTTATAAAACTTAGAAAGAAAAGAGAACTCAGCAGAACCACAGATCGCACAGATTGACTTGTAAACAATTCACTCTACAGATAGCACAGATTTAGCGGGAGGAAACGAGCGAACGTGAAATCTGGGCAATAAACTAGTAAAGCAAATTAAAATATGCGTAAGTCCAAGCTTAGAATAGGTGAAATCCTGATGAGGGAGGGCACCCTTACTCAAGCGCAGCTTGATGAGGCATTAAGGTCGCAGAAGACGAGCGGCCGGACATTAGGCGATATAATAGTTGATAAAGGTTTTACATCGGAGAAAGACTTAGCCAATGCCCTGGCAAAGCAGTTGGATATACCGTTCGCGTCTTTAAACGACGGTTCCTTAAAGCCCTCAGGCAAAGAGATGGCAGAGCTTGTGCCGGAATCCTTCGCGAGAAGCCAGATAGTTCTCCCGCTTTCAAAACATCTTAAATCGCTTACCGTAGCGTTCGCGAATCCGCTGGACCTCCTTGTAATAGATAATCTAAAGAAAATCACAGGTTGCGAGATAAATCCTATTATCGCGACAAAGAAAGACCTCAGGGAAGCCGTAGATAAATTCTATGGGCACGTGGATCTTTTAAAAGAGGCTGTGGACAGCTCTTATTCTATAGAAGAAGAGGGCGCTGCAGAAGCGTTTGATGAGACTACGGCAGAAACCCTTGAGGACCTTATATCCAGGGCTGAAGAGGCCCCTGTGGTTAAACTGGTCGATCTTATGCTTATACAGGCAGTGCGTGAGAAGGCCAGCGATATACACATAGAGCCTTTTAAGGACAGGATAAACGTAAGGATAAGAGTTGATGGTATATTGCACCCCATAGCGCCGCCGTCTCAGCATCTTCTGCCCGCGCTTATATCCAGAATAAAGATACTATCCAATATGGATATAGCTGAAAGAAGGCTGCCCCAGGATGGGGGCTTTGTAGTAAAGATAGAGGACCGCCCTGTTGATATAAGGGCTTCTCTTGTGCCTACTATATTTGGCGAGAAGGCTGTTTTAAGGATTTTAGATAAAGGCGCTGTTTCGCACGACCTTGATAAGCTTGGATTTTCAAAAAAGGATCTGGAGGTATTTAAGAGATCTATTACAAGGCCCTATGGGCTTGTCTTTATAACCGGGCCTACTGGAAGCGGAAAGACTACCACGCTTTATTCCGCGCTCAGCCATGTAAAGAGTTCCACGAAGAATATTATGACAGTTGAAGATCCGGTAGAATATCAGTTGACCGGGATCAACCAGGTCCAGGTAAAACCCAAGATAGGGTTAACTTTCGCGGCAAGCCTGCGCTCTTTTTTAAGGCAGGACCCTGATATTATTATGGTAGGAGAGGTCAGGGATATAGAGACAGCCGGTATATGCGTAAGAGCCGCGCTTACAGGACATCTTGTATTTAGCACACTCCATACCAATGACGCGCCGGCTGCTATAACCAGGCTTATAGATATAGGCATAGAGCGCTTTCTTGTAGCGTCAAGCGTCGTGCTTATAATGGCCCAGCGGCTTATAAGAAAACTATGCCCGAAATGTAAAGAGCCGGCCGATATGCCGGATGAACTTATAAAACAATATGACCTGCCAAAAAAGAAGGTCTTTAAGGCTAAGGGGTGTGAATATTGCAGAAATACAGGTTATTCGGGTAGAATTGCCATAACCGAGGTCCTGGCAGTGGATGAGGATATAAGGGAGATGATAGTAAAGGGCGCTTCTTTGCCCAGCATTAGAGAAGCAGCGAAAAAATCAGGTATGACTACTTTGGTAGAAAGCGGGATAGAGAAGGTATTAGCGGGGGTAACAAGTGTTGATGAGATAGCAAGTGTTACTTTTGTATGATCAGTATCTTTTAAAGAGAGGGAGATTTAGAAGGTATGCCTAATTTTAAATATATAGTAAGAGATAAAAACGGGAAACCTGTAGAAGGTTCTTTAGAAGCACAGAACGAAGATGAGCTTGTAGGAATGCTTCAGTCCCAGGATTATACCGTAGTCTCATTTAGCAGGGTAAAGGTGGGCGAGAAGGCAGATAAAACAAAAAAGAAAAAGAGGAGGATGCACCATGGCGTTAAGATAGATGACCTGATAGTCTTATCCCGTCAGCTTTCAACGCTCTTAAATTCAGGTGTAACGCTTCTTAGGAGTTTAGAGATAATAATAATGCAGGTTGAAAGCGTTCGTCTGCATACAGCGTTGGAGGCTGTAAAGAGGGATATCTCAATAGGAAGCACTATGAAGTCAGCTGTCGCGCGCCATCCTAAGGTATTTTCAAAGCTTTGGGTTAATGTCGTAGATACTGGTGAGACAACAGGACAGCTCCCGTTTGCGTTAGAGCAGCTTACCTCATACATGGAATCGACAGCTGAATTTAGCCGAAAGATCTTAAACGCGATAGTTTATCCGTCTATAATATTGTGTGTTACTTTTATAGCTATTGGAGTGTTTGTTTTTTTTATAATACCTATGTTTGAGGAGATATACGCGGGTTTTGACGCTACCCTGCCAGCATTTACCCAGTTTGTATTTTTTATATGCCGGAACTTAAGAAAGTATTCTCTGATTTTTGTTGGTTTGGGCGCGGCACTATTTTTTGGATTACGCTATTACGGCAGCATATACGAGGGTAGAAAGAATATAGACAGGTTTAAGCTGAATATATTTATTTTTGGCGATCTCATAAGAGAACTTGCGGCAGCAAGATTCGCGAACGCGCTGAATATGCTTCTTAAAAGCGGTACTCCTATATTACAGGCACTTGATATAGTTATAGAGACATCGGGTAATGTGATAATAATGGAGATGCTTCAGAGGGTTAAGCAGAATGTGCGGGAAGGAAAGAGCATGGCAGAGCCGCTTATAGAGGAAGGTATTCTGCCTGATATGCTGGCCCATATGGTGGCGATAGGGGAGGAGTCAGGTGAGCTTGCTAATATGCTTGATAATGCCGCTGCCTTTTACAGCCAGAGGGTCGAGACTGTTGTCCAGAGATTGACTACATTGTTTGAGCCTTTTCTTATAATATTCGTCGGTATCATAGTAGGTACTCTGGTAATAGCAATGTTTCTTCCTATCTTTGGGCTTGCTTCGGCAATAAAATAAAAAATAAGTAAAAGACCGCTTGAGGTTGCAGAAATATTCATAAAAACCACTCCAGCAACCTCTGATTACTGAGATTATTGAAGATTACTAAGATTTTATCAACGATAATGAATCTCTGTAATCTAAGTTAATCTCTGCAATCAAGAGATTGCTCTATGTTTTTAAGGTTTTTTCAGCAATTTCCACTTTTGGGCTTGACATGCTTTAACATCTAATGTATATTTATATGGTAAGGTAATATAAAATAAACAGGAGGGAGGGGAGGAAGAGATGAAAAAAGGTTTTACATTAATCGAAGTATTAATAGTTGTTATTATTTTAGGTATTTTAGCTACTATAGCGGTGCCCCAATTTACCAGAGTTGTTGAAAGGGCAAGGAGAGGCGAGGCCTTAACATGCATGGCCGGTATTCAGACAGGCCAGAGAATATACTCACTTGACATGAGTATATTTACAAACAATATAGCTGAGCTAGATGCCGTGATAGCAAATAATAAGTACTGGGCATATAATATGGCAGGCGCTAATGCCACAGCTTTTAACATAAGAGCTACGAGGAGTGGTTCAGCATGGGTTGGCCAGACAATATTGCTTAATCAGAACGGCTTGTGGGCTGGTACATATGAGTTTGTTCCATCAAATAACTAAAGATTAGCGCAAGGTTTTGTTTTTTTTAAATAAAAAAGGCATGTTATTTAAAAGACATGCTTTTTTTATGTCCGTAATTCATGAGCCATTATTTTATGAATGATAAAAAAATAGCACTGCAATATCACATTCCGGCCTTTTTTTTGTTTTTAATCTTCTTTCTTTCTTCTCTTACAGAGGTTGTCAGTTTTGATTTCTGGCTGCATCTTAAGGCCGGTGAATGGATAATCAGCAATCTAAATATCCCAAGGCAGCAGCTTTTCTCATATGCGATCGGGCCCGCAGCCTGGATCGACCATAGCTGGTTATTCCAGGCAATAATATTTTTAATATATAAATACGGCGGTGGGATAAATTCCCTCATAATACTACGCGGTATTATGCTTGTATTGCCTATGTATCTTGCTTTTAAAAGTATCGCAAGAAAGGTATCTATTTATTGGCTGATCCCTGTAGCGGCGCTATGTTTTCACCAGGTGATAAAGAGGCCTCTCCTAAGGCCTGAACTCTTTAGTATGTTTTTTCTTGGAGCGTACCTTTATCTGTTGATCAGGCGCTCCGAGAGCAGGAAGATATATCTTATTATACCCTTGCAGATACTTTGGGTAAATATGCACGGCTATTCTATTATAGGCCCGGGCTTAATGGGCATTTTTCTTCTATCAGAGCTTATTAAAGCAAAAGTGCGATTGCCTTTTGAATGGAATCAGGCAAAACGCGTAAAAAGTGATGAGAATTTCAAGCGTCTTGTTTCTGTATTTCTGTTGTCTATAGCTGTATTTATATTTAATCCCTACTTGCTGAAAGGAGTCTTATATCCACTATATGCTGTGAAGGAAATTTTTATCTGGCCCCGCACAGCTTATCATACAGTACAGGAACTATTGCCCTTTTCTATATATAATATAGTATATAGGCAAGACCACCTTACGATATCAGCGATTATATTTCTATTTTTTCTTGCTCTTATAACACATATAAAGAAGTTTGATATATTCAATCTATTTATATTCCTCTCTTTCGGTTCCTTAGCTTTGTTTGCAAACAGAAACATAGGCATGTTTGGTATAGTGTCTGCTTTTAGTATATTGAATACCTTAAATACTAAAGGCAACTATACTAGTTTATCTACTATTTTCCAGCATTCAAAGCATATCAGACATTTCTTGAGGGCTTTCGGCCTTATCCTTATTTTTGCGCTTGTCGTAATATATCTTTTTCCTATACATCTGTTATATGGAAAGTATTATGTGTATGGCTTATCTAATGTTTTGAAAAAGAGGGCGTTTGGAGTCTGTAAAATCAGCACACCTGAAGGCGCGTCTAATTTTATAACAGAAAATAATATAAAAGGCCCTATCTTTAACAATTTTAATATGGGCGCTTATCTCGCATGGAAGCTTTATCCGGAGCATAAGATCTTTATTGACGGACGGACTGAAGTGTATGGAAAAGATTTCTTGAAAGATTATTACGATGCTCTGACCGACTTTGATAAGTGGCTTGTGCTGGATGATAAATATTCTTTTAACGTAGTTGTGCTTAATCATTATTACTCTGATAGCTGCTACGGCCTTATTTACAATTTATATAAGCATAAAGACTGGAGCCTTGTCTATTTTGACCGCGGCTCATTCATATTTTTAAAGTATAATGAAGATAACCAAAAATTGATAAAGAAATATCAGATAGACTTAGAGGATTTCAAGGATATGGCGACTATGGAGAGTGTCTTGGCCGCAAAAGCTAAAAAGGCCTACCCTTACGATTATCTTTTAAGCGCGCGTTTTTTTATAAAGGCTATGGATATGCCTTCTGTGGCATTGGCTGAGCTGAATAAAGTCGAGATAATAGACCCGGGGCTTTATGAGCTGTATCAGCTTAAAGGTTATGCTTATTTTGAAAAAGGCGATTATGATAATGCTTACAAAGCATTTTACAGATCAGCACTCATCAGGCCTGATATACCAGAACCATATGTTAATCTTGGCTATACATGCGGAAAGCTGGGGTTGCTTGATGAGTCAATCGTATTTTACAAGGAGGCCCTTTCCATAGAGCCGCGAGATAAAAGGGTGAGAGAGTCTGTAAGGCTTCTTGAAGAAGCAAAAGCCAATGAGAGATCCGGCACTCAGGACGTAAACAGCTAAATTTTAAGCATACCCATTAGAAATATGTAGAAACCAAGCAAGGCAAATGCAAAGCAACTGCTTAAAAGAGGTTTAGGGGCTGATTGTGTCGGCAGGCCCTTATCTTTTTTATTTGCCATTATATATATTTTGTAATCTTTTTCACTCTCTATTTTTATTGTATTAAAATAATATTTTGCCTTATCGTATATAATATTAAATTCATCTTTAGGTTTATCGATAATCAGCAAAAGCGCGGCATCGGTTATATTTATAGAGTAATTTTTTTTGCCTACTTCGAGCAGTGCATTAGAAAGAGACGGCCTTGTGGTCAATGACCAGAGCATTGCTGATAAATAGCGGTTGTTTGACCATATAAACTCACCCTTTTTAGAATTATCTCTTACGTCTTCCGCCAATATATTGAATAATTTCTCGTCGAATACGCCTCTTGATAGAGCGTATTCCTCATCTTTCTCCTTTCCCTCAAACATAGAAGTAGGCAGTGAGCCGGATAACTTAGCATGAAAGCCATTTTTATCTGCATATATGCAGGGTGAGAAAAATATCAGATAGAGAAGCAGTGTAATAAGAAAAAAGCCGGCGTATTTTTTAGTGGTTTCTGTTTTAAGCAACAACTCATTTGTCCATGAGTAGATTCTTTCAAGGCCAATGCCCGCGAAGACCAGAAGCCCTGTCATGCCCTGAGCGCACCAAAAGCGGAAAGGATAAAAGATGCTCATAGGCACCAGAGATATAAGGAGCATCAGGGGGACTTTGAACTTTTTTATTTTTACCAGGGCTATGGATAATCCTATAGTGAATAATATGGTTAAAACAGGATAAATCCTGACAGGCATCTTCGCGGTATTGTGAAAAGATACACTTGATATATTAAGCGCGATATGCAGAAGCCATGGCAAGCCTATCAGTAAAGACAGAGATAATATTATTAAAAATCTCCTTGTTTTTAAAAGGCCGAGGATCCTTGCTGCTATAATAAGGAATATAGATATCACCGCAATTCCTGTATGTGTATAAATGAGAAGGCCTAATATTAAGGCAGCTGATACTATTCGATTCCTTGATACCTGATATATCGCGGCTAGTAAAAATATCATTCCTAAGGTGGCGGCTGGGGTGAAAGAGGCACTGATTATAAATATAGAAGAGGAAAGCCCCAGGTATATTGTGAAAAACATAGTTCTTTTAGATAAAAAACTTTTAAATGTAAACCACATTGTAAATAATAGCAACGTAGGCATTAAGCAGCTTAGGAGCCTTAGTATATTAATACCGTCAAATCCTATTTTAAGGAATGCAAGTATAAGGATATGAATAACCGGAGGGTATAGATGTGCCGCGCCGAAAGGGCCATATTCCCAGAAGTTATGCCCAACTACGCCGTTAGCAGTTTCAAAGCCCTTTGCAACTGCCAGGTGGTAATACATGTCAAGGAAAAAAGGTAACTGCTGCCATTGCATGAGTAAGGCTAACAGGCAGAGGAATATGGAACTCAAGCTTAAGATATCCCAGATTTTGGCATTTGGGCTATATGATTTAATAGAACTCATAGTAGATTTATTATAAGATATATCTGCTTATGGCGCAATATTATAAAAATATATAGCGGCATATTTTATATAATACGTAAAGCAAGCAAAGCAGGCCAAAATGGCGTAATGGGTGAGTTACGGTGGGGCGTAGAGGAGGCCCCTCTGTCGCGAAATATGGTAATATATTAGCCGTTCGCTTGGCTTCATTTGCTTCCTAAAAAATCTCTTCCATCCTACCTTTGTAAAAAACCAGAAAAAATAAAAAAAGACTGGCGTCCTCTTACGTTTTATGGTATAAAATAATCTATGGGGAAAACATGGACTATCCGGGGACGTGAAATTACCGATAGTGATATTCTTCTCATCCGGGAAGAAATAGAAAAGTATTTTCATAAAGGCCGCAAATATATATCCCGCCAAATATGCCACCGATGGAAGTGGTACCAGCCCAATGGACAAACCAAGGATATGGCATGCAGGTACATACTGCTTTTTTTGGAAAAGAAAAACCTCATCAAACTGCCTCCGGGGCTTCATTCTGGTAACAACAAAAAGAGAGTAACCGAAAGAATAGAATTAGCTGAGTCCGCTCTTGCGGGGAGAGTCAAGGATCATGCTTCGGTTAAGCTTAGATTGCTCACCTGCGCAGAAGAATATAAGCTCTGGAACAGAATAGTCCATAGTTATCATTATCAGGGCCATCAAATCATAGTTGGGAAGTCTCTGAAATATATAGCCTATATCAATGATACACCTATAGCCTGCTTAGGCTGGGGGTCTGCTGCATGGAGTATAGCGCCGCGTGATAGATGGATAGGCTGGAGGAAAGAGATAAAAGATAAAAATTTGGGCGGGATAGTAAATAACATCCGATTTTTGATCCTGCCATGGGTAAAGATTAAATATCTGGCAAGCCATGTTTTAGGATTAAGCGCAAAGGAAGTCCCCCGGGCCTGGTTAAGCCGATATGGAGAACGGGTTTATCTACTTGAGACATTTGTAGAAAAAGAACGATTCAAAGGGACCTGCTATAAAGCTGCCAACTGGATTTACTTAGGCAGTACAAAAGGAAGCGCTAAACGAGGAAGCTCTCATCGCTATCATGGAAATATAAAGGATATATATGCCTACCCCCTTTGTAAAGAGTTTAGAGACTATCTCACCAGAGATAATAACAAAGAAGCCTAAGAACAGGAGAGTTATAACCTGTAGAAAAGCAAGGCGCTGCATGCCTCTTGCTAATCTTAAGGAAGAAAATGCAACCTTAACTGAACATGTAAAGGAGCTGGAGCGCCAGATAAAGGATTTAAGGCGCAGCCTATACGGGAAGAGGAAGAAGAAAACTTCAATCAAACGAGAACCTAAGAAAAAAGGCGCGCCCTTTGGCCATAAAGGGGTGACCCGCCCTAAGCCTCAAGCTATAGATGAGGAGATAGAGGTTAGGCCTCATGCCTGTCCATGCTGCGGGAATGAGGAACTAATCCTTACTGGAATAGAACCGGAAGAGCACATTCAAGAAGACATAGTGCTGCCAAAAAGAAAAGTAACCAAATACGTAAAGCCTGTCTTTAAGTGTGGTAAGTGTAATAGGCTTGTGCGTGGCGGCCTGGGAGAGGGTGAAATACCCAATGCCTATATTGGCCCTCAAGCGAAAGCCTTTGCAAATTATCTCCGATATAGTATAGGCATCCCCCAGCATAAGATAAAGAAGATATTTCAAGAGATGTTTGACCTGCCATTTGACCAGACATCAGTGCCAGGATTTGAAAATCAACTAACCAGACGCGCTCAACCCATATATGATGAGATGAGATCCGCACTTCTTCTTATGAAACTACTCTATATAGATGAGACAGGCTGGAAAAAAGACGGCATCTTATACTGGTTATGGTGCTATTCCAACAAGATTCTTGTATTCTATCATATAGATAAAAGCCGCGGGGGTAAGGTTGTTACGGCAATCCTGGGTGAAAAATTCAACGGGATGATTATCAGTGATTTTTTAAGGGCATATGCCCCCATAAAAAGTTTAAAGCAGAAATGCATCCCTCATGTGTTAAGAATGATTGAGAGATATTATAGGGACCAGAGAGATATAAGAGAATTCTGCGAAGAGTTAAAAGGGCTCATGAAGCGGGTTATATATTTGTTTAAACACAGAACAAATATAAAGGATTATCTCATTAGGCGGGCAAGCCTTATAGTAGAAATAAAGAATCTCTTATCGCGGGAGGTAGCCCACCAAAGAACCGATGAATGGAGAAATAGATTATTGGTACATCAAGAGGAGTTATACGAATGTCTATTCCATCCCAAGAGTGACTTTAATAACAACTTTGTAGAAAGGATGCTGAGGCCAAGTGTCATAATGCGTAAAATAACCTTCGGAAACCGAAGCGAGAGAGGAATCAAAAATCACTCTGTAATTATGTCTTTATTGCAGACAGCGAGACTTCACAATCACCATCCCGCGGAAATCTTCTACCAAATATTCACAAAACCTGATGATGTGCGTCTTGCCAATTTAATAAGAGCGCCCTGATCATTAAGGCAATAATATGATTTTGAGAAACCAAAGCCGTTGGAAATTAATTCAGCAGGGAGGATGAGATTTTGTCTCGTAAAAACTGGAGGCTGCCCGAACGGCTAATATATTACCTTTTTTATATTGCATAGGCAGTCCTTAGGAAGCTAAAATAGGGGTTTTTGGGAAATTCCCACTTGACAAATATCCCACTATAGTGTATACTTATTATGGAGGCGAGAAGATAATGGATTTTTCTAAAGACGACGCTATAAACATTAATGAGAAGTTTTTACCAATAGAAACAAAAAGTATTGATTTTAAGAATCGCATTAACCTTGGAACAAAGATTATCAAGCTGATTTCGCGCATTTTCAACAGGGCAGACGCTTACCAGGTTTTTATTGGTAAAGAAGGAGATATCTTATTAAGGCCTGTGGTGAGCATACCAAGCAGAGAAGCCTGGGTCTACAAGAACCCTAAAGTAATAAAGCAGATAAGGCAAGGGCTTGATGAGGCGGCTAAAGGTGAACTTGAGAAGATAGATAATATAGATGAGTTTTTGAAGGATCTATGAAGTTTATACTCAATTTTACACCAACAGCTAAGGAAGCCCAGAGACAACTAAAACAAAACTCGTTTCTAAGCAAAAGATATAAAGCAGTTGTCAAGGCTCTCAAGTTCCTGCAGGAAAATCCAAAACATCAGAGCTTGCAGACCCATCAGTATTACTCATTAAAAGGCCCCAAGGCTGAAAAAATCTTTGAGGCATATGCAGAGCAGAATACACCCGCGGCGTATAGGATATTTTTTTATTACGGCCCAAGAAAAAGAGAAATAACTGTTTTCGCAATCACACCCCACCCATAATCGATTTCCTAGAAGCTCCCATTTTTAAAGCCATCTTTGCCAGCGCATAGCAGGTGAGCTTTGGGGTAACCTTCGCAAAAACGCAAAAAATTCCCCGGCGAGTAATTTCCCGCTATTATGTTTATCAGGGCGGGGAACCTTCTTGTGTCAAGCTCTAGTTCGGCGGTTTTTTGCTCCGCATTGGCGCTCGCTCTTCCGCCTTTGGCGGAAACCATGCCCGCTCGCACCAATAAGGTTTTGCTCCGGTTACCCCAAAGCTCTATATGCGAATGAGTATTGTATAGTGCAAACTGTGAGAAATATGGGGACAGCGCCTGCCGGTTTAGTTGGTACTGTTTTCTTACAGGTGTTGCTGAATTAGATGTTTTTACAGGGACAGTCCCACCCATGCAACTACTTGGCTCGTTGGGACAGTCCCTGCGCTGTTTTCATTAGTTATGCTGAATTATGTGGTTTTATTTGGATAGTCCCTCGCCACCGTTATTTTCTCTTGCACAAGCAGCCCATTTATGGTATAAAGAAGCATAAAAAACCACTGAAAATCGCAAAAAGTCATCGCCGAAGGTGATTTTCTTGTTGTATTATATATTCCCTATATATAATAAATCTACACGAGAGGAAGTATTTATCATGACCAAACACAAGAAATTACTCCGATGGGTAAAAGAGTGCCAGGATCTGTGTAAGCCGGATAGGGTAGTCTGGATAGATGGATCTGAAAAAGAGAAGGAGCGGCTTGAGAACGAAGCTGTATCAACAGGTGAGATAATACGCCTTAATAAGAAGAAGCTTCCGGGCTGTTTCCTGCATCGCACAGCCATTAATGATGTAGCGCGCACAGAAGGCTTGACCTTTATATGTACCCCGACAAAGAAACAGGCTGGCCCTACTAACAACTGGATGTTACCGCGCAAGGCATACAAGAAAGCAGCTGAGCTATTCGCAGGCTCCATGAAGGGCCACACCATGTATGTAATACCGTTTTCAATGGGCCCTGTCGGCTCTGAATTCAGCAAAATAGGTGTTGAGCTTACAGACAGCATATATGTTGTCTTAAATATGCGCATAATGACAAGGATAGGCAATGCTGTTTTAGATAAGCTTGGCTCTAACGGGGAATTTACTAAATGCCTTCATAGCAAAGCAGAGCTTGATATTAAGCGCCGCCTGATATTACATTTTCCGCATGATAATACGATATGGAGCGTAGGTTCAGGTTATGGCGGAAACGTTCTATTAGGAAAGAAGTGCCTTTCTCTTAGGGTAGCAAGTTATTTAGCCAGGAAAGAAGGCTGGATGGCAGAGCATATGCTTATCATGGGTATAGAAGATTCGAGTGGCCACATAGAATATGCAGCCGCGGCTTTTCCCAGCGCTTGCGGTAAGACCAATCTTGCTATGTTGATACCTCCCAAAGGGCTTAAAAAGAAAGGTTACAAGATATGGACAGTTGGTGACGATATAGCCTGGATACGCGTTGATACGGATGGATCTCCATGGGCCATAAACCCTGAATGGGGATTTTTTGGTGTTGCCCCCGGAACAAACTCAAAGTCAAATCTAAGCGCTATGGAAACAGTAAGGAAAGATACGATATTTACAAATGTATTATTAAAACCCGACAACACCGTATGGTGGGAGGATGGCGATGAGCCTGCTCCTGCAAAAGGCATAGACTGGAAGGGCCTTGCTTGGAAACCGGGCATGGTAGATGATGAAGGCAATCCCGTGAAAGGAGCTCATCCAAATAGCCGCTTTACAACTCCGGCCACGCAATGTCCCTCTATATCCTATAGACTAAGTCATCATCATGGCGTTCCAATATCCGCTTTTATCTTTGGCGGACGCAGAGCGCATGTAGCGCCGCTGGTCTATGAGGCATTCAGCTGGCAGCATGGAGTATATGTAGGCGCGACCATGGCTTCTGAACGTACCGCGGCGCAATTTGGCAAACAGGGTGAAGTGCGCAGAGACCCTATGGCAATGCTTCCTTTCTGTGGGTATAATATGGCAGACTATTTCAGGCATTGGCTTGACATAGGTAAGAAACTTAAAAAACCACCGAAGATATTTCACGTAAACTGGTTCAGGCAGGATAAGAACGGAAAATTCCTATGGCCCGGTTTTGGCGAAAATCTTCGAATACTAGAATGGATATTTAAACGGTGCAGCAATAAGGTAGGGGCTAAAAAAACACCTATAGGTTATGTACCTAATCCTTCTGATGTAGATATGACAGGGCTTGAGATCAGCAAGCCCAAAGTAAGTGAGCTCTACTCTATTGACAGGAAGGAATGGAAGCGGGAACTAGAGGGGCAGAGAGAGTTTCTTAAGATATTTAAAGGTGACCTACCGCCTGAAATATTAAAGGAATACTCAGCCCTTAAGAGAAGATTCGGATTTTAAAATGTCTGTACTTGATGTAAGAAAATATCCTGACAAAATATTATGTAAAAGAGCAAACGAAGTGCCGGTTGTCGATGCTGAGGTAAGAAGGCTGCTTGATGATATGGCTATGACCATGTATGCTGTAAGCGGTGTAGGGTTGGCAGGGCCTCAGGTGGGTATTGACATGAGATTAATCGTTATAGACGTAGGTAAAGGGCTGCTAAAATTAGTAAATCCAAAGATAATAGCAAGCGAGGGTGAATCTGTCCTTGAGGAAGGCTGCCTGTCTATACCCGATGTTACCGTAAGGGTAAAAAGGGCAGCTAAGGTAAGGGTGAAGGCGTTAAATAATGAAGGAAAGGATGAATTGATAGAGGCCGAAGGCCTTTTAGCTCATGCTTTTCAGCAGGAGATAGACCATCTAGACGGGAAACTTATAATAGATTACCTGCCGTTTTACAAGAAGATATTTATTAAGAAAAGATTAAGCTGACAATAGGGGCAGGCCCTAATTTGTTGATGAGGACATATTTTATAAAAATGGGATATGTCTCTTTTTTTGTAGAAGCCTTGACTGATATATGGTATATTATTTTATGTAGTTTTAGTATAAGGAAAGAATATGAAAAGATGCCCTAAATGTTCTGTAGAATTTTCCGATATGTGGAATGTCTGTGATGTATGCAAGAGCTTGCTTACAAAGGATGTCTCGGCCAAGAAAGCAGAGATCGATTCCCTTGAGGATAAAGCCTATCTTTGCAAACCTATAGAAGATATAGTAGATCAGGCTGCTACACTTTTTCTGTATCTTAATAAGGACCTTAAGCTTCTGATGTGCAACAAGGCATTGGAAGCAATCACAGGCTATAGCAGGGAAGAGATATTTAAAGATGATTGGCTAAGGCTTCTTTTTAAGGATTATTCCTCAAGAAGGGAGATCTTTAAGGCAGTGGCAGCCAGCTGTTTAAGCAGTATAAAGTCCCGCACCTATCAAGGCGCTGTTACAAAAAAAGACGGAAGCGAGTGTGTTCTTTCGTGGAGAAACACAGCTGTTGTTGATGGGGCAGGTGAGGTTTTGGGTATAATATGTACTGCGCAGGATATCACAGATTCAAAACATTCTGAAGATAATCTTGCCGCGCAATCCGAACGTTTGAGAAATATATTTACCAGCATAAGAGACTATGCTCTGATAACAACTAATCTGGATGACAAGATAACCTATTATGGGAGGAGCTCCGCAGGCCTTTTTGGATGGAGTGAGGATGCCACCTTGATGGATATATCTATATTGTTTCCAGAGGATGACAGAGACAGTGCAAAAGTTAGGATAAGACAATCTATAGATGAGATAGGCCGGTTTGAGGAAGAGGTAGAGCTTTTAAGCAGCGGGGATAGGTTGTTTCCGGCAATGCTAACGGCGAACGCTCTGCTTGATAAAGAGAATAACAGGGCAGGTTACGTATATATAGCCAGGGATATAACACAGAGAAAAAAGCTCGAGAGCCAGATAATACAGAGTGAGAAGCTGGCAGCCATAGGACAACTTGCGGCAGGCGTTGCCCACGAAATGAACAATCCATTGCTGGTAATCCTTGGCAGGCTGGATATGCTTTCTATGGAGGATGAGAAGATATCTCCGGAGATCAAGCATACTGTTGAGATAATAAAGACGCAGTCGATACGTATGAGAGATATAGTTGATAGGCTTCTTACCTATTCAAGGCCAAAGGCATCTCATATGATATATTTGGATATACAAGAAATCTTAAAAACAGTCGCCCCTTTAGTAGCTTACCATCCTGTATTTAAAAAGATAGCGTGGAAGGAAGAGCTGCCCCAGGACTTGCCAAAAGTTAAAGGCGATTTTACCCAGCTTCAGGAACTATTTTTTAATATTGCTATAAACGCGTGCCAGGCTACTCCTGAAGGCGGGAAGGTGACAGTGTCAACGAAAGATACCAAAGACGGATTCATTGAGATAGTGGTTCGGGATACAGGAAAAGGAATAAAGAAGGAGGATCTCAATAAGTTATTTACTCCGTTTTTTACTACCAGGGATAACGGAACGGGATTGGGCCTGGCAATATGCCAGAACATAGTTAATGCCCACGGAGGAAAGATAGAAGTTGAAAGTGAATTTGGCAGGGGGAGTATTTTTAAGATAAGGTTACCTGCTAAAAAATAGATGCCCTATAAGCATAAAGAAAAGGGCATCTGATTGCAAAGATTAAAAAAGAAGATTACAGCGATTGATGCTTTAATCTCTGTAATCTAAATTAATCACTGTCATTAGGTATAATCAGAGATTATACCTAATGATTATACCAAGGAGTAAGCCATGGATAATAAAACAAAGGTATTAATAGTAGATGATGACCACGATGTATTGGAGCTCCTGAAAGACTTATTTACAAAAAAGGGTTATGAGGTAGAATGTGTTAACAGCGGGTTGGAGGCCTTGGATTTCACTGATAAGGCGAGCGTAGATGCGATACTGCTGGATATAAAGATGCCGGAACTCGATGGTATTGAAACGCTCGGAAGGCTCAAGAAGAAAAAACCTGAATTGCCCGTAGTCATACTAACAGCTTATGGTTATGATGACAATTTTATAAATAAGGCATTAGAGCTAGGTGCCGCCGGATACATAAGCAAAAACCTGCCGCTGAATCAGATAGTATACGCGTTTCAGACTCTCCTGGCCGCGGAGCAGAAAAAAAGGGAAGGATAACCTTCCGGGAAACTCTCAGAAAAATAAGACCTAAATCGGGCCGAAGTGGCGGAACTGGCAGACGCGCTAGCTTCAGGAGCTAGTGGGAGCAATCTCATCGGGGTTCAAATCCCCGCTTCGGCACCACCCTTCGCCTTGCAGGTCATCCTTCGCCTATGGTTAGCAATTCATAGTAGCAGGCTACGGATGGCAGGTAGAGTTTCATAGCAGCTGGTTTACCCTCCGAAGCTTTAGCGCAGGAGGGCTTCGGGTGGCAGGCCATATACGAGTGGTACATGCCCTGAACCTGAGCAACGAAGTGACGAATGGTTTAGGGCAAACTCTCAGGTACATGGCAGGCCACTTCCCTCCTCATAAGGATCAACCACAAGTTTCTTAGCAGATTCCCGCGTAGTTTTTAGCCGATATTTTCTTAATATATAGAGCTTTGGGTAATTAGCGGATAAAGATACAGACATTTTGATTTTTGTCCGGGAAACCGTAACCGACATCTATAAGGAGACATATTCTCTGTCTTAATCCCGAGAAGTTCCTACAGGAGAGAAAAGATCGTTTTGAGAAGATAAAATCGATTAAGGTATATCTGGATAAGAAAAACAGAGGTTTGGCCCAGGCAAAAGGAAAAAGACACAGGGAGATATTAAGATATGAGCTTAAGAAGTATTTAGAGAGAAGATCCTCACAAAAGATCTTCACATTTCGTCTTACCGCCAGAGGCAAGAGTTTCCACATAAATTATCGAGTTTCAGAAAGAGCTATTCAGGAGGCGGCCATACTGAATGGGCTATATGTTATAATGAGCAGCGTAAAGGGTGTAAATGCTGAAACCTTAATCTCTGCTTATCAGAGCAGAATGGAAATAGAGAGAAGTTTTTATCAATTAAAAAGCTTTGTTGAAATTAGACCTATATACCACCATAATGAGGAACGCATAAGAGCCCATGTAAGCGTTTGTGTATTGGCATATCTGCTAAACAATACGGTTACACATCTAGTGAGGCAGAAAAAAGATTTTGATGATCTAACAGCGCAGTCGGTATATGGGTATCTCAGGAGTTGTAAGTTAGTCGAATTGAATGCGGGTGGTGAAAAACGACTAAAGATCACATCGCCTACGAAAGAACAGATTCGACTTACAGAAATTCTATCGGATAAAGATCTTCTGAATGAGGAGAAGGTTCAAAAAGTTCTAAAGCAGCTATTAGTGCTAAAAAACACCCTTCATGAATAAATCCCCTGACGAGTGTCTCTACACATAATCAAAAAAGTGGCGAGAAAGGCTTGACATGTAATAAGGAATATGATAAATTAAATACTGGTAAGTATTGTTCAACAGAAATCAAAACCTTCCAAAACATTATGAGACTATCTATTATCAAGACCTTTAAAAAGCGCTCTAATAACGGTTTTACTCTTATCGAAATACTGCTGGCAATAGGAATTGCAGCTTTTACCATTTGCGCTATACTCGCAACTTATATTTCGTGCTTCGCCCTTATTGAGACCGCTAAAAATATAAATATCGCGACAAACGCCGCATCCGGCCTAATGGAGGATATCCGCGCGACTCCTTTTAATGGAGTGAATAGTTTTAACGGGGTTAATTTTATTGTAAATAATATACCTGCAAGCCGCGGCGTAGTAAGCATCGCGGATGTAACTCCAGCCGGCTGGCCGTCTGCGACTTTTCTTGAGGCAACAATAAGCGTCTGCTGGAACCAGCGCAACAGAATTATGGGTGAGGACGCGAATTTAAACGGAGCGCTTGATGCCGGCGAGGATGCCAACGGCAATGGGACAATAGATTCTCCCGTACAATTAACGACACGAATCGCGCAGAGATAAGATATGAGGGGTTTCACGCTTCTAGAAATACTTATTACGGTAGCCATATTTACCATCTTGGTGCTTGGGGTATTCCAGCTGATGGAAGCCGGAAACAGGTTTTGGCTTGAAGGCGGGGCATCGGCTGAATTGCGTCAGGATATAATAAGGGCGCTTATGAGAATGGAGTCTGAACTCAAAGAAACACGGTCCATATCGCCTGCGCCACAAATTAACTTAGCAATCGGCGCCAGCAGTCCTGCTCTTACTTTTAACATACCTCAAGTCGATTCCGCGACCGGCACAATCTTAAACCCCATAGGCGCTGTAAACTGGTCAGCCCCTATTACGTATGCGCTTAATGCCAACAATCAGATAACAAGAACAGATATCGGCACCGGAACCGTAACTATAATTGCAAACCACGTTAGCGGCCTGGTGTTTGCAAGGCTCGCAACCGATCCGTCTAATATCTTACGGATTAATATTACCGTAGGGAAAACCACTCTTACAAGAAGGCAGTTGCAGGATACGCAGCAGATTAGAATAAAAATGAGGAATTAATTAAAGAGGGGAAAGGACTTAAGATGTTTATAGGACTTAGAAACAAAAAGGGCTCAGCGCTTATAACCGTTTTTTTAGTCATAACTGTTTTGCTTGTCCTTTCCGCCGCATTCGTCAGCGTAGCCATCAGCCATAGTCGCGCCACTGAGAGATTTAAAAACCGAACCGTAGCATTTCAGACTGCTGAAGCAGGGCTTGACCATGCTTTCGCCTGGCTGCAATACCGGCCTGTTCCGCCTGCCGGTATCCTGGTCAATCCTTGGGAAGCCGCAGGTGCCCCTACTCTTATCGGAGGAGGCAATTACACAGTTATTATTACCAAGCTCGTTTCCCCAACCGGCGATTCGTCTATTATCAGATACAGCTTGACTTCTTCCGGTTCATTTGCGGGCGCAACTCGAGTTTTGACAAGCTATGTGCAGACATCCAGCTTTGCGCGCTACATCTGGTTTACCAATGGGGAAACGTATAACGGCACAGCGGTGTGGTTTTGGTCGCTGGATTACCTGGATGGCCTAGTGCATACCAACGGACATTTTAATATCTACAAAAATCCCGTCTTTGCAGGCGCGGTAAGTTCAGCTGATGACTACATAAGATATTACAATAATGGGAATAATATAAATTTATCACAAACCTCTAATCCGCCGCATGACCTGCCTAATTTTCAGCAAGGTATCAATCTTGGAGCATATCCTATCGTTATGCCTAATAAGGCGACTAAGTTACGGAATGCCGCTGCCTGCGGAGGACTTACATTAACAGGAAATACAACAGTTGTACTCAAAGACGATGGCACTATGGATGTTACTAATGCAGATAATAATTGGAATAATACAAATAGGCCTTTGCCTGACAACGGCGCGCTCTTTGTAACCGGCGGCAACTTGACTATCGAAGGAACGCTTAGCGGCCAATTAACTGCCGGCGCCGAGAACGATATAATTATCAGTGACAATATAGTTTATGCTGATGATCCCCGGGCTAACGCGGCTTCAACCGATGTTATGGGTATTGTTTCAGAAGGCGATGTCGTGATAGATGACAGCGCTTCAGGCCCAGGCGGCAATCTTGAGATAAATGCCTGCGTTATGGCATTAAATGATTCTTTTATGTTGGAGAGCTATTGGATAGGGCCTGCGCAGGGAACGCTGACTGTTTACGGAGGCATTATTCAGGAAGAGAGAGGTCCCATTGGCACTTTTAATGCCAAGGCTAATACTCAGATCAGCGGTTACGCTAAAAACTATACGTATGATTTAAGATTGCTTGGTTTTCCGCCGCCTTTTATGCCCACTACGGGCGATTATGATATATTAGCATGGGAGGATAATAATAAACTATGAAACCAATAATATTATACATATGTTTCGCCGGGCTAATAATTTTGATCTTGGTCAACATGTGGGCTGCTAAGGAGAGTAGAAAAAACCAGCTTGTTTTAGAGGAAAAGATAGAATCTTTGCAGATAGCGCCGCAGGCGCAAAAGACGTCCTTAGATTATGATTATGAAACAGAAGTTCCCATTACCCCTGATGAAGGATCTGCCATTACCATAATCAAACAGCCAGAGCCCGTAAGATATGAATCAGATGAGATTCAAGAGTCAACCGTTTCATCTGACGTCAATTCTGCTGTTTCCCAGCAAGATGCGGAAGCCGCTGCTGACGAGTTTGATTCTGGCGTTGACGAAATCAACAAATATCCTTCCAAAACAGAGATCAAGGAGATGAAAGACCGCGGTGTCGTAGCGCTGTAATTTACATTAAGAAATATAAGGAAGCTCTATCAACTAATTCTTGCTGAGAAATTGCAAGAATTAATTCTTAGCCCAACCCGAGTTAAAACCCTCACCGCATTAGCTGGAAGCGAGCGGCCAAATGAGCGCCAAGCGAAGGCCTGCCTCCAGGGCCTTACAGTTTATCCCTCCATAATTACCATGCCCCCATCCCATAAATTTCTTGTATATAAAAGTTTTTTGTGGTAGTATTCTACAAAAGTATATATAATATAATTGCGCGCAACTTTTTTATACAAGTTATATAAAGGGTTAAAATGGCTCCAATCATTATCTATATAGTAACCATAGTTACCAGTGCTGCCATAGCCGGATTTTTAATACGCATGACCACTATGTCGTATTACGCGAAGTTGAAAGAAGATGAGAGGAAAAAAAACGATTTCTTTGCCAGGGATGATGTTACAGATCATGAGCTAAAGGAATATGTAAATAGCGAGATACAAAATATAGTGGGATCTGAAAAGCGTTCTCGTGAGATAAGCAAAGTGGTCTCGGATATTATGTCTAAAGAGGTCAATAAGAAGGTAGAGCAGGCCAGCCAGCAGATAGGAGAAAGATACAATAAGGTCATCGAGCAGAAAATCCAGAACGAAGAGATAGCCTGGAAAAAATATAAGAAAGTACTCTCCAATAAGAAAGAGACAGAGGCTGTTATCAGAAGCGTTGCCGAAGGTTTAGTTGTGGCAGATTCAAAGGGGAGGGTTATTATGATGAATCCTGCCGCGGAGAAGCTTCTTGGCGTATCAAAAAAAGACAAGATAGGTAAGCACATATTAGATAATCTTCAAAAAGGAGAATTGGTAACCCTGGCTAAGGGCACACCGGAGAAGGATAACATGACGATAGAAGCCAGGAGCCAGGAGGATGAGACCAGAAAGATATTAAGGTCAAGCAGCGCGGTTATAGAGGATGAGAACGGCCAGACCGTGGGTATGGTCAGTGTATTGAGTGATATTACGAAACAGAGAGAGCTGGATCAGATGAAGTCAAGGTTTGTATCCGGCGTTACCCACGAATTGCGCACACCCTTAGTATCCGCGCAAAAATCCATATCATTGATACTCAGCAGGGCGGCAGGTAAAGTCTCGGAAGCCCAGCAGCAGTTTCTTTCCAACGCGGAACGCAATTTGAATAAGTTAAGCGGCCTCATAGATGACTTATTGGACATGTCCAAGCTTGAGGCAGGAAAGCTTGAGATCAAACTTGAACCGCAGACTGTCGAGAAGATCATTAATGAATCTACAGAGGGGCTGAATGCGTGGGCAGTATCAAAATCTATAGATATTATAGAGGATATACAGGAAGGCCTTCCCAATGTTAATGTAGATATGCACAGAATAAATCACGTTCTCAATAACCTGATAGGCAATGCTCTAAAGTTTACACCAAGCAAAGGTAAGATTACTGTAAAAGCAGCCTTGGATAAAGAAGGCAGTGTTGAGATAAGCGTATCGGATACCGGCATTGGTATACCTGAAGCTGCTCTTCCTAAAGTGTTCGACAGATTTTACCAGGCAGGTGAGAGGGTCGCGACAGATGTAAGCGGTACAGGCATAGGTTTGTCAGTTGCAAAAGAGGTTGTAGAGCTGCATGGAGGAAAGATATGGGTTGAGAGCCAGAAGGGCGAAGGGGCTACATTCAACTTTACCCTGTCCCCAGCAGCTTAGATACCGGATTTATAATAAATAAAAATTTTAAAACATTAAATATCGGAGGTAAACGCTATGAGTAAAAGCAAAGGAGTAAAGATTCTTCTTGTTGATGACGAGCCTGATTTTACACAGCCTATAGAATTTTGGCTTAAATCAAAAGGTTATACTGTATTGATAGCGCGGGAAGGAAAAAGCGCTTTAGAGATCATCAAAGCGGACTCCCCGGATATGGTTTTCCTTGACCTTAAGATGCCTGTCATGGATGGGATAGAGACACTGCGAAATATAAGAAAATTCAATACTGACCTGCCTGTTATTATTATAACGGTTGAATACGCAAACGATAAAAAATTTGAAGAGGCAAATAAATTGGGAAGTTCAGGGTTCTTCCCGAAAAAAGGAAGCTTTGAAGAGCTGGAAAGCATAATAGGAGTTACTTTAAGAACTCATAAGACCTTAAAAGATAAATAATTCATCCCCACACCAACTTCAATTCTGGAAGTTGGTGTAAAGTTGGTGTGGGGATAAAGGAGGATAATTCCGTGCCCATAATGCGACCAACAATTAAGGTAAGGTTATGCATGGTTGCAGTTTTCACTATAACGGCTTTTTTACTTGCGGTACTTAGCTCTATCTCTACGGTGAGCGCACAAACACCAAGAGAAGGCTCTGTTATCTACGCAAGCAATAAAGCAGGTTTTATTTTTATAAATTTGGGAAAAAACAATATTAATATCGGAGACCTGGTAGAGGTCTATAGAGACTCTTTACATGTTGGGACTTTTTCTGTCAAATCCGTAATGAAGAATATGTCAGAAGCCTGGGCCATAGATGAGAATAAGGATGTGCTGGTGAAGATAGGCGATAAGGCTATAATACCGGGCAGAAGCCAAGACGCTATTATGGGTTCCGGCCAGGAAGATTACGAATCGACACAGGAGGAGGAAGAGGCTGAATTCGAAGAGGAGCATATAGAATCAGCGCCCAAAGAATCTACGCTAACCTATACTAAGGCAGAGGCGGCGCTTTCTTCCAGCTATGCAGCAGATGCTATGCAGAAGGATTACGATAATTTACAATATGAGGTCGATGCGTTAAAAGAAAAAATAACTTATTTACAAGGTGAGAACCAGGATATTAAAGGTACAGGCGCTATATTAAAAGAAGAGATAGCACTTTTAAAGAAAGAGAAGTCTTCCCTTTCTTCACAGCTTGTTTCCGCCAAGCAGGCCTCGGAAAAGGCAGATGTTCGGAAAAGCACAGAAGCAACTTTAAGGCAAGAGCTCGACCGCCTCAGTAGTGAAAATAGCTCTATTAAAAAGGAAAAAGAAAGCTTAGAAGAAGAGATAGCCTTTTTAGAAGATGAGAAGTCTTCACTTGCTTCGAAGCTTGCTTCCGCGGAAGAGTCCAGCGAAGGCCTTGAGGATTTTAAAGATACAGAAGAGAGCCTGAAGGAAGAGGTGGAATATTTAAAAGATGAAAATGAAGACTTAAAAGATGTAGAAGGGTCACTGAGAGAAGAGATAGAATATCTTAATAAGGAAAAAACCTCTCTCACATCAGAGCTAACCCTGCTTAAAAAATCTTCTAAAGGCCAGGAGCAGTTAAAGGGCGCGGAAGAGAGCTTGAAGAAAGAGATAGAATATTTAAAAGATGAAAATGAAGATCTTAAAGACGCTGAATCTGGTTTTAAGGATGAGATAAGAGATCTGAAAACTAAAAATCAGGAGTTAGAAGATGCGGAGGCTTTGTTGAGGCAAAAGCTTGCTTCCGGACTTGAAAGCGGAGCAGAGGATGATCTAAAGAACGAGATAGCTTCCCTTGAAGATGAGGCAGCGTCATTAGAGAATGAGAAGTCATCCCTCCTATCCAAGGTAGATAGTTTAGAAGATTCAAAAGACGAAGTAGAATCTAAGCTTAAGGATGAGATAGCCTCGTTAAAGGAGGCAGAGTCTGAATTAAAGAATAGAATAAATTTATTGACAGGCACTAAGAGTGAATCGGAAAAAGCCTTAAACACAAAGATAGCCTCTCTGGAAGACGAGCTAGTATCGTTAGGAGATGAGAAATCATCTCTTCTTTCCAAAATAGATAACTTAGAAGATTCAAAAGACGAAGTAGAATCTAAGCTAAGAGATGAAGCCAATACGTTAAAAGAAGAGGCAGCCTTATTGAAAAAGGCAGAGTCTGAATTAAAGAATAGAATAAATTCATTGACAGGCACCAATGCCCAGGCGGAAAAAGAGTTAAACGCAAAGATAGCTTCCCTTGAAAATGTGGCAGCGTCATTAGGGAATGAGAAGTCATCCCTCCTATCCAAGGTAGATAGCTTAGAAGATTCAAAAGACAAAGTAGAATCTAAGCTTAAGGATGAGATATATGTATTGAAAGAAGCAGAGACTGCCCTAAGGAAAGAGATAGCTTCTTTGACTGAGGATAAAGGCAGCACAGAATCTCAGCTGCGTGCCAAGATAGCATCGCTGGAAGATTATATTTATGATTCGAATAAGAAGAATAACTCCTTAAGCGCGAAAATAGCATCGTTAGAGGAATCCGCGAAGACGATAGAGTCTAGGCTTAATGATGAGATTACTTCATTGGCAGGTTCCGAGATAGACCTAAAGTCTAAGATAAGTTCATTAACCAAAAGCAGAGATGATATAGAATCTGTTCTGACGGGCAAGGTAAAAACACTTGAAGAAGAGAGCCTCCTTCTAAAGCAGGAAAAGGCATCCCTGAATACGCGTATGCTTTCTTTAAAAGATTCAGGCGCAGAAGTAGAATCCAAGCTAAAGGATGAGATATCTTCTCTGAATGATGATAAGGGAAAGCTGCAGGATGATTTAACATCAAAGATAACTTTATTTGAAGAAGAGGCCTCTGCCTTAGATAAAGAGAGATCTTCTTTGAAGTCAAAAGTAGCTTTATTGGAAGAAGCGAAAAGTAAAACAGAGTCAATGCTGAAGGAAGATATAGTATCTCTGACCAAGATAAGTAACCAGACAGAAAAAGAATTGAGCGAGAAAATATTAACTTTAGAGGGCAAGCTGTCTTCTTTGGCTAAAGAAAACTTGTCACTTTCCTTAAAAGTTTCGTTACTTGAAAAATCAAAAAAAGACGCGGAAGAAAAATTAAAATCCGAAACAACAGCATCAAAAGAAACAGAAGCGGAATTAAGAAATAATTTAAGCCTTACAGCCAAGGCCAAGGCAAAGGCAGAAGAAAGCCTGAGCAAGGCCATAAATTCGCTGGAAAAGGAGATCTTGGCCTTAAAAAATGAGAATATATCTCTTGCAAAGCAGATGGCTTCTATGGGTGACGCTAAAAAGGAGACAGAGTATGAGTTGGGAGAGAAGATAAAGTCTCTTGCAATGTCCAATGTTGATATAAAATCCGATCTTATGAAGAATATAGAGTCTCTTGAAAAGGAGAAATACTCATTAATTACACAGCTGGCTTCGTTAGATGATTCCAAGAAGAAGACAGAGGCATTACTGAAGTCTGAAATAGATTCCTTAATAAATACAGATACTGATTTAAGGTCTAAGGTAGCTTTTCTGGAAGTAAAAAATAAAGATATGGAGGGGGAGGCCGCGGGCAAGATATCTAAATTGAAGGAGGAAAACGCTCTTTTAATTTCAAAGATCAGTTTAATGGAGAATGCGAACAAAAAGACCCAAGCCCAGCTTGGGGAGAAGATAGATTCTCTAATAGACGCCGAGACAAAATTAAAAAATAACATAGCTGTCTTAGAAGATTCTAAGAAAAAGAGCGAGGCATCGCTTAGCGAAACAATAGTCGTATTAAGAGATGAAAAGAATTCCTTAAGCGCCGAACTGGTTTCCCTGAAAGACTCAAAAGAAAAGACAGAGGCCAAACTTTCAAAAGATATAGCGTTGCTTATAGACGCAGAGACTGATTCAAAATATAAACTCGCTTCCCTATCCGATACCGCGGCTAAAAAAGAACAGGAATTAAGAGGCAGGATAAAGGAATCAGAGGATAAGGTTTCCCAGCTTAATAAGGAGAATTCCTATCTTACAACAACACTTAATTCTCTTAAAGGGTCGGAGAGTAAGCAGAAGTCAGAGATCGACTTATTGATTAAATCAAAAAAAGAGCTTGCCTCGGATCTTAGCAATAAGATGGCGCTGCTTGAGGGTAAGATCTCCGCACTGAATAAAGAGAACGCCCTGCTGAATTCTAACCTTGTTTCCCTCACCGATTCCAAGAATGAGACAGAGGCTAAAATGAAGCAGCAGGCTGCTTCTTTGCTGGATGCTAAGAATAGTATCGAGTCAGAGCTAAGTGAAAAGATTGATACTCTTGAAAAGGAATCGTCCTCGGTAAACGCGCAGCTTAAAGCCCTGGAAAACTCAAAAAAATACATAGAAACCAAACTTAAAGACGAGATAACCCTTTTAATAAATTCAAAGAAAGAAATCGAATTCGCGTTGAATAAAAAAATAGAAGCTTTTAATAATAAGGTTACCTCCTTGGGGGAAACGAATAAATCGCTGTCTACTCAGATAAGATCGCTGGAGGAGTCGAGCAATGTCATGGTTGAGAATCTAAGAGGCCAGATAGCAGCTTTAACAAAGGCCAGAGATGATGTCGAGTCGCAACTTAGCGGAAAGATAAAGGCCTTGGAGCAGGAGAGAGCATCGCTTGGTTCAAAACTCATCTTTCTTGAAAATACAGCCGGCAAAGTAGAGGCTAACCTGAGAAGCGAAATAGCTTTATTGACTAACGCGAAAATAGAGTCTGAAACTACTCTTAAGAAGGATTTAGATGCTGCCAAGAAGGAGAGGGACTCCCTCATATCCCAGCTGGCATCCTCAGAAGATAGAAGAAGAGACACAGAAGTACAGCTTAAGGGCGTGGTTGGCTCGCTGACATCTCAGCTTGCTTCCCTGGAAAACGCAAAGGCAGATACGGAGTCAAAATTAAAGGCTGAATTGACATCTTTAGCAAAGACAAGCAAGACAACAGAATCTGTTCTTCAGGAAAAGATAAAGTCCTTGCAGGAAGAAGCCGCAAGCCTTGTTAAAAATAACAATCTTACATCCTCCGCGTTAGCTAAAAAGACAGAGGCGCTTAAAAGCGAAAAGGCTTCTTTATCGGCGAGGTTAGCGGAAACAGAAAAAATAAAGAATGAGATGGCTAAAGATCTGAAATCGCAGATAGCCTTACTCGTAGAATCAAAAAACAAGACAGAATCAGCGCTTAGCGCCGAGATAAAAAAGCAAGAAGGCATTATAAGCGATCTTACTGAAAAAAACAGTACAACATCTTCTGCCTTAGCTAAAAGAATAGAGAATCTTGAGGGAGCAAATCTGGCATTGGCTAAAAATCTGGAAGATGAAAAGAAGGCAAAGAATGATATCCAGGCCGTCCTGGAATCCCAGATAGCCTCATTGCTAAAATCGAAAAAGGAAGTCGAAACAGGTTTTACAAATAGAATAACATCTTTGGCAGAAGAGATGACATCGATCAGCAAGGCAAAAAATAGCATCGAGTCAGAACTTGGCACCAAGATAAATTCTCTTGAAGAAGAGATATCTTTTTTGAATTCCGAGCTTACCTCCATGACCAATGAAAAAGATACCATGGAATCGAAACTTAAAAATGAGATAGCGTCCTTGGCCAGTGATAAACATAGCAAGGAGATGGATTCCAGCAAGCAGATAAGTTTACTGGAGCAGGAAGCAGCTTCTTTAAATGCCCAGATCAGGTCTTTAGATGATTCAAAGAAGGATATGAAGGGTACATATATAGATCAGTTGGGCGAATTAAGGGATACAGAAAACAGATTAAAGCAAAGAGTATCGGTATTGGAAAACAGCGAATCTAAATTGAAGACAGAAGTAGACTCTCTTTCCAAAGCAAAAAATGAAGCGGAAGCAGAGCTGAAGAAAAAGATAACATTATCTGATAAAGAAAAGTCATTTTTGATATCCAAGATGAGCGGCCTGGAGGAGTCAAAAGAGGGAGAGGTTTCTAAGCTGAAGGTGGAACTCGACACCCTTAAAAAGACAAGGCTTGAAGATGAATCAGCCCTAAAGGATAGGATAGCATATTTGGAAAAAGAGAGGTCAGAGCTCAACGCTAAGATCACGGATATGGAAAAAGAGAAGAGAGCGGATGAGATAGAGCTCAGAGACCAGATACTTTTACTTAAAGAAAAGAATGCCGAGGCCAATACGAATATCGCGTCTTTGAAAAAAGATAAGGAAGACGATATAGCGGGCCTTAGAGCCGGCATGCTCCCTCTTGAGGAGGAAAATTCTTATTTGAGAGCGCAGATAGCTGCTTTAAAAGACGCGAAAAAAGAGACAGAGGCAGAGCTTAAGTCAGAGATAGTAACATTAAGAGATTCTGAATATAGGCTTAAAGAAGAGTTATCTCTTTTGTCTAAAGAAGGTGAGGATGTAGAGTCAAACCTTTATAATAGGATAGCTTCATTGGAGCAAGACAAGGCTACGCTTGCTACAAAATATACCGCCATGGAGAGCGTAAGGGTAAGGCTTAAAGAACAGCTGGATGTTTTAGATGATGAGAGAAGCATGCTTTCAGAAAAACTTAGCGGGCTTGAAGGAAGCAAGAAACAGGTCGAGGCCAAGCAGAGTGAAGAGATCAATAACCTGAAGGAGAGTGAGGCTAAGCTCATAGCGGAGAACGCGTTGCTTAGAGATTCGCTTAAAGAGGCTGAGGCTAATCAGAAAGCTTCTGAATATAAAGTCGGTTCTTTACAGCAGAAAAGCACAGACAGGGAAAAAAGTTTAGCAGATGAATTAGCCGCGCTTAAAAATGATAAAAAGAATCTGGAGAGCAGGCTAAGCATGCTTGAAAATGATAAAGCTGAACTTAGCAAAAAAATTGAGGAAAAAATAGGAGTCGAGGCCGCATTAAGAAAAGAGCTGTCTGTTTCAGATCAAGCGCCGATTAAGGCCATGAAAAAAGAGATAAAAGAATTGGAGCCAGAGACTCTGCAAAAAGAGCTTGCGAAAAAAATAGAAGCGAGAGATATGACGGGTATGGTCATAGGAAAAGATGACGCTACAAGAGATATTCTTATAGATCTAGGGAATTCTAACGGAGTCTTTAAGGGCCAGATTTTCGAGGTATATCATGACAACTTAAAGGTCGGAACATTAAGAGCAGTAAGATGTTATGATACTTTTACTAAAACAGAGACATTGTCCGCGGAAGAGTTTGACAGCATAGAGGAGCTTGATCTGGTGCGTACTTCTGCTGAAAAATGACGATATATTGATGTAGATTTTGTGCTCTATTAATCATCTCAATGAAGTTTTCAAGAATCAAGCCTATATAATTATGAACTTCCTTTAAGAATCCCGCCAAAAATTTTTTACAAATCAGCCCAAATTTCCTTGACAGGGTTTATATCTATGATATATATTGAAATTATGATAGATATGATAGTTACAATAGATTAAGCATTATGAGGAATAAAAAGCCGGCTAATGCGAGGAGAGTAAATATGCAAAAGGGAGAAAACAACATGATGTCTGCGAATGATATCGCGAAGAAGCATAATATCAGCTATCAGGCAGTCAACCATTATACTAATTTTGGCCTTTTGCCCGTATCTATAAAAAAAGGCAACATAAGGTTTTATGATAAGGCCATAGTTGATAAGCGCATGAGGAAGGTTAAAGAGCTTATGGAAGAGGGCTACTCTCTGGGCCTGATAAGAAGAAGATTGATAGGGATATGATGACAACAAGCTGCAAGCCGCAAGCAGCGAGTTAAAGGTTATAAAGGTAGATATATGAGTTATTATAAGATATTAGGTTTTGAAAAAGAACCATTTTCAACAAGCCCTGATCCTGAATTTTTTTACCTGTCTAAAGAACATGAGACAGCATTGACTAATATCTTGATTGAGCTCAGGCTAAAGAGAGGCCTTACCGTTATCCTGGGAGATGTAGGAACAGGCAAGACCACGCTTTCCAGAAAGCTTATACAGGAGATGAAGAGAAGAGAGGATTTTATATTTCATATAATATTGGATCCTTCTTTTGAGAGCGAAAACCTGCTTTTAAGCTCATTGGCTAAGAATTTTGCTATAGCGTTAGGAAATACGGCAGACAATCCTGTCCCGAACATACTTGATCTAAGAGACTCATTGAAAGGTTTTCTTTTCCAGAAAGGCGTAACAGAGAACAAGGCGGTAGTCCTTATTATCGATGAAGCGCAGAAGCTGAATGAGAATTCACTCGAGATATTAAGGGTCCTTCTGAATTATGAGACCAATGAGTTTAAACTTCTGCAGTTGGTCCTTTTGGGGCAGCTTGAATTACACGCGAAGATAATGAATATGCATAATTTTTTTGACAGGATAAGCTTTAAATACAGCTTGAACCCATTTGACCTGGAAGAGACCAAAGAGATGATAGAATTCCGCATAAGGCAGGCAGGCTATAGTTCGCACATGCACCTGTTTTTGAATGACGCGGTAAGGGAGATACATAATTATAGCCACGGTTATCCCAGAAAGATAACCATGCTATGCCATAGGGCTCTTAAGGAGCTTGTTATGAAGAATAGGGCTGTAGTAGACGGGGCTTCTATTCGCAAGATGATAGATGAGGAGATAAGATCGGGATGGCACAAGAGAGACCTGATACTCCAGAAAAGCAGTTATTAAAATTAATAGAAGATCCTAAGTCTAAAACAGCTTCGAAGGCTCAGGCTGTAAAAAGGAAAGGTATAAGCCTGTTTTCTCCGGGCGCATGGCTCGGGAGGACATCTTTTTTAAAGAAAGGGCTTGGCAGCTGGCTTAAGAGTGAAGGCCTAAAGCTATTAAATGTAAAGGTATTAAATAGGACATTAGGCCTGTGCAATTTTATGCTGATAGCCTATCTTGCTGTCAACTTTTCAAACTCTATGATAGAGTTTAAGAATAAGCCTGACCTTGGGTTGAGTGCCAAGATCGCTAAAAAATCTCCAGAAATAATAGAAGTGGCCTCGCTTCTTAAGGATGAGCCATATTATTTGAATAAAATAGGTGAAAGAAATATATTCGAGATGGGCAAGATAGAAAGTGATGATATAATAGGTGAGCCGCAGGTGCAGCTTACTCCTACAGCATCACCTGCTATAGAAGCAACGCAGCACCTGAAACTAGTCGGCATATCGTGGTCTAATGAACCTGATGCTATGGTTGAAGATACAAGGGCGCTTAGGACATTTTTTGTAAAAAAGGGCCAACTGGTTGGTGAGGTTAGGGTTAAAGATATTCTTAGGGACAGGATTATACTGACATACCAGGGCGATGAGGTGGAATTGAGATGAGAAATAGCCACATCTGTATATCAAGGGTTTTTAAATTAATAGTTTCAGTAGTTTTTTTACTGGATTTTTCATGCATAGAGCATACGATAGCTGCTGAATCAGAGCTTACGCAATTGGCCCAGGCAGCTGTAAACGCGCCCATGGAACAGACAGATATAGCGCCTATCATAAGCGGCATGGGGGGAAAGATCTCACTGGACCTTCGCAATATAGATGTAATGGACGCGCTTAAATTCCTGGCTATGAAGACAAGGATGAATATCGTTGCTACAAAGAATGTTACAGGAAGGGTCACGCTTTCGGTAGACAATGTAATGGTAAGAGATATATTCGATATAATGCTTCGATCAAACGAGCTGGCCTACGTGGAGCAGGGAAACATCTATAATGTTATGACAGAGGATGAATACAGGACACTTTTTGGCAGGAGTTTTTCGGATATGCGCAAGGTAAGGACATTCAAGCTTCAATACGTTATACCTGAACAGGGGTTTAGCCTTTTAGATACCTTAAAAAGCACCATAGGCAGAGTGCTTGTTGAGCCGGATTCGGGCACTGTATTGATCATGGATACGCCTGAGAAGATAGAGGAGATCGAAAAGGCCTTAGAAGAGTTCGAAACGAGAAATGAGGTAAAGGTCTTTGACTTACAATACGCGTTAGCAAAAGACGTGGAAGAACAGCTTAAGCCGCAGCTAAACGCGAAAAAGGTAGGTACCATAAAAGCGGATGAACGTACAAATCAGATTATTGTACAGGCGCTGCCAGGCAGAATGAAGGAGATAGAGGAGTTGGTAATAGCCCTGGATCAGAAGACGCAGCAGGTCATAATAGATGCTAAGATAATAAAGATAAAGTTTACCGATGCAACAAAAAAAGGGCTTGAGTGGGAAGGTATTTTAAAAAGAGGCGAGCGCATAGGTTCAGCATATTTGGGCTCTTATCCATTCAGCGCTATCCAGGCAGCTACAGATGTATTCAGGACCAGAAGCCAGGTTTTAGATGATCTGGGTGGTGAGATAGGCTCTATTCCTTTTAGCGGCTACAGTACTAATTATGGAGGCACAACAAAGACTACTTTTGGTGAGGATATGCACCTGGGCCTCATACATCCTGAGGCAGATGTCGACCTTCTCATAAATTATCTTAATACAATAGGCAAGACGCAGATCCTTTCAAGCCCAAGGATATCCGCTATTAATAATCAGGAGGCAAAGATACATGTGGGTGAGCGCCAGGCTTATGTTACTACAACTACTACCAGCGGCCAGACGACGACAACCGTTTCAGAAGAGGTGACATTTATAGATGTGGGTATTCAGTTATCCGTTACGCCGGTTATAAATGAAGAAGGCTATGTAAGGATGAAGATAAAGCCTGAGATATCAGCTGTGGTAGATACCTTGGTTACGCCATCGGGTAATAGAATTCCTATAATAGATACTTCTACGGCGGAAACGACTGTTTTAGTAAAAGATGGAACCACTATCATAATAGGAGGATTGCAGAAGGAAGAGTCGACAGACAATAAGAAACAATTCCCTATTTTAGGCAATATACCGATATTAGGTTTTTTCTTCGGTACTGATACCAAGACAACGATAAGGACAGAGCTTATGATAATGCTCACCCCTACAATAGTAATCGGCGATAAGCTGACAACCGGAGATGAGAGAGACTTCAAGTATGAGCCCGCGAGAGGCTACGATGAGTATGAGAATTTCAGCGAGGACAAAGATATGATAAAGCCCACGCAGGAGCCCGAGGAGAGGATAAAGCCTTATATGCCGTATGAGATGGAAAAGGGCGCGTCTTGATTTTTGAAAGGATTTAAGATCCTTCGGTCCCCTGCGGGGACCTCAGGATAAATTCGCACTTATAAGTTATGTCGTTCTTCGACAAGCTTAGGACTCCATAACTTATGTGCTCATTTAGAAAGGGAAAAAAATGAATAAATTTAAGATGATGGCGATATGTGTAGGTATTCTAGTTTTTGTAGAAGGCGCGGGGGTCCTCTATTTTGCTCACAGGGCTCAGGCGCTTTCCGAGGAGCTGGAGAATGTCGCTCCTGGATTGAAAGAGGAGTTAAACATTCTCAAAAAAGAGAAACAAAAGCTGGAAGAAGAGCGCAGCAGCCTCGCGGATGAGAACGAAAGAATAAAGAAGGATAGAGAGAATCTACTGGCGCAGACGAAGTTTCTCTTAAATCATAAAGCAAAGGCTGAGGAGCTTGATAATGCCATGAAGGCCCTTGAGGCTAAGAAGCAGGAGATAGAGACGGGATTGACATCAAGGAATAAGGAGCTCGAGGATACCTTAAGAAGCGAAAGAGAGAAATTTGGCACAGAACACAGCGCGTTAAAACAGCAGAACAGCAAGCTGCAGGGTGTTGTAAAACAGCTTATGTATATACAGAAAGAGGTTGAAAGCGAAAGGGACTATCTTCAGGAAGCCTATGATAAGCTGAAAGATAAATCTACCATAACGGAATTTAAGAAAACAATATCCAATATTACCAAGGATAACAAGGACCTGGATAATAAGTTTAAGCTCGCGGAAAGAGACACTGAGAAACTAAAAGATCTAAAGAATAAAGCTGACGCGAGGATAGAAAGCTTAGAAACAAGCCTAGATGAATATAAGAAGAATTATGATGATGCTAAGAAGAAAAACAATGCTCTTGAGAAAGAGGTAAAGAATATGCCTAAGAAGTTTCAAGAGCTATCCAGGCAGAACAGAACCCTTATAAAAGAGACAGCCAAGACACATTATAATCTTGGCGTTTTTTACACAAAAGAGAAAGAATATGATAGGGGCGCTTCTGAGTTCGCGAAGGCTGTTGAGATAAATCCGGATGACGCGTATTCTCACTTCAACCTGGGTTATTTATATGCTGAGCATATGGTAAACCGCAAAAAGGCGCTAGAGCATTTCAGGCATTTTTTAAGGCTTGCTAAGGGCAATGATAAGGATATAGACTGGGTAAGAAAATATGTACTTACCTGGGATACATACGAAGGCCATAGCGCGTTTAAGTAAGGTCTAGGCTGTAGGTTCTAGGTTGTAGGGTATATGGCAAAAATTCTTCATATTATACTAATTCCAATCACAATATTATTTTTAACCATATCATGCGGTGTTGCGCATGCCAAAGGCGTAGATTTTGTTATATCATCCGATAAGGCGGAATATAGCAAGGCAGATGCTATAAATATAACATTCAAAATAGTAAACAAAAGCAAAGAAGAGATATATATCAATCAGCGCTTCTATATAAATTCTGCGGATACAGAAGAAGGAGAAAGGGAGGTCTACTTTAGGGTTACTTCTCCTTCAGGTGAAGAATTATCCTGTAAACATAAGAGTGACACAGGTTTTCCAAGGACAGATGATTTTGTATTATTAAAAACAGGTAATGAAATACAAGGGGACAGGCCTAAAAATATAAAAGGCCTTTTTGATTTTGATAGTACCGGAACTTATGAGATACAAGCAACGTACAAAAATATATATGGTAAAGAAATAGGGCTTGATGTTTTTAAAGAAAAGATCGATTCTAAACCAATAAAAATAAAGATAGCGGAATGAGTTATATGATATACATATACTATCATTGCGAGGAGATTCGTAGTTCTGTCATTGCGAGCCGCCGAAGGCGGCGCGGCAATCTCTCTTTTTGGGATTGCTTCGCTTCGCTCGCAATGACGGTAGCGTTAATGTGCCTCTTAATTTTTTCGGGCCATGGCTTTTGCGAAGAGCAACCCTCGCAAAATGTAATAATGGGTGAGGCATTCGGTAAACCTGTTACTGTTGAGAATTTCAATTATTATTATAAGACAGCCGCTGTTTTTACGCGCAGCGGTAAGGAGTCAAGAGACGAGGAAGATGTAAGGCAGGAGGCGTGGCAGAATCTGGTATTCAGGCATGAGGCCAGGGAACTGGATATTACCATAGAGCCCGAGAAACTAAAAGAGGACATAAAGCGCCTTATGGATGAGAAGGGTGTAGCGCATGGCAGCCAGGAGTACCGCGATTGGGTTGAAAATGAGTTTGGCGAGGATGTTAAAACTTTCGAAAGACGCATCGAAGATCTATTGATAATAAACAAGTTTATTGATATAAAATTTAACCCTGAGATAATAATTTCAGAGGAAGAGGTAAAGCAGAAGTTCCTGAACCAGTACAACTCCTTTGAAAGTGAATATATAGGTTTTGAGAGCGAAGAAGATGCCAAGGAGTTCCATAAAAAGCTAAAGACTAACCCTAAGCTATGGAAAGATACATATGATGAGAAAAGAAAGCTGGGCCAAAAAGGGGCCGCATGGATAAACATAATGACATTAGAGGCATTAATAGATCTCTGGAAGATACCTAAAGATGACGCTTACCGCATATTAAGCCGCAAGGAAGGGGATTTCATTGCGGCAAAGTATTATTATGGCGACGCGGTATTTCGCCTCTTGCGCAGAAGAGAAGCGGATATGAGTATGTATACAGATAATAAAAAGGAATATCTAAGGAGCATGATATTAAGGCAAAGAAAGCAAAAGGCTGTAAGAGATTATTTCGAAGGCCTGCTTAAGAGGGCAAACCATAGGGATTATATACATGAACAGAAACTTGCTATTAAAGTAGAAGAGCTAAAACTTAAATCTTTACTTGCATTAGAGACAAATAGAGGTATAATAGTACTAAGGCTTTTTCCTGATATAGCGCCTAAGGCCTGTGAGAACTTTATCGGCCTGGCGGAAAAAGGCTACTATGACGGTATAATATTTCACCGCGTGGTAAAAGATTTTGTTATACAGACAGGAGACCCCACAGGAACAGGCACAGGCGGTGAATCGATCTGGGGTGAGCCTTTCAAGAATGAGATAAGTGAGGATGTTTCTTTTGACAAGCCAGGCATTCTAGGCATGGCAAATTCAGGCCCGGATACCAATAGCAGTCAGTTCTTTATAACTACCAAAGAAGCCCCGAGCCTGAATAAAAAATATACCATATTCGGCGAAGTAATAGAGGGCCTTGATGTTGTTAAGAAAATAGAAAGTACGCCTGTTGATGAGAAAGATAATCCTAGAAAAGAGCAGAAAATAGTAAAAGCATATATAAAAGGTATGCCCCATAAAGAGAAAGAAAAGGGCATCTGATTACAAAGATTAAAAAATGAGATTATGACAGTTAAAACATTAATCTCTGTAATCTAAATCAATCACAGTAATCAGGTATAATCTTTGCTTATACCTGATAATTATACCAGGAGGAGTAGATGGATAAAGGCGCATTTTATAAGATCTCAAGGTTGAGCATATTTTTGATAATGGTATCTTTAATATTATCTTATCCTGTTCCAAGCCAAACGGCATGGGGCAAGGGTGAGGCAGAGGCAAAGGCCGCGAAAGAAGCCAAAGAGGCCGAAGAAGCGAAAAAAGCCAAGATGGCAGCCATTGAAAAAAAGAGGCAGATGATAAAGGTTGTAAAAGAGAAGCTAAACAATACTGCCTGGAATATAGAGATCAAAAAACTGGGCAGCGCTGGTAAAGACAAGAAGCCAGAGATCATTAATGATAGATTGAATTTTGTAAACAACCAGGTAGGGTCTGCTATGCTGGGGCGTGATGGTTTTTCCAATACAAACTTCTCCGTAAGAATAAATGAGAGCAGAGGCCCTACAGGTAAAGATCTTATTATCTGGGAGACTATGCAGACAAGTGAAGAGAAGGGGCTTTCATTTTGGAGAGGTGAGTTTGAAGAAGGTGATACCACAATGCGCGGCGCGTTAAGCCGGCACTATGATAAAGAAAATATTGAGAATTATACGTTTTCCGGCGTAAAAGGAGATATTGCAGAAGCCCCTGCTCCTGAAGCAGAAGAAGCGGTTGTGGTTGAACCAGCTAAAGAGGATGTAGGAGCCCGCCTGCCCCTAGAAGCTAGTGGCGGACAGGCTGCCTCCGGCGGCGAATTAGAAGAGAAAGTAGTTGAGAAGGCCGAAGAAATAATAAAGAAAACCGAAGAAAAGGCGGAAGAAAAGATTAAAAAAGCAGAGCCTGAAGAAAAGAAAGAATCCGCAGCCCCAGCCAAGAAAGAGAAGAAAAAAAGAGGGCTTTGGTAAATAATATATATATTTCGTCATTGCGAAACAATCTCAATCCACGTGTTTCTTTAATCTTAAAAAACCAGGCAACTCGCCTGGTTTTTTTGGAGTCTTTTAACCACAGATGTTCACAGATATCTGTGCCAATCTGTGCAATGAACAAAAATATTTAAATAAAAGGAATAACATGGCACGGTTACCAAGGGTTTATGTCGAGGGTATTCTTTATTATGTTACTTCAAAAAGCGGACACAACGAAGACCTATTTTTAGACTCCGCTGATTACAAAGAATACATCTCTCTTATAGACAGATATAAGAGGCAGTATGGATTTAAACTTTACGCGTATACGCTCCTGCCAAAACACCTACACATGCTTATTGAATTAAAAAATAATATAGGCATCTCAAATATAATGCATGATATAAATTCACTGTACACAAAGGCCCACAATGGCCGCTATGGCAAGAAAGGCCATCTTTTTCAACAGAGATTCAGAGCGGTTTTAGCCGAGAAGCAGCCATACTTATTAGAATTAATACGCCACATACACCTTAATCCTGTCAGGGTAAAGTTGGTGTCAGAGCCTTGTGATTATCAGTATTCGAGCCATCTGAAGTATATAAATAAAGCAGATAGAGAAAATCTTGATATGAGAAGCGAGATAGAAGAGGTCTTCGGCATATTAAAAGGCCGGGAGGCTCGATTTGATGAATACGTAAAAACTAAAGAGCATAAACAGATAAACGAGTTAAAGAAGAGTGTGCATAAGGAAAGGATCCTGGGATCGACAGCTTTTATAGAGAATATAAAAAAGCAGATAGAAGATAGTATAAGAGAGCAGAAGAAGATACCTTTGCCAAAGAGAATAAAGGCCTTGTATGGAATCTTAGGAGTGACTTTTTTGATTACTCTAGCTTCCGCCATAAACTATTCTAAACAGACAGACGTTTTAAAGAGTGAGTATGGCAAGACTCTGGCTATGTATGAGAGCACATTAGAATTCCTTAGGAATGAGAGAGAGTCTGCCCTGAAGCAGGATAAGAGCGTCGAGGACTATGAATGGAAAATAGGCCTCGCAGAGAAGGCAATGGAAGAGCTTAAACTTAAAAGAGAGAGGTCTGCTCAGCTGGCTGAGAATTTCGAAGGCTATACATGGAGCATCAAGCTTACCCTGATAAAAGGGCCTGCGGCAGGTTTTCCCTTAGATGATATGCTCTCTTTCAGCAACAACCGTGTTAGCCTTAAGAATATAAGCGAGCAGGGTTTTGGGCCTTCAAAATATTCAAGGCGCCTTTTAAAAGATGGCAGGGTGGGGTGGGAGACCATGCAGATTAACGGAAAGGGTGAGACCATAAGCTGGCGCGGAGAATGGGATGGCAAGGCAATGAAAGGCGTAATAAGTAAAAAGTCATTGGAAGGCACAATAAGCGATTTTTCTTTCATCTCAATAGGCGATAGGGTGAAGGTATAAAAAAAAGAGTTGATTACTGTTGTTTTTACGCGTATAATTGTACTAATGAAATTTTAAGGCGCAGATTAGCGCTGATTTCGTGTTAAACATACGTTTCGCAGATTGGCGCAGATATTTGTGCTCATTGAAGTGCCAGGCACTTTTAAGGTGCCGAATTTGATAATATAATATATTTTGGCTCACTCACTTGACTTTCTTAAAAGGAGAAGGTATATTTAAAGTGGGAAAGAAAAGATCATTGAAAGAGGAAAC
>JBDRAM010000043.1:0-6481 GCA_043823785.1 Candidatus Omnitrophota bacterium
AAGTCAGCGAAATGCTCTTTGTTGAAAATAGCTGGAAGCATACCGCCAACCACGATAAAGACACCGATGAATATCGCGAGGGTTCGCGCTCCATGGACAATATCTGTAAACATATTCTTGTTGCTCATGATCTTGAAGAACCAAGGAGCTATCACCCAGGCAAATTGAGCCACAAAGTTGCTGGCCCCCTGCAGTCGTGTTCGTTCATGATAATCGGGTGTCATTTCATACCCGAGCGCTATCCATGGAATAGAGAAACATGTAAATCCAAGGAAGAAGAGACACTGGAACAACAAGAAATACCAGAAATAGTAACTTTCGCTATGCCCCTTATATAGTTGGAACATCAATACAAAGAAAAGTCCCCCAGCAAGAGCTCCAAGGGCCATAATAGGCCTGCGGCGTCCCCATGGAGTTCTGATATTATCTGAAATATAACCGGTCATGGGATCTGTTATGGCGTCGAAAATACGGGGAATGAATCCGACTAGGCCGACTAAAGCGGGATTTACACCTAATCCGAGGTTCAAAACAATGACCATCGCTCCGATAGCGGCGGCCTGAAAGCTATTGACGAGTCCTCCTATGCTGTATATAGCTTTTTGAAAAATAGGAACGCGGTCTTTGCGGGCTGTAACATGGTGTTCTGTCTTACCCTTTACTTGTTCCATAAAGTGCCTCCTTCGTCAAATATATTTAGGTTCATCTAATTAATAATAAAAAGTATTATAACAAATATACATGTCGTACGCAATATTATTGTTGTTATTCGCCGCCAGGAGGCGGCTCCTACTAAAATGAGAGCGGATTGTGTTTTTTAGAGGCAAAGATGTAGTAAGCGGTAGCGGCTACAGAGCCGGTACGATGGCCTTTGGCGACACGCCAGCCGTGGCCTGTGTCAACATTATCTATTGAGGCGTAAGGCAGGCATCCTTCTCCTTGGCCTGTTGGAGAAGGTGAGGATATGACCATCTTACCGAGTTCGGATAGGTAATATTCGGCTTTTATTCTATAAACCTTTTCTTTATCTTTATTGCCGAGCTCTTTATAATAATCGGCCATTATATTGAACGCGACCACCATCTGAGCGGTCCATTCCGTCGATATGATTCCGCCTCTTCCTACATTCTGGGCTTTCGCGAAATCAAAACCTACTACGCTTACCTTTGTGCCTTCGGGCCTGGTAAATACGGCCTCGACTCTGCACTCATTTTCTGCAAACTCCATCACGCTGTCGGGGTTCATGCCATATGAAAGAAGGGTTATAGGCTTAATAGAAGCTATCGCCCATGAGAAGGTATCTGTCGCTATGGTAGAGTCGCCCTTGCCCCTTAAAAATCTATCCTCTGGAGCGTTGTAGCCTACATCCTTTACCCATTCCAGGGAGGTTGTCGCGGCGTCTCGATAGTTCTGATTTCTTGTAAGAATATAAAGCATATCAAACAGAGCATAGGCATCGAGATTGTGCTCTGTGCTTATCCATTCTACGTCAGGCCCCCCCTTTATGCTTCCGTCGGCAGAGGCTATCTGCATCTTGATAATAACATTGGCTATGTTTTTAGCGAGCGAGAGATATTTTTCATCACCTGTATGCTTGGTATACTGGCATGCCGATATACCCATCCATATGTTTGGCCCGGTCCGGACATCATATTCCAATACCGAGCCATCCGTTACATCATAGGCGCTGTAAAATAGGCCTTTTGAATATTTTGCTTTCTCCAAATAAAAATCCAATATAGCCTTTGCCCTATCTTTTTCCCCTGAAACAAGAAATACCTGGCACGCGAGCGCTTCATCATAAGTAAAACCGTAATTCTTTAAAGACTCATCTCCCTCATAACTTAAGACAAGGCCTGTTCTTTTCACCTGGTGTATCTTTATCCACTCAAGCATTCTGTCGACGCTGGCGGCCTCTATCTCACCGCTCTTGGCCTTTATCTTAGCGAGTTGTTCTTCAAGCGATGTCTCGCCCTGTCTTGTAAACTCTATCTCCTGCAATAACAACGCGTTCTCTTCCTGAAGCTTCTTAATATCATCTACAGCGGAGCCTGTCTGAGTCTTGGCTTTCTTATCTATCTCCTCAAGCTCCATCTGCAAAGTATCTATCTCTACCAGGACTTCTCTTTGCCTGCCCTCTGTTATCTTTCTGGCCATATCCGCTTTTATGGATTCATCGCCTAAAAGTTCTTTTATCTTTGACTCAAGGACTTCCTGCATAAGCCTGGTTTCATTAAGCCTCTTCGTTAGCCTATCTTTCTCATCATAGCTTTTCTTCTCTATCTTTACTATATCGTCCTGTATGCCTTCTATATATTCGGTTGTTGCCAAAAGCCTTGATTCAAGCATATCCCTGTGCGTCCTTGCTTCGTTAAGTTTCTTTTCAATGTCAGTCTTAACCTCTGAAACAGACACAAGCTTTTGAACGAGTTTTTTGTTTTTTCTTTCTATTCCTATGTTATAGCAAGATAAGCTTAAAAATCCAAAAAGCAGGGATATTATTACCAGGACAGCTATCCGCGGCAGCCATTTCATGCGAAGAGCGTAATTTAGTATAGCTCTTCTGTCAGCCTGTTTAATATCTTTATACGAGAGCCCTATTATTTGAGTCTTTCCCCTGGAATCCCTTTCGTCCCTGCGGCACCAGACAATATCCGCGGTCGCCTGTATAGTCTTTGATGAGAGCGGGATATGTATAGAAAGGCTCAAGCGCGCTCTCTTTTTTATAATAAACTGTTCATCCTGCTCTTTAAGATTACGTACCTTTAAGCTAAGGCCGCCCTCTGAAACATTTGAGGTAAAGCCCTGATATTCATCTGATATAGGTTCTTTGGGTATAAAATATAGGCTGAACTCAACAGGAAAACATGAGTTCAGCCTTATATACCTTCTCTTCTCTTGCATTTATTTAGCTCTCTGGATTAAAGCACACAGGATACAGCATAATGCTGAATCCTTGATCCTGCAATCCTGAGTAGGGCAGGTTTAAACCTGCCCTACTATTTATACGTTTTTATTCGTAGCGTATATCATCAAGGTAGAATACACAGCCATCGGGGTTTACATCGAGATTGCTGGACCAGGAGAAACCTCCGCTTATATAACTTAGGTCTTTTCCGCTTAAATCTATCTCATACCTCTGCCAGTCCTTGGTTAAGACAGTAGGGCCAACGCTCGCTATGTCAGAATCAGGATATGTCCCCGAGATGCCCCCTATCTTAAACTCCTCTATTCTTTCGCCGCCTTTTTCGCCGCGTGCCCAGAAGCTGAGCTTTGTCGCGCCTGTCAGGTCAAAACCACCTTTCTTCTCTCCCCAGTTATTCGGCGGATACTGCCATTGGACGCCTGCCCAGCGCGCACCCTGCGAGGCATCAGGCCTGTAGGTTACCTTTATGCAGGTCTTGCCTGAATAAGGACCTTCCTGGTGTCCGTCTGCAATAGAGACATCGCTATAGTCACCCATATACCCGGAAGGTATATAGTGATTACCGCGCGTTGCCTTGTCTGTATAGACATTGAATGGCTCAAAGATAGATGCATCTTCCTGTGCCATAAGGGCCGTTACAGTAAAGGTAAGCGCCATAAATACTAAAAATCCTAAAAACTCCCTTTTACCCATCTTCTCCTCCTTACTTCGCATGTCGTATGTTGCATATCGTATGTCGCTGGAAATTTCATGCGATATGCTATATGCTATATACGATATACGATGTTAGTTTCTCCACAACTCCTTATAAACAAAATACGCTTTTCGCAGAACGCGTTTAAAGGGGCTTTGTTTACCGTCGCCCTGCGAAGCTACGCCAAGCCACTCCTCATGCATCCATCCGTCGGGAAAAGAGCCTGCCCATAGAGGCTTGGAGTCATGCAAAAAGGGCTCATACGCCTTCCACCATTCATCTACCCATTCAAATTGAACTCCTCCTATAGCATTACCGGCGCCGTATCCATCGGAATTAGATATTATATCTACCCAGCAGTTCTTTAAAAATTCCGCCTGCGCATCTTCAGATTTATCGATTTTGTACTTATCATATGCAGGGCATCCGTACTCTGTTATAAGCACGGGTTTATCTGCCGCATCCTTGACAGAAGACCAGAGATGGCCAAAACCGTATTCGCCGCGGTAGGAGTTTACGCCGAATATATCGACCGAAGGGCATTCTTTCGCGAATACATCCAAGAAGTTAATCTCTCCGTTACATATTGCGACAGGCCTTTTGCGGGGATCTATTGATTTTATCAATTCCGCGGCCTCATTTACAAACTTATAATAAGCCACGGGATTTTTCTTAGAGTTGTTTGCAACGCCATAGTTGTTCTCGTTACCGAGAACCCACATAAGCACAAATGGTTCATCTTTATACTCATCAACCATCTCTTTTATGCTTGAAAGCATATTCTTCCTCTGCTGTGGATCTGTGTAGTCAGTCCCTTTATACCAGCTTGCACCGGAGCCTATAGCATAGGCGCCTATAAAATCTCCCATCAAAACCATTATACCATAATTGTCATAAAGGTCTTGCAAAAGAGGCTTATTGGACGCATGGTGATATATCCTTATTGTATTTGCGCCCATCTCCCACATAAGACGAAAATCTCCGACGGTTGATTCGTCTTTATCCTGTATATCATTGGTGTTCTTATCTACCCAGGCATCATATGGCCCGTCTATCTTATTATTGTTATTATGATCTGTCTGCATCCAATCTTCCAGTGTCCCCTCATCAGGGCTCTGTCCTATCTTGCTCGGCTGGTATGCGATGCCTTTTATAATATACGGCTTACCATCTACCAGCAGCTGCCAGCTCCTATCCTCATACTGAAGCAGTTTTATATGGTCATCACCGATACTCTTTATAATCTTAAATTTCCTTATATCTCTCCTTTTATCAACAACATCTTTCGGCCTGCATCGGATAATCTTTCCTGGATTTACTATAAAGGTATCATTTCTGATATTGTCATCATATCCGCCCCTTACAACTATGCTTGCATCAATAATTTCAAGGCCCAGCTCAGGATAGTCCTTGCATAGAAATCTTATCCTGTCTATGGCAACCTGCGCTACAGACCATGGGGTATGCCAGTATGTCCAGCCTATAGTCTTTGGAAAATTTACAACGAGCGCGTGGTATGCCTTTATTGCGTGCCTTATATGTCCGGCACGCTCAAGAGCAAAAGCTGTATAGAATAGCTTTACCCCCCGCTCTTCTGACGCTGTCGCCCATTTGTAGAAATTTGCCTGGTAATCAGAACTGTTTATAAAATCCCAATGGCTTCCCTCCAGCTTTTCTTCGGTTTTGAATCTCCTGTATTCAGGATCCTTAAGAACGCTTGAGGAATTAGGATATATGCCCTCGCCCAGAGCCTTTGTAAGGCCTGCCTGGTCTTTTACTATATAATTATAATGAGACGTATCAACGCCTTCAAACTCACCGTATTTTTCATAGTCTACTATAGCTTCCGTACCTTTATCGTAAAGCTCGAAAGATGGGCTTTCCTGAAAAGTGCTCGTCTTCCCGCATCCGGTAATTGAGACGCAGAACAAAACGATTAGCGTATAGCGTCCCGCTTCGCTAAATATTCGTGGGGCTGTCCTCCGAAGCCCTACAGCGGCTTCCGAGTAAAAGGGCGAAGGGGGACGGATAGCGGATAGCGGATATTTTTTTACAGCATGCGATATACTATATGCGATATGCGACATACGACATGCGATATACGATATGCGAAGCGCTTTATTTCTCATCATAATACCCTGCATCGATCTTTTCAATTTCACCCTTAGATTTCTCTGAAACTTTCCACCACCAGCCACGCGGATCCCAATACTGCCCAAAATAAAAATCATCCAAAACTCTCTGGTGAGCCAATCTGGCTTTATCCAGTTCTTTCTTGTGTTTAGCATAAAGCTCACCTATTATAAAATAGCAAGCAGCAACATCATTCAAAAACGGATACTTATCTTCTGACCCCGAAGATGCAAAATCTTTTAAAGACGCATTTTGGCTTCTGGCTTTCTCTTCATATAATTCTATACATCTTGATGTATATGCCAGGACTCCTGCCTCATCTTTCTTATTAAGTACCTCGAAGGCCTTTAGCGAAAGGGCCTCTGATGACTCATCGGAAAAATCATACGCATTAGTCTCTCTTCTTCCTATGACCGCGCCTTTCTGCATCTCGGGCTTTTCTGTAGGGCCTACTCCCTCTGATCTACCAGGAGAAGATGATACCCTATCTTTATAATAGCCTTTTGCCCCTGGCGGCAGCTCCATCGCCGCTGCAGTCGCGACTGTTGCTGCCGTCATTGCGAGGACCCCGAGCAAAGCGAGGGGGACGAAGCAACCGAGGACGTAATGTCCGAGGAAGTGCCGTGCCCATCCGTGGTGCGGCCAAACCTGATATATTTTTTGGGACTTTAGATTGCCACGCCCCTGCGGGGCTCGCAATGACAATACTAACGAGCGACATGCGATAT
>JBDRAM010000044.1:0-5864 GCA_043823785.1 Candidatus Omnitrophota bacterium
TCCATCGCAAACCTTATGCTTGCTATCACGGATCTGTCCCTGCCATATTTATCATAAACTATAACCTCGTTCAGGCAGGGGTTATCTCTTACTACAAGTTCGGTATAAGGCCTGACTACCATGGCTATATAAGCGTCAGGATATGAATCCCGCACAGCTTTAATAGCAGGCGTGGTAAGGACTAAATCACCCAACCTGTCCGTCCTTACCAGCAAGATTCTCTTATACTTTTGTTTAGGCATATGTCTCTGTTCGCGGCCAGGAGGCCGCTCCTACTACTTTTTTTGCAGTATCTCTTTCGCCGCGTTGAAAACCTCGTCCGCGGTTATCTTTTTCATACATTCTAAGTCAAACCTGCAGAGGGCTTTTTCGCACGGAGAACAACGCAGTCCCTTTACAAGCACTATGCTATTATCTGAAAGCGGGCCATATTTTTTTGGATCTGTCGGCCCAAATATAGCTACTGTGGGCAGGCCTACGGCGCTGGCTATGTGCACAGGCGCGGAATCATTAGTGACAAGAAGCTCGCATAAAGAGAGCAGATAAGCCAACTCTCTTATATTTGTGCGCCCGCTCAGGTCATAAACATCCTTAAGTCCTACAGCCGCGATCTCTTTATTAATAGCCCTATCATTGTCATCACCAACCAGTATAACCTTAAGGGCCATCTCTTTATTTAATCTATCACACAGTTTTAAGAATCCTGTCGTAGCCCATCTTTTAGTATGGCTCTTAGAGCCCGCTGCCATTGCTACCATATTATCATCGGGTAATATGCCAAATTCATTAAGCACTGAGTTAATATGCAATTTATCATCACGCGTAAGGAAGATGGAAAACGGCGGATTATCCACAGATGTTCCCATAGAGGCCAGGGCTTTAAGATGTTTATCCTTTCTATGAATATCAGAATATGATCTTTTAATAAGAGGGCTGTTGTATCGTGCCCCTATCAAAAACTGAAAAAGGCTATTCCGCAAATCAACAACCATATCGAATCCGCGCCTTCTTAATCTTAATCCCAGCTGTATCTTTTTAGAAAGCGAGACATGCTTATTATACACTATTATCCTGGAAACAGAAGATTCTCCCGTAAAGATCTCTTTTGCGTTGGGGCCTACCATTACCGTAATATCAGCTTCCGGGAACTCTCTTTCAATGACCCTCAAGACCGGAAGCGTTAAAACAACATCGCCGATATTGCTTAAGGTTATCAAAAGGATCTTCTTAACTTTGCTTTTATCTATTTTCATTTTGATTTTTATCCGCCTTCGCCCTTACGACACGACCACTATTTGAGGGCTACGGCGGACTGCGCGCCCCTCAGGGCGCTTGCTTTTTACTTAGCATCTTCTTAACTGCTTCTACCACGTCATCTACTGATATTGCCTCCATGCAGCGATAGTCACTGCATTCGGCATAACAAGGTATCCGGCAATCATGCCATTTATGCAGAATTATATAATCCGAACTACCGTAAGGGCCTGTAATACTTGGAGATGTCGGCCCAAAAATAGCTACAGTAGGCGTCCTCTGGCTTACTGATATGTGCATAGGCCCCGAGTCATTTGATATAACAACAGATGCCCTTTTCATAACCGCTGCCAACTCTTTTAGGGTAGTCTTACCGCATATACTAACTGCGGAGTTACTGCTCATGCTTATTATATCTTCTGCTAAAGGTATATCTTTTTCAGCTCCCGTTATAACTATCTTCATACCATGCTCTGATTTTAGGCCCTTACAAAGCTCACCATACAGCTCCTTGGGCCACCTCTTAGGAAGCCAATTACCACCCGGATTTATCACAAAAAATTTCTCTCCTACCTCAATACCGGCCTCCTTAAGAATCTCATCAGCCTCTTTAAACGCATTTTCAGGTATATAAAATTCATAGTCTCTCGTTTTGGTATTCATGCCGATTGTTTTTACAATATTTACAAAATATTCGACTCGATGGGGCTCTTTAGAGGGAGGCGAAACACTGTCTGTGAGCAGCCAGAAGCGCTTCTTTGTGCTGTATCCTATGCGCCTGGGTATACCGGCTAAAGCAGCTATCAACATCCTGCTCATGGAACGATGGAAACTTATTACAGTATCAAATCTCTTTTTCTTTAATTCAGAGACAAGCGAGATCTTACCAAAAATACCATTGTGGTGACCTTCTTCATCATATACTATTATCTCATCTATGCAAGGGTTGTCCTTAAGCATATCTACGCAGCGAGGCACGGTAAGGCATCCAATAAAAGCATTCGGATTATTTTCTCTTATAGCCCTTATCGCGGGCGTGGTAAAGAGCACATCCCCTACCCAGTTAACCTCTATTATAAGTATTCGTTTCATAAATTTTACACAGATTAGCACAGATTACGTACTAAACTTATGTTTTAACAGATTGGCGCAGATATCTGTGATCATCTGTGATAACGTTCATCAACATGCAATCTGCGCTCATCTGTGCTTATAAATTCTACACAAAATCAGTCTTCGTCCCTGTGTTCTTTTATCCATGTATAAAAACCACTTGTTTCTATCCAGAATACAAATAGACTATCAGATGTCCTGGATATGCGCACACGCTTAAGGGCGTATATATCATCATCCGAATATTTATTGCCGGGGTTTGTTGCGCAGGCCCCCTTATACCCAGCATCGATAACAAGCTGCCTTATCTCTTTATTAAAACCACCGGAGCAATAGGCGATGAAATCGCCCCCCTCCGGTATCCTCGATTTAATAGCGTTCCTAGACTCAAATATCTCATCCTTTAGCCTGCCGACATCCTTTATGTCAGGAAGATAGCATTCAGATAATGTATGACTGCCTATATGTATATTATCTTCTGACATCTGCCTTAGTTCGTCCCAGCCAGCACGGTCTTCCCGGCCTACCTTGCTCACAACAACAAATATAGAAGCAGGTATATTATATTTCTTCATTACAGGGTAAGCGGCCGTATAATTATTTTTATACCCGTCATCAAATGTTATTGCTACAGTTTTGTAAGGAATGGGTTTTTTAGCTTTTAGCAGTCCTGTCAGCTCATTCAAAGAGACTATATTGTAGTTGAACATTTTTAAGAATTTCATCTGGCGCTTGAAGCTTTCCGGTGAAACACTAAGTTTCGACTCTCTATAATTCTCATCTATATTATGATACATAAGCACAGGAACTACATATATGGATCTTAAGAAAAAATAGGCCCCGAGCAGCGCTGCCATTGCTAATATTAACAAAAATTTCTTTATCTTCTTGCTTCGCATCTTTGTCATAAACTTCTCTCTTTTTATCCGCCTTCGCCCTTACGACACGACCACTACTTGAGGGCTACAGCGGACTGCGCGCCCTTTGGGCGCTTGCTTTTTACTTCTTACTTTTCACTTTTTACTTCCTCATATACCCCCAACACCTTATCAGTCATCATTTCCAACGTAAAATTTTCTACAGCAAGATTTCTAGAGTGTTTTCCCATAGTTTCTGACAGAGAGCTATCTGATAGGATTACAGATATAGCCTCGGCCAAAGCATCCTCATCTGCCGGAGGAACCAAAAACCCGTTCTCTTTGTGTTTTATCAGCGTATATATACCGCCTACGTTCGAGGCAACAACAGGTATGCCTGCCGCCATAGCTTCTAGTATGGAAAGCCCTAAACCCTCCTGCAGCGTAGGAAGACAAAAAATATCTATGACCGAGAGTGGTATTGATGTATCTTCACATGCCGCGTGGAATATAACCTTATCTTCTACGCCAAGTGCATGAACCTGCTTTTTTAGGGCTTTGAGATAATTATTCGGCCCATCGCCTATAATCAGAAGCTGTATGTCACTAAAATTTTGGAGTAATTTCGCGAACGCTCCGATAAGATATTTATGCCCTTTGGCCTCTGTAAGCCGTGATATAATACCTATAGTTTTAATATCTTTAAGGCCATACTCTTTCCTTATAACAAGCCTATCGTCATCTGTATAAGGCTTCATATATCTTTTCATATCTATGCCATTATATATTAACTTTATATTGTCTTTTGCTACCTTCATATCGTTGACCAGGTGCTCCCTGACAGCGTCGCTTATGGCAATAACCTTTTCTCCCCAGCATGGAAACTTGCGCCTAAACCATCTTCTTTTGAAAAATCCATGGCATGTTGTTACAAGAGGTAACTTATGTTTCCTTGACAACATATTGCCTATGACTTGGGCAACTCTGGTCTGTGCGTGTATGATATCTATTTTGTGCTCATTTATAATATGAGAAAGCTTCAAATAACTGATAAATGTATGCAATCCGATATCAGCGCTTGTATCTACGGGAATTTTGATATGCTCTATACCCTCTTTTTTAAGGCCCTCTGCCAATAATCCTCCGGATGAAGCGACTATCACCTTGCTCCCTCTCTGGTTAAGAGATTTTGCCAATAAAAGTGTGTATACGCCTATGCCGCCTAAGTTGAGGCGGGTAGTTATTAGTAGTATGTTCATTTGCATCCTCTGTTTAGCGTAAAGCGTATAGGTCCTAGGTCCTAGGGTCTAGGGTAATATAATATAAGATTTCTACACCCTACAGCCTACACCCTACAGCCTATAAGTTACACGCTATACACTAATCCTTATTTAACAGTTCCAATACCGCCGCTGTAATCTCCTCAGCCTCTATAGACTCCATACACCTCTTATGAGAACATCTCGGTTTATAACACGGTGAACATTTCAAGTTCTTGTATATAACCCTATATTCCTTTGAAGGCTCAAGATGCCTTTTAGGATCAGTAGGCCCGAAAAGCCCTACAAACGGGACCTCAAGAAGCGCGGCCAAATGCATAGGCGCTGAATCAGAAGTTATAAATACGCCGCACCTCTGGATCACAGCTGCCAGTTGCATAATATTAGTCCTGCCTGTTACATCCAAAGGTTTACTGCGCGTTAATAAAAGCAGCTCTCGCGCTCTTTGCCTATCCTCTTTTGTACCGGTAATGACTATCCTTATCTTCTTCTGCGCAAGAATATCGCATAGTTTGGCCATCTTACTCAGAGAAAGCCACTTGGTCTGCCATTTCTGGCTCGCGCCGCAGTTTAATCCTACCAATCTTTCATTCTTGCCTATCCATCCTTCCGTAAAAAGGCTGTCCGCATATTTTTTTTCTTCTTCCGATATCGTAAGCTGTAAAAATGGCGGTATCTCATCTATTCCCAGCAGTTTCAACAACCTGAACTGATGGGCGACAGGGGCCATTTTAAGACGCGCGCCGTCTATTGTATTATTCATTAAAAAATCTAACTTTTTGCTTTTGTAGCCTACCCTGTTTGGCGCAAAAGAAAGAAAAGATACCATATGGCTCTTCTTGTTATTCTGCAGATCTATCACCATATCGGTTGAAGCCTTTCTTAATTCAGAAGATATACCAATGATCTCTCCTGCGCCCTCAATACCTTTTTTGAACTTGTATATCAAGAACTCATTAACATAGGAATAGCGGCTCAAGAACTCCATTCCTTCTTTGCTGGTAAGAAGTACTATATGCGCTTTTGGAAACCGCGCTCTTATAGACCTTAGCGCTTGAAGAGAAAGAACTATGTCGCCTAGCGCGCTCCATTTAATAACAAGTATCCTGAAAGCGCTAAGAGCTTCATTGTAGACCCTGATAGTCTTTTTGTACATATGCGAAAGGCTGAAATTCTTTTCAACATTAACCCTGCCATTCTTAGAAAGCCTCTGCCTTAGATCCTTATCTTTAAGCAGTCTTATTATAGCATCAGATAAGCTATTCCAGTCTTTTGGCGGAACGAGTATCCCGCTCTCATTATCTTCTATTATATCTACTATTCCTCCCACCCTTGTCGCGATCACAGGTACGCCGCAGGC
>JBDRAM010000045.1:0-27954 GCA_043823785.1 Candidatus Omnitrophota bacterium
CATATATAGGCTGTCGCGAAACTAATTTTAGCCTATGATTACAATGATTTTTAAAAGATTACAGCGATTACCTAGTCGATAAACAATCTCCGTAATCTGTCATTTAGTAATCTTTGTAATCAAGGGCGGCACTTTTGTGACGCCCTATAACATATACATAAGGAGGTAAAAAATGGGATTTGACTTATATAGGATGTCAGGTACACGCAAAACAGCAGTTACCATAATAGGGGTCTCATATATTTTAGTGATGTTAATAATAATAGGAAAATTCCACGGCATAAATACAATAATCGGAGCAACCCTATTTTTTTTAGCAGCTACTTTTATAACTTTCCTGTGGGTCAAATAAATGGGGCCACAACTTAGCAAGCAGCGGCGAAGCTAAGTTGTGTGGCCGAATTTACCCCCACACCAACTTCAATTCTAACTGTTATCCCGAAGTTGGTGTGGGGGTGTACCCTCCAAAATAACCGACCTCTCGTAAGTTTTCATTAGAGAGGTCATCCTGAAGCCCGAAGGGCTGAAGGATCTCTTGGAGAGATCCTTCGTTGCTTTGCTCCTCAGGATGAAGGGTCGGTAAAGCGAAAAACCACGACCCTTCATTTAACTCAAGGAGTCTTAATATGATACCACGCTATTCTCTTCCAAAGATGGATCATGTATGGCTTAGGCAGAACAAATTCCAGAAGATGCTCGAGGTAGAAATAGCAGCATGTGAGGCCCATGCTAAATCGGGCAATATTCCAAAAAAGGCGTTATCTGATATAAAGAAGAAGGCAAAGTTTGACCTTCAGCGCATAGATGATATTGAAAAAAAGAGCAACCATGATGTGGCTGCTTTTGTCGAGAATCTGCAGGATAGCGTGGGCAAAGGCGGTGAGTATATCCATATGGGCCTTACATCAAATGATGTTACTGACACGGCCCTTGCTATGCAGATGAGCGAAGCGGCGGATATCATACTCGACGACCTATCTAATATGCGGGATACCCTTGCCCAAAAGGCCAGAAGGTACAAAGATACGGTTATGATAGGCCGCACCCATGGTATACACGCGGAGCCGACTACTTTTGGCTTTAAGATGGCGTTGTTTTATCAGGAGATGAAGCGCAATATTGAAAGAATGGAAGCGGCGAAAGAGGTAATAAGCGTAGGCAAGATATCAGGCGCTGTCGGCACTTTTTCCAATATTGAGCCGGCCATAGAAACATATGTATGCAGGAAACTGGGGCTTACTCCCGCTGCTATATCAAGCCAGGTCTTACAGAGGGACCGGCACGCGCAGTATCTTACTACAATAGCCATAATAGGGGCTACCCTGGAAAAATTGGCCATTGAAGTAAGGGGCCTGCAAAGGACAGAGGTGCGCGAAGTGGAGGAGTATTTTTCACATACGCAGAAAGGCTCATCCGCTATGCCGCACAAGAGAAACCCGATAGCGTCTGAAAGGATATGCGGGCTCGCAAGAATCTTAAGAGCGAATGCTCATGCTTCTATTGAAAATATAGCCTTGTGGCATGAAAGAGACATAAGCCACTCCTCTGTTGAAAGGATTATTATTCCGGATTCGACCATACTAATAGATTATATGCTTAATACTATGACAGACATGATAGAGCATCTGATAATATATCCGGAAAGCATGAAGAATAATCTTAATAAGACAGGCGGCCTTATATATTCCCAGAGGGTCATGATAGGCCTTATAAGGTCAGGGCTCTCCAGGGAGAAAGCGTACCGGCTGGTTCAGAAAAATGCGATGGAAACATGGAAGAGCGGCAAGGATTTCAAAGGGCTTCTTATCAACGACAAAGAAGTCACAGGCCTTCTAAAGCCGTACCAGGTAGATAAGTGTTTTGATCTGCATTATTATTTAAGGAACATACAGAAGGTCTTTAAGAGAGTCGGACTAGTTTAAACAAGTAATGTGATAATATGAACCCGTAGGTCATGTTGTTGGGTAAAGGTCAAGAAGCCGGTATGGAAAATAAGGTCAGGTTTTTGGTAGATGACTAACTACTTGACCCAGCTACCAAACCGGCATCCTGACCATAACCTAATTACATAACCAAGCATATTCGCATAATATACGATGGAGGTACGGGGTGAAAAAGATAGAACAGATATATGAGGGCAAGGCAAAGAAGCTTTTTACGACGGAAGATGTGGATATCTGCATCCAGGAATTCAAGGATGACGCGACCGCCTTTGACGCTGCCAAAAGAGGTACCATAAACCAGAAAGGCGTTGTTAACAACAAGATATCAGCAAAGCTATTTAAGCTTATCGAGTCAAAAGGCATATCAACTCATTTTATTGAGGTGCTGAATGAGAGGGATATGGCGGTTAAGAGAGTAGAGATCATACCCTTAGAGGTGACCATGAGAAACATAGTCGCGGGCGGTATGGCTAAACTCTTAGGTTTAGAAGAAGGCATAATACTGGATACGCCTGTATTTGAATACCACTACAAAAATGATTCACTGCATGACCCGCTGATAAATGACTACCACATAATGGCCCTTAAGATCGCCGCAAAGAACGAGCTCGATGTTATAAAAGAGCTCTCTTTTAAGATAAACGATATATTGAAGGAATTTTTCTCACCCAGAAATTTAGATTTGGTTGATTTCAAGCTTGAATTCGGAAGGCACAAGGGGAAGATACTGCTCGCTGATGAGATCTCACCTGATACCTGCCGGTTGTGGGAGAAGGGTACAAAGAGAAAGATGGATAAAGACAGGTTCAGAAGAGACCTTGGAAATATAGAGGGGACATACCAGGAAGTCCTTAAGATAGTATTGGAATAAATTCACCCCCACACCAACTTTTAAACAACAGTTAGAATTAAAGTTGGTGTGGGGGCAAGCTACAGATATGAAAAGCATGAGACGCTCTATCAGCTATAAAGACGCGGGTGTTGATATCAGCAAGGGAAACCTCTTTGTCAAACAGATAAAGGGCCTTGCAAAGTCTACAAATAGAAAAGGCGTGCTTACGGATATAGGTTCGTTCGGCGGACTTTTTCGTTTAGACGCTAAGAGATATAAAGAACCCGTGCTTGTTTCGTCTACAGATGGAGTCGGTACCAAACTTATGATAGCGCAGGAGCTTGGTTTACATAATACAGTAGGCTTTGACCTTGTTGGCATGTGTGTTAATGATGTCGCGACAACCGGAGCCCAGCCTCTTTTTTTTCTCGATTATATAGCCACGGGCAGGCTTGATACAAATGTTTTAAAGGCCGTTGTTTCAGGCATAGCGCAGGCCTGTAAGCAAACAGGATATGCTCTCATAGGGGGCGAGACCGCGGAGATGCCCGGTATGTATAAACCGGGTGAATATGACCTGGCCGGATTTTGCGTAGGAGTTGTTGATAGAAGAAATATTATAGACGGCTCAGGTATAAAAAAAGGAGACCTTGTTTTAGGTTTAGCGTCAAGCGGCCTTCACTCCAATGGTTATTCCTTAGTAAGAAAGGTATTTTCCAGAAAAGAACAGAGAAGATTAAGAAACGAACTGCTCTCGCCTACGAAGCTTTACACTCAACCCATTATTGCTTTGCGCAATAGAATAAAGGTAAAGGGTATAGCTCACATAACCGGCGGAGCATATGTAGATAAGATACCAAGAATTATACCTAAGGGCCTAGGTGTTGAAATAAAAAAAGGAAGCTGGCCTATGCCGAATATATTTAAATTAATTCAAGCTAAGGGCGGGGTTTGCGAAGAAGAGATGTACCGCGTTTTTAATATGGGCATAGGCATGGTGGTTGTTCTCTCACCAAAAGATGTAAGAAAGTCCCAGAATATACTTTCGAAAAATAAAGTGCGATCCTGGGTAATCGGAGAAGTGATAAGAGGATATAAGCAGGTTAAACTAGTATAAAAAAGCGACATACCCCCCTTCGCTCCTAGACACGCAGGCTGCGGTAGGGCTGCGGAGGGCAGGCGATATGCGACATACGAAATACGAGACATTATGCAAGTACTAGTGATAGGTTCCGGAGGAAGAGAACATGCTCTTTGCTGGAAGATAGCACAGAGCGATAGGATAGATAAGCTCTATGCCGCTCCCGGCAGCGGCGCTATTTCGCGATTTGCGGAATGCATAGACATAAAAGCAGATGAGATAGCTTTGCTTGCGGACTTTGCAAAAGAGAAAAAAATAGACTTGACCGTAGTAGGGCCGGAAGCCCCTTTAGCCGCAGGCATAGTAGATCTTTTCAAAGCCGAAGGTTTAAGGATATTCGGACCTGATAAATACATTGCCCAGCTTGAAGGAAGCAAGGTCTTTGCAAAAGAAGTTATGGCTAGATTCAATATTCCTACCGCTGCTTTTAAGGTATTTGATGATGCTTCCAAGGCCAAGGAATATATAAAGAAGAAAGACGCGCCTATTGTAATAAAAGCAGATGGGCTTGCCGCAGGTAAAGGCGTTATTATCGCAGGATCAAAAGACGAAGCTTCTTCCGCTATAGATAGGATCATGGTATCTAAGGAATTTGGTTCCTCAGGTGATAAGGTTATTATTGAGGATTGCCTCTTAGGCGAAGAAGCGTCTATAATACTTGTTAGCGATGGGGAAGATTATAATATATTTGCTTCCAGCCAGGACCACAAAAGGGTCTTTGATAATGATCAGGGCCCTAACTGCTATTCAGAAGATACTGAAATATTGACCAATAATGGCTGGAAAAGATTTGACATTTTAAAACCAAATGATAATGTTGCTGTATTTGAACAAAAATCTAGAAAATTTTATTTTGAGAAACCAATTAAAAGATATTGGAAGAAATATAAAGGGCCTATGGCTCTATTCAAAAATAGAAATATAGATTTATTAGTGACACCCAATCATAAAATGCTATTACAACAAAGAAGAGGCAAAGAGAAAGTATTTATTAAAGAAGCGCGCGATTATAAAGGGGAGAATTATATTTATCAATCTGGTGTATGGGTAGGAAAAAGAAAAAATTTTTTTATTTTACCTGAATATAGTTATGGGTTCAATAGAAAATTTAAAAAGCTGAAAATTGATTTAGCAAATTGGGCTCAATTTTTAGGAGTTTATTTATCAGAAGGATATACCACAAAAGGAAAGGGTTCTAAGAGAGTATACATTGCTCAAACATCAAAATCTAAGAATTTTAAAAAAATAAAAAAGATTATTAACAAAAGCCCGTTTAAATTTAGCTTCGAACAGAAAAATCACAAATTTAGAATTAACTCCACTCAACTCGCGTTGTATTTAAATGAATTCGGTACCTCCCACAAAAAATATGTGCCCGAATATTTAAAAAATGCAAATAGCAAAATAATAATGGAATTTCTTAAAGCCTTTAATTTAGGTGATGGGGATGTGCATCGAGGAAAGATGAGGTTTTGCAGTAGTTCAAAGCGATTGATAGATGACATACAAGAAATGATAATCAAGCTTGATTGTACCGGTATAATAACAATTGATAAACGAAAAACAATGATTAGCCCCTTAAATAAAAAGAGATACAAAGCAAGCCCTGTATATTCAATAGAAATGAAAAAAAGAAATAAAACTTCTATTAGAAAATATAATACAAGGAAGGTCAATTATGATGGATATGTAGGGTGTGTAACTGTACCTACGGGGTTTGTAGTTGTAAGAAGAAATAATAGAGTAGCAATTTCGGGAAACACGGGTGGTATGGGCGCATATTCACCTGCTCCGATAATAACTGACGCCATGCAGAAAAGAATAGAGGAGAGGATCATAAAGCCTCTTATTAAGGGCCTTTCTGAAGAAGGCACTCCTTGTACTGGGGTTGTTTACATAGGCATTATGATTGTATCTGGGGAACCCTATGTTCTTGAATTCAATATGAGGTTTGGCGATCCTGAGGCTCAGGCTATACTGCCAAGGCTAAAGACAGATCTTCTCGATATTATGGAAGCATCTATCGACAATAAGATAAAAGATCTGAATGTGGAATGGGATAAAAAAGCGTGTGTGTGCGTGGTGTGCGCTTCCGGAGGATATCCCGGAGCTTATAAAAAAGGCATGCCCATATATGGCTTAGAAGACGCATCGAATATAGAAGATGTATTTGTGTTCCATGCCGGCACTAAGCTTGCGACATGCCCCCCTTCGCCCCTAGACACGCAGGCTACGGTAGGGCTACGGAGGGCAGGCGATATGCGACATATCCCTCGAGGAGCTCGGGACCCTTCGCCGAGGGACCCTGAGCAAAGTCGAAGGGCGACATACGAAACCAACGGCGGCCGCGTATTAGGCGTTACTGCCTTAGGGGAAGACATAGCAAAAGCAATAGATAAGGTTTATGATGCATGTTCAGGTATTAAATTTGAAAATATGCATTACAGGAAGGATATAGGCTGCAGGGCGGTAAAAAAATACAAAAATGTTACGTAGGTTACAGATGTTGTGCATGTTACGGAGGTTACATACAGTAACTTTCGTAACATTTGTAACATTCGCAGCTTTCGTAACCTAAAACCGAGAGGTTAAGAAGTGAAAAAAAAGCAAATTGCGGTTATTATGGGAAGTAAGTCAGATATGCCTGTTGTGCAATATGGCCTGGATATATTAGATAAATTTGGCGTTGGCTATGATGTAAAGGTTCTTTCAGCGCATCGTACCCCAGCCCAAACCATAAAATTCGCGAAAGACGCGCGCAGTAAGGGTTACAAGGTAATAATCGCGGCAGCGGGAGGCGCAGCTCATCTTGCAGGCGTAGTGGCAGCGCATACCACGCTTCCTGTTATAGGCATACCCATAGAGACAAAGGCCCTGGGTGGAGTGGATTCCCTATTTTCTACTGTGCAGATGCCTTCCGGCGTGCCGGTAGCGTGCGTAGCTATTGGCAAATCCGGTGCCTCCAACGCTTCTTTATTGGCGATACAGATCCTTGCGACAAGTGATAAGTCTTTAGAGAAAAAGCTTTTAAGCCACAAGAAGCAGCTTGCCTCTTCTGTGCTGAAGAAATAATGCATACACATTTAATAAAGATTTCTTCAGATGCGCCGGAACCATCGCATGTAAAAAAAGCCGCTCATATTTTACAGAACGGAGGCATAGTAGCTATTCCTACAGAGACAGTTTACGGGCTTGCGGTAAACGCCAAAAACCAGCTTGCGATAGATAAACTTTATAAAATTAAAAAAAGGCCCGAAGGCAAACCTTTTACTATACAGATATCTGATCTTAGGCAGCTTAGAAATTACGTAAGGGATATTTCACCTGTTCTTAAAAAAATATTAGATAGATTTTGGCCAGGCCCTCTTACAGTCATAATTTCTACGGATAAAGGAAAGATAGGCTTGCGTATTCCAGATAACAGAGCAGCTCTTTCTATTATTGATGAAGCCAAAATACCTTTGGCAGTGACAAGCGCTAACCTTTCCGGAGAAGGGGCAGTTTCTTCCGCGGAAGAGGTAGTAAGGATATTTGACGGTTTAATAGATCTTGTCATTGATGACGGAAGGATTGCGCAAGGCATAGAGTCTACTGTCTTAGATTGCACAGTATCTCCTTTTAAGATATTGCGAAAAGGAGCCATCGCAAAAGAGCTTGAGGAATTTATAAGGGATAACGCGTGAGGTCTAGGTCCTAGGCTGCAGGCTGTAGGGATTTACCCTACACCCTAGAGCCTAGAGCCTAGAGCCTAGAGCCTAGAGCCTAGAGCCTAGAGCATATTCCCCAGACAAATCATATGATTAAGATAAAAAAAATATTAGTGTTATGCACGGGAAACAGCTGTCGTTCACCTATGGGAGAGGCCTTCCTATGTAAATATCTGAAACCCAAGGGAGAATTTGAGATTATATCAGCCGGTATTACCGCTATGGACGGTTTTCCGCCCACGCCGGAGACAATAGAGGTAATGAAAGAGGAAGGCATAGATATATCAACGACTTTTTCCAGGCCATTCTCGCCTTTTTTGGCAAAATCAGCAGATATTATACTGGTAATGTCAGATAAGCATAAAGATTTTTTATTGGAAAAGGTGCCTGAACTGAAAGATAAGATATATCTTTATAAGGAGTTTGGCCAAACCACAGAGACAGGCAGAGAGATACCTGACCCGATAGGCCAATCTCTATCTTTTTATAGAACTATAAGGGAGCAGATAAAAAGAGCATCCATAGAGATTGCCCGGATTATAACGCAGGACGAAGACTAGCATATAGGTCCTAGGGTGTAGGGTGTAGGGTGTAGGGTGTAGGGTGTAGGGTGTAGGGTGTAGGGTGTAGGGTGTAGGGTGTAGGGTGTAGGGTGTAGGGTGTAGGGTGTAGGGTGTAGGGTGTAGGGATTTTAGATTGTATAGATGTCTCGAACCCTGCAGCCTGGGACCTACGACCTGGAACCTAACTGGGAGTTAAGCATATGAAAATAGCTATTGGCGGAGATCACGGCGGTTACGCATTAAAGCAAGAGATCATAGGGTATCTTAAAGCAAAAGGCCATAGTATAATAGATGCCGGCTGTTTCTGTTCCGATAGCTGCGATTATCCCGAATACGGAAAACGCGTTGCGGAGCTGGTAGGTAAAAGATCCTCGGACAGAGGCATATTGATATGTAAAAGCGGTATAGGTTTATCAATTGTCGCTAATAAGGTTAAAGGGGTGCGCGCCGCATCATGCTATAACATATCACAGGCTAAGTCAAGCCGCGAGCACAACGAGGCGAATGTATTATCGCTTGGCGCGTTATATACTAATAAGCAGATGTCCAAGAAAATAGTTTCAGCCTGGCTTAAGGCAAAGCCGGCAGGCGGAAGGCATAGCCGCCGCGTTAAGCAGATATCACGTATTGAAAGAATGCAACATTAACGTATTGGCTGTAGGCTTTAGGGTGTAGGTCCTAGGGCGTAGGCTATTTACAAAATTTAAAATCCCTAGACCCTGCAGCCTAGGACCTAGAGCTTACACGCTAATCCTTTCTTACAAGAGGTGTAAAAAATATGAAGGCACTTAAAAGAACAGACAAAGAGATCTATAAGGCTATTGTTGATGAGACAAGGCGGCAGGACTCTAACCTGGAGCTTATAGCAAGTGAAAACTATGCTGATGAGGCGGTGCTTGAGGCGCAGGGTTCAGTCCTTACCAATAAATACGCGGAAGGCTATCCCCAGAAGCGCTGGTATAATGGATGTGAATATGTAGATATTTGTGAATCTTTGGCTATTGAAAGAGCAAAGAAGATCTATGGCGCGGAACATGTCAATGTCCAGCCCCATTCAGGCTCAAGCGCTAACATGGCGGTCTTCTTCAGCCAGCTTGAATTCAAAGATAAGGTACTTGCTATGGACCTTGCCTGCGGAGGCCACCTTACGCATGGCCACCCTCTCAATTTTTCAGGAAAGTATTTTAATGTTATACCTTACGGCGTTAAGAAGAAATCGGAAGTCTTGGATTACGATAATATATTATATCTTGCCAAAAAGCACAAACCAAAGCTTATAATAGCGGGCGCGAGCGCTTACCCCAGGACAATACACGCGAAGATATTTAGAGAGATATGCGATAAAACTGGCGCCATGCTTATGGTGGACATGGCTCACGTAGCGGGCCTTGTTGCCGCAGGCCTCCACCCTAATCCTACGCCATACTCTGAGTTTGTAACCAGCACTACTCACAAGACGCTGGGAGGCCCACGCAGCGGTTTTATTTTATGCAAACAGCAATTTGCTCAGAGTATTGACTATATGGTCTTTCCCGGGCTTCAGGGAGGGCCGCTTATGCATATTATAGCAGCCAAGGCAGTTGCCTTTAAGCAGGCCCAGACTAAAAGCTTTAAATCAAGGCAGCTCCAGACTATAAAAAACGCGAAGGCATTATCAGAAGAACTTAAAAAATTGGGATACAGGATAGTGTCCGGCGGCACAGACACGCACCTTGTTCTTGTAGATGTTATAACCTCGAAAGGCATAACAGGCAGAGACGCCTCTTTCGCCCTGGACAAAGCCAGGATAACAGTTAACAAAAATCTTATACCTTATGACGGCCAATCGCCTTTGGTAGCAAGCGGTATAAGGTTAGGCACGCCCGCTCTTACCAGAAGGGGCATGAAAGAGCCGCAGATGCGGCATATCGCCAGGCTCATCAACACCGTGCTATCACACATATCCGATGAGAAAAAGATAAATGAGGTAAAGGAAGAAGTAAGGAACATAGCAAAAAGATTCCCTATTTATAAAAATCTGATTAAAGGGTGACAATGAAAAAGAATCGTAATAAACATAAAAGGCCTGACTGGGACCATTATTTTCTTGAGCTGGCGCATCTTGCGTCAAAGAGATCTACCTGCTTAAGGAGGAAAGTCGGCGCGGTTGTTGTAAAGGATAAGCATATATTATCTACAGGATATAACGGCGCTCCTAAAAATATCATTCATTGCGAGGAGGCAGGATGCCTGCGGAGCAAACTTAAAATACCGTCTGGCCAGCGGCATGAGCTTTGCAGAGGGTTGCATGCTGAGCAGAATGCTATTATACAGGCAGCGCTTCATGGTGTAAGCCTAAGCGGCGCTACTTTGTATTGCACTAACCTGCCTTGCTCAATATGCGCGAAGATGATAATAAACTCAGGGGTAAAGAATATTATTTCAATAAAAGGCTATCCGGACGATATGGCGGAAGATTTTTTAAAGGCGGCAGATATAAAAATTAAATATATTCCCATTGTTTGAAGGTAATAAAAAATATGCTAAAGCCACGCATTTGGTAGATTTCTCCTGAATTTAAGAGATTTTAAGAGATAATCATGCCATAATAATATATAAAAGGGTTTGACAATACAATATCTAGGGTGTAAACTGATGTCTTGCCACTATATAGTGTGTTTTTGACTATACAAAAATAGAACAGTGTTAACTTAAGTCTTTCCACCCATTTAGGGTTTTAAAAATATGAAGTGCCCATTTTGCGGTTACGATGAAGATAAGGTTGTCGATTCCCGCGCCAGCCCAGAAAACGATTCCACACGAAGAAGAAGAGAATGCCTTAAGTGCCAGAGGCGCTTTACTACCTACGAGCATATCGAAGATATTCCGCTAATGGTTATTAAGAAGAATGGCCAGCGCCAGCCATTTGACCGGAACAAGCTTATGGCGGGCATATTAAAGGCATGCGAAAAGAGGCCGGTCAGCGCAGGCAAGATAGAAAATCTAATAGACAATATAGAAAGGGCGCTCCAGAGAAAGAATGATAAAGAGGTTAAGTCTTCTCAGATAGGTGAGATGGTGGTCAAGAAGCTGCATGAGATAGATGAGGTAGCCTATGTCAGGTTTGCCTCTGTATATAGAGAATTTAAAGACGTGACAGAGTTTATGAAGGAACTTAAAACTATGCTTAAGCAAGGGGGCAAATAAATGGATGATAAAGGGCTGGCTAAAAATAAGAAGAACCAGGGTTATTTTGACTCTGTGGTAAAAAGAGACGGCAGGACAGCCGCGTTTGATAAGTCAAAGATAGCGGATGCCATATTCAAGGCAGCTGTCGCTGTAGGCGGAGAGGACCGGCTTGTTGCTGAAGAGCTTGCCTCCGCTGTTACGCTTTTTTTACGCAAGAAATTTGGTTCTTCAAGCCCTAGCATAGAAGAGATACAGGATGTAGTAGAGAAGGTGCTCATAGAGACAGGGCATGCCAAGACCGCCAAGGTATATATTCTCTATAGAAATAACAGAGCCAAGGTAAGAGATAATCTTAGGGTCAGGAAAAAGGTGCGAGAAAATACAAGTTCAACTGATATATCGCTTCTTGTAAGCCCTTCATCAAGAGATGAGGTTTTCTCATGGGACAGGGGAAAGATAACGCTGGCTCTTCAAAAGGAGGCAGGCCTGGATTCACAACTTGCTGACGAGATATCTTCCGCTGTGCAGAAAAAGATCTTTAATTCCGAGCTTACTCATATACCAACGAGCCTGATAAGGGAACTTGTAGATAATGAGCTCTTTGTGCGCGGTTTAAGTAAGAAGCTGGCAACCCAGACTATAATAGGTATGCCTACCTATGATCTTGAGACACTTATATTTTCAAAGAGCAAGGAGAATGCCAATATAAACGCGAATAATCCTGAAGCTATAAACCTCGCGATCGCTGAGACAACGCTTAAACAGTACGCGCTTCAAAGGATATTCTCTCAGGACTTAGCAGACGCTCATATGAGAGGCGAGATACACCTTCACGACCTTGGCTATCCTACCCGGGTTTATTGCAGCTCGCATTCTCTCGAGTATCTTAAGAAATATGGATTAAAGATCGCGAATCTTGATACACAGAGCGGCCCGGCAAAACACGCGCGGACACTGACAGGCCACCTAAACACATTTTTAGCCAGCATGCAGGCCTACTACGCGGGCGCCTTAGGTGTCGCGTATATAAATATAATGTATGCTCCTTACTTTGTTGATATGAGTGATGACGAGATGCACCAGGAAGCGCAGCACCTCATATTTTCAGCGTCGCAAAATGCTTTTTCACGCGGAGGGCAGAGTTTATTTACAGATTACAATATACATACCGGTGTGCCAAACTATCTTAAGAATATACCCGCTATAGGCCCCGGCGGAAAATATACAGGGAAAACCTACGGTGACTACGAAGAACTTTCTCAGAAATTTACTAAGGCGCTTCTTGATGTCTGGCGCCAAGGAGATAAAGACGGCCGTCCTTTCGCGTTTCCTAAACTTGACTTTCATATAAGTGACGATACGTTTAAGGATCCAAAGCAGAAGGAGCTGCTGGAGTATGCCTGTCAGATCGCAAGTGAAAATGGCGTGCCTTATTTTATATTTGACAGAGATGAGATAACGCTTTCCGCATGCTGCCGCCTCAGGACACAGGTTAGCGATACTTATATGATAGAACATCCGGAGTCGCTTAGATTCTGTGGTTTCCAGAATGTTACTATAAACCTTCCCCAGGCAGCATACCGCGCGGGAAAGGGCAATATGGAAAGTTTATACAAAGAGATAGAGAAGTGCATAGATTTAGCGGTCAAGGCGCACATCCAAAAGAAGGATTTCATATGGAAGCTTATGTCAAGGCCCGAACTTCCTATGTGGGAGGCCGGAAAAATAGCTCTTGACGGAAGGCCATATATAGATCTTGAAAAAGTAACTTATATAATAGGGCTGATAGGATTAAATGAATGCGTGCAGCATATGACAGGCAAACAGCTCCATGAAGGCGAGGATATATTTAAATTGGGCCTTAAGATAGTATCTTTTATGAACCTTAAGGCAAAGAAAGCAGGAAAAGAATTAGGGCTTAAATTCTCGCTTGAAGAATCTCCCGCGGAATCAGCAGCCAGAAGGCTTGCTAAAGCGGATCTTAGACGTTTTCCGGAGGAGGCATCATGTGTAGTAAAGGGCGATATAGAAAACGATATGTATTATTATACCAATTCTATCCATTTTGCCGCTGACGCACCGATAGACCTTGTTACAAGGATACAGAAACAGTCCAAATTCCATACAATGATAGAGTCAGGAGCTATCATCCATGCCTTTGTAGGCGAGAAGCTTCCTTCCAAGGAGTCTCTTATGAATCTAGTTGAAAAGACCTATTATAAGACGCAAGCTGCCCAGATTACTATTTCACCGGAGTTTACCATATGTAATAGCTGCGGCAAGAGAGACCTGGGGCTTCATGAGGCCTGCCGCAATTGCAGCTCTGACGATGTTTATGGTATAACAAGGGTGGTAGGTTATTACAGCCGCGTGCAGAACTGGAATAAGTCTAAGCTGGGTGAGTTGGCAGACAGGCGCAGGCATTCTGAGAACTATGTAGTAGCATAAGTTAGTTGACAGTTCACAGTTGACAGTTCACAGTTGACAGTTCACAGTTGACAGTTCACAGTGTAGGGAGGAATTAATGAAAATAAAGGTGTTTGGTAAGAAGGATTGCGCGAAATGTGAAACTACCAAAAATAAGCTAAACCATTTTATAAAAAAGAATAACTATGAAGATAAGATAATTTTAGAGTTTCAGGATATGGATACAGTAGACGGCATGGCTGAGGGAGCATATTATGATGTTCTTAAGATACCCACAAGCATAGTCGAGAAAGATGATGAGGTCATGGCGCGCTGGGATGGCGAAGTACCTAAAACAGAGGATTTTAGTAAAGCTATAGAATAACAATACCGGTCAGGTTATTGGGTAAGGGTCAGGATGCCGGCTTGGAAGATTAGGTAAAGTAGTTGGTATTTTTCCTAACTACCTAACCTAACTACCAAACTGGCTTCTTGACCTTTACCCAACTACTTGACCAGCATATGAGAAGAGTATAATTACCAATGAGACATACGAAGCAAAAGTGTTTGGTCCAGAACAAAACTCTGCCCGCAATAAAAGGTTTTCAGGAAGTGACTCTTTTGGATTGGGATGGCAAGGTAGCGTCTATAATTTTTTTAGCAGGCTGTAATTTCCGGTGCGGCTTCTGCCATGCCAGAAGCTTAGTAATCGGCGGGGATGGCCTTGCGCCCATACCTTTTGAAGATATAAGGTCTTTTTTAAAGGAAAAGAAGGGGTGGGTTGATGGCGTTATTATAACAGGCGGAGAGCCTACGATAGACGAAGAAAAACTTTTTACGCTTACCTCTGCTATAAAAGAATTGGGATTTTTAATAAAACTCGATACAAATGGGACAAATCCTAAGGCATTAAAGAGGCTTATTGAAGCGGGCATGCTTGATTATATCTCTATGGATATAAAAGCACCGCTTCATCCTGAGCGCTACAAAAATGCCGCCGGAGTAGATGTAGAAATAACTGATGTTATTCACGCAAAAGATGTAATATTAAACTCAAGTATAGATTATGAGTTTCGCACTACTGTTATGCCGGAGTTGATCAACATATCAGATATCGCGGAAATCGCAAAGTCTATCATGCCCGCTAAAAAATACTGCATACAACAGTTTATGCCCAGAGACCTGATCGACCCATCATTTCTTGAGGTAAAGCCATACCCTCCTGCCCAGCTTCATAAGATGGCTGCCATTGCCTCAGAATACCTCACCTATGTAATAGTCAGAAATACCCATAATCTAAGATAATTTGTTATGTGGAATTTCAAAGCACAGATGAGCACAGATATCTGCGTTAATCTGCGCGTGATTTAGCAAAAGCCGCGTTATTATAAATATTACATATTATTATTTAAAAATTGACATGACGGTGTATTATTATATATAATAGACTAAATTAGTAATAAACATAAAGGGTGAGTTTAACATGGTAGAGATGATAGAGAGATTCGGCGATCAGGAAACACCGAGTGTCACTGATTGGGTTTTTACGATACTCAAGAGGTGGAAAATCGCCCTATTGGTATTTACTATAAGTATTTCCCTTTCAACATATTATGCCTATTCAGAGCTAAAGAAACAAACACCCACATACAAGTCATCGACAATTATAATGCTGGGGCCCGAAACATTTATAATAGAAGGTACGGGGCGCAAAAATATACAGCGAAGAGACTCAATCGAGGATGAGGTCACTCTTTTAGGTAGTGATATTATAGCTAAGCAGGCAGCAATCATATTAAAAGAAGAGTTTGGCTATGAAGGCCCCATAGATAAGCTTGCCTCAGAAGTAAAAGAAGCGGTAAAGGTGGAACTTGTAAAAGACAAAAGAAATATTGCCAGGTTGACTAGCAGTTCCTCGGATCGCCAAAGAGCATATGATATAGTCTCCGCTACAATAGAGGGATATTTGAAGCAGAAGAAGGATGATGAGACTAATTTTTTCAAGGATGCCTATGAGACATTTACTGACCAGCTTAATGCCGCGCATGATAATTTGCTTAAGGCAGAAAACTCTCTTGGAAAATTTATAGCGGACAACAAAGAGATAATAGAGCTGATGCAGAATTACGAAATCTCGGAGAAGGCCACCCAGAATTTTATAGCAGCCGCATTAAACGAGGAGTATCTTAAAACTAAAGCGAAATTGTCAGAGGCCCAGGAGTTTTTAGATGCCGTTAAAGAGAAAGTATCTATTGACAGGCTCTGGGCCCTTTCAATGATAGAGAAGAGGAACAAAGACCTTGTGGATGCAAATTGGAAAAAAATACTTATTGCCAAAGAGGAAGAACTGAACGCGCTTCGCCTTGTGAATGAAGATGCTCACCCTGAAGTAATAAGAGTCAGAGGTGAGCTGGGGTCTATTGCCAAAAATATAGATATGGAGATAGAAGAGGCCTTAAGGGTAATTGAATCAGCGCTTAATAAATTAAAAAAACAGGAGAAAGAGTTATCTGAGTTTATAGCATCGGGCTTACATGAAAAGATAATAGCCTACAATATGTTTAAAAGAGATATTGTAGTCAAGCGCGATATATATGATAAGCTTGCGGAAGACCTGCAAAAGATCAATATCGACGAGAAGATACAGCGTTATACGGAGATGAGAATAATAGAAGATCATAAAGTCGCGTCAACTTTTACGAAAACATTTCCTACGAACAGGATATTATACGGAATAATATTATCCATTCTTTGCAGTATAGCGTCAGTATACGCTATAGAGACATTCGATACGAGTATAAAGAGCATAGAGCAGCTTGAGAGGCTGATCGATCTGCCTGTTTTGGCTACTATACCCGAATACAGAAAGCATAAACCAAGAAGCGAAAAGAAAAAGGGTAAGAATAAAAAATGACCGGTATGCTTAAAGACGTTATAACTTATACTGATCCAAATTCACCCACATCCGAGACTATAAGATGCCTGCGTACCAACATACTGTTTTTAAATATGGGCAAGGATTCCAAGGTCATATCTTTGACAAGCCCCGCGCCGCAGGAGGGAAAGACCTTTCTTGCCGCGAACCTGGCAGTGGCAACGGCTCAATCTAAGAAAAAGACACTTATCATAGACTTTGATTTGAGGCGCATGGGCTTAAGCAGGGTTTTTGGGTTAGGAGGAAAGGAAGGCTTAAGCAATGTTCTCGCGCGAAAAAATATAACTTTAAGCAATATACCCTTTTGCGACGTAGGCATAGAAAATTTTACTGTCTTACCCAGCGGCCCTTCTCCGCCTAATCCCGCGGAATTGCTGGAGCAGGAAGGCGTAGATACTGTATTATCTATCGTAAGAAAAGAGTTTGATATTATATATGTTGATGTACCCCCTGTATTATCAGTAGCAGACCCTATTATAGTATGCAAAAAGACAGATGGGGTCATACTTGTTGTTATGGCTGACAGCACTCCGCAGAAGGCGGCGCTTAGGACATACAGCTTATTAAAGGAAGCAGGCATCAATATTATGGGCACTGTTTTAAATAAGGTTGACGCGGGCTTAAGCGGCCTGTATAGATATAAATATAGGTATAGGTATTATTATTCTAAGTAACAGTAATAAAAGAGGCTTAACAAAATTGATATTTATGATTACGGAGATTAAAATAGGAGATCACAGAGATTAGTTATCGGCTAAGAATCGCTGTAATCTTTTTATAATCTGTGTAATCAACAGCCCAATGTGAATTCCGTGAAGGGCTGTAAAAGGAAAGAGTATACTATGAAACTTATAAGAACTGTTACCTGGGTTGCGGTAGTGCTTATTTTTTGTCTCTGCCAGTATGGATATTCAGCAGAAGTAGAGAAAGGACCGCCGGATATAGGCGAGGTCAGGATAATACGGGCTGCAGATATAGAGGTCAAAGAGTGGTCTCTTGAAAACTATCGTATTGAGACAGGCGATGTTTTGGAGATATCTGTCTGGCAGGTAGAGGATCTGCAGAAAGAGGTAGTTGTGCGCCCTGACGGAAAGGTATCTTTTCCGCTTGTAGGCGATGTCGAAGCAGCCGGGTACACAATAGATGAGATGGCAAAAGATATTACTGATAAACTTAAAACCTATATAAAAAGCCCGCAGGTCTCTATAATTGTAAACTCTTTTGGAGGCAAGAAACTTATTGTTCTGGGAGAGGTCGGGAGCACCGGCATCATAAGATTTACGGAGCCTATAAGGATAATGGAGGCCTTGGCTTTATCAGGCGGTTATCTTGAGTCCGCGGGACTGCAGAATGTTCTTATAATAAGAGGAGACCTAAAAGGAAAGACAGATGTCATAGTGGTGAATGTTAAGGATATATTAAAAGGTAATCTCCGTGAAAATATATATGTTGAAAAGGACGATATTATATTTTTACCGCGAAGTTTTATCGGAAATGTAGCGTACTTTGTACGCCAGATATCGCCGCTTTTGGGGGCTGCTACCACATATTATAACATAAAGGAAACACAATATAATTTTAAGAACAAAGATTATCGTACAACAACAACAAGCTCTGATTAATAACCTTTTAAAATAAGGGGCATAATTTATGATATGGAATTTCAAAGCACAGATGAGCACAGATTTATTTACACAGGTGAACACAGATATCTGCGCCAATCTGCGCATAATTCATTTTTGCGGCTATGAATAAGTTATATTATTTTATAAAAAGAAGATTGGCAGTGGGTATAGTTATCTTTCTTATACTCTGTTTTGTTGTCTATGGTTATGTAATAAGAAGGGAAGTGCTTTATAAGGCAGAGGCAAGCATAGCCTTTATAGGAGAGAGGGGTACTTTTGTGCCGGAAGCAGAAGTAAGCGGCATAAGGAATGAGAGTTTCTTAACGCAGGTATCGAATAAAGTTCCGGGCCTTGCAAAAGACGCCTTAAAAAAAGATTTAGACCTTAGGTTTAAGAAAGAGAGCGTTCTTTCAATAGCTTTTAAATCCGCAGACCCCAAGATCGCAAGAGACACGGTTAATACAATAGCTAATAGCTTTCTTAAAGAACGCGAAACCCTGATAAAAGATTTTAATAGAGAAAAAAGGGAAGGCCTAAAGGCTGTTTCTGATGAGATAGAAACACTTAAGTCAAGCTTAAGCTCTTTGAAGGAAAGAATAAGAGAACTTAAGTCAAAGAACGCGCAGTTCGATACAAAAAGAGATGATATCACAAAGAGGCTTGCTGATTTAAGATTGCAGAAGACAGAGCTTCTGAAGGTTTTTACAGAAAAGCATCCGGATGTCGTAAATATATCAGATAAGATAGAATCGCTCTACGACCAGCAAAAAGCCATGCCGGATAATTCAACCATATATAACCAGCTTACCGCGGAGATAGATAAAAATGCCGCGGCCCTACCCGCAAAGGTAAATTTATATAATGAACTCTTCAGCTCTTACAAGGACAAGGGTGAGCCGTGGTACGCAAAATTGGCAGAAGAGGCCCCTTTGCCTGCCGGCCCAATAGGAAGAGGAAAGAGGTGGTATTCGGCATGGGGCCTGGTGTGGGCTTTTTTAATAAGTATCTTATGCGGTATTATCTTAGAAATAGCTGATAAGAGAATATATACAAAACAAGAAGCAGAAGAGCATTTTGAATTGCCTGTAATAGCGGATGTAGGAAAAATTGCCTTTGAGGGAAAATATAGCAGCGGGATTGGCAAAAAGTCTATAGTAGATTATTGGACAAACCCAGGCATCTTAAGAACATACCAGCAGATATTCTCATTTTTAAATGTAGATACATTCAAGGGCGGCATCAACAAAAAGTCTGTCCTTATCACAAGCGTAGAAGAGAGAGCAGGGAAAAGTTTTATCGCGTCTAATCTGGCTTTTGCCGCGGCAAAGAGCGGTATAAAGGTACTCTTGGTAGATGCTAATTTTCGGCACCCTACAATAGGAAAAATATTCGGTTTTGAGAATGATGCAAAGGGCCTATCCGATATCTTAAGGGGAAGTTCAAGCCACAGAGATGTTGTAAAAAATTTCACCGACCTTTTATTGGCAGGCAGCCTCAAGCTTAACAAAGAAGGACTTAGCGGCGAGCTGGATAACATGAAGCTCCTTTTAACAGGGACAAAGGTGGAGAACCCGTTAGGGCTTTTTGGCGCGAAAGAATTATCAGACCTGTTCAAGGAGCTAAAGGATGCTTACGGCCTTCTGGTAATAGATTGCGGGCCTATAATGAAGCATCCGGATACAATGAATATAATACCAGCGTCGGACGGGCTTTTAATAGTAGTAAATAAAGGCGTAACTACTTATCCCATGGTCGAAGACTCTATTATAAAGATAAGGAAGATAAACGCGCCTCTGACAGGACTTATTTTTAGCCATGTATGAAGAATATTGGAAGATAAAAGAAAAGCCTTTTGAGAACACACCGGACCCAAAATTTTTTTACAATTCACCTGATCATGAAGAAGCCTTGATGAGGCTGTATTATGTTATAAAGGAGCGCAAAGGTGGAGGGCTTCTTACCGGAGAATACGGAAGCGGAAAGACCGTTCTTACGCGCTATATTATAAGGGAGCTTTCTAAAAACAACAGCATATATAAGATAGCGTTGATCGTAAACCCTTCCCTGTCTTCAGATGAATTTTTAAAAGAGATAATATTTCAGCTTGAAGGAAGGGAGTATGAGGGCTCTAAGCTTAAGACATTACATACATTAAACGATATTTTGTATAAAGCCCTTGAGGAGAAGAAGGAAGTTGTTATAATCGTAGATGAGGCGCAGGCGGTAAGCAGTCAGGAGATGTTTGAGGAGTTGAGGCTTTTGTTGAACTTTCAGCTTAACGACAGATTTTTGCTCACACTTATTTTGGTAGGTCAGCCTGAACTGCGGGAAAAGATAAATAAGCTGCCTCAGCTAAGGCAAAGGATGGCGATATCTTACCATTTGAATGTTTTAAGCGAAGAGGAGACAGCGCGTTATATAGAACACAGGTGCACGATAGCCGGCGCTGAAAAGATGTTTTTTTCAAAAGATGCCGTGGATCTGATAGCGGTAAATTCCGGAGGCATACCTCGTAGAATAAACACATATTGTGAGCTTTCTCTTATGCAGGGCATGCTTGATAAGAAGAAAATAGTAGATGAAGATGTCGCCAGAGAGGCGATAGAAGATATAGGCACATAATTTATTGTATAGAATTTCAAAATAAATTTGATTGCAGAGATTAAAATAGGAGATTACAAAGATTAGAAATCGCGGTAATCTTTTTAAAATCACAGTAATCAATTTGCCGAGCAAGGCGAGGCATAATTTTAAAAAGGGGAGAAAAAAATGAGAATGTCGGATATAATAAAGATAGGTAACAAAAATACCCCTAATTCCAGTAAAAAGAAGTTCAGTTATGAGCCATCCTGGAAAGCCAAAGAAGGCAATGGAATAAGGATGCAGAAACTACATTCTTCAAACGCTGCCTACACGGATGAGCACAAGACAGTTGAAGAGCTTTATCAAAGATATGTTGCGGAGATGCGCCGCATATTTAACCGGGCAATAATAAGCTTTGATATCCTGCCGCCAAAAAGCCATATCCAGGCGTTAGCAATGGAAGTATCCGGCAGCTTGCAGGTTTCGCGTGTAAACGTAATGGATTTTTTTATGAGATCTGAAACCTTGGATGATAATTATCTTTCAAGCCACACTGCAAACGTTACCTTTCTTTCTGTCATGATAGGCATCTGGTTGAACTACAATAAATCACAGCTTAGCCAGCTGGCTCAAGCTTGCATCTTTCATGACATTGGCATGATAAACGTATTGGATATAGCCCAGCTTCCAAGGAAGCTTACCACTGCCGAACGAGAAGAAATTAAGAAGCACCCTGAATACAGTAAAGATTTTCTTGAGCAGATACAGGGAATCGACGCTGTTATAATCGACGCTGTATATAAACACCACGGAAGCCAGGATGCCAGCGCTGCGGCAGTGAATGAATATTCACAGATAATAGGGCTTGCCGATACTTTTGAAGCCATGACTCATTTCCGCGCATACAAGCAGGCCCAGGAGCCCCATTTAGCTATGCGGATTATTATCGAGGAGCTGAAAGGAAAATATCATTCAAAGATAATAAAGGCCCTGATAGATAACATAGGCATATATCCCGCGGGAACGTTTGTAAGGCTTGATACCGAAGAGATAGGCCTTGTCATAGATGTAAATCCAGGCTCACCCTTAAGCCCTAAGGTAAATATCATATTTGATAAGAATATAGAGAGGCTTCCGGAAGCAAGGACTGTGGACCTATCAAAACAGACAAATATACACATAACAAACCCCTTAAGAGAAGAAGCGCGGCAAAGCCTTAAAGAGCGCTTATAATAGAAAGCAGGGATAGGTAGAAAGTTCATAAGAGAAGGGTTTTTGCTTAAAGTGAATATTCCCCGATTAAAAATCCCGGCACTTTCAGGATTAAGACTATTGGCAGGGCCGGTTTTTTTTATACTGCTTATAGTCTCCTTTTTTATTATTTACAACTCATTCCTGGTAGACCGCAGCATAGAGTCCTTAAAATTTTCACTTTATGATGTTAACTCTGCAGAAGCAGCTAACTCAGCTTATCATGTCGCCCCATTAGTCGAAGTCCAGTTTGTAGGTGAGCTGTCCTCGTCCGCCCCCTCATCAGAAGAGCTTATAAACCTAGGTTACACCAGCGGCGTCTTAGAGGGATCTAGCCCGGAGAGGAAAGTCAAAGATGCAGGCGCTGTCATGGAAGAAGTCATAAGGAGCAGGGAATCCAAGAGAAACTCGATTTTGCGGTTTTTTGATAAGATAAACAATTCCATCAATAAGTTTTTACGGAAAATGCCTTTTCTAAAAAGAACAAAAGTCTCTGCCGGGCCAGGCATAGATCAGGCTATACTTAAAAAGATCAATGAGCATGAGAATAAGGGGGATTTTAACGAAGCCATAAAGCTCTACAGGGATACCATAAAGAGATTTCTCAATTATGCCCAGACACCTTCTCTTATACTCCGCCTGGGATATCTTTTGCATAGGATAGGAAGGTTTAAGGAGGCGGAGGAGCTTTACACTGAGATTGCCACGCGATTTCCAAATACACCTGAGGCCAGGGTCACAGGAGAGCTCATGGATATACTTAAGAAAAGGTCCCTTATTGACAAAGAATCTGACGAGATAATATCCATGATAGCCGCGGCAGAGAATGAAGCAATAAAGCAGCAGCTTTATTATAAGAAAGGCCTGGCAGAGCTTTCTGTGCTTAATTTAGAAGACAGCAAGAAGAGTTTTAACAAGGCCATATCTATATTGCCTGAGGGCGATATAGCGGATAAAGCTCGTTTCCGCATGGGTGTTTGCGAAAGGCTGCTTGGCCAGCTCGATTCCAGCCTTGAGTCATTTAAGAATCTCGCGGATATTGCTACAAATCCTGAGCTCAAGATGCAGTCTTTGCATCAGCTTGCGCAGGTATACCAGCAGAAGGGTGATTATGATAAATCAACATCCTCATTAGAGAATATGCTGAAAGGATATAATGATAAGGCTATAGTCCCGCTTTTACTCTTCCAGCTTGGCTCAACATATCTTTATGACGCAAAAGACCCTGCCAAGGCTAAAAAGATATTTGAGGAACTAAGAATACAGTTTCCAGGAAGGCTCCTTGTCTTTCCAGGGACATCTTTTGTCAGCGATGAGCTGGATCTGGACGTCCTGCCTGAGATGCCTGAGGAGATAGAGATGCTTATGAGTAAATCCTGGCTTGAGAAGGTCTTGCCCGAGGAGACCCTAAGGCGTATAGAAGCAAGGGCATTGGGGGTTTCCTCATATGTAATACAGACCGCAAAGAATACTATTTCTGAGCAAGAAGAAGATGATGATGAAAATCAGGAAGATGGTAAAAAGGACAAAGAGGATAAATTATTTACAGTAGAAGTAACTCAAAATATGGCTAATAAATATGTACAAGAAGATGGTTCAGGCGCTGAAGATAACCTTTCCATAGAATACTCAGGGGCACAGCAGATGAAGGTATATAGCAATATCACTTTGCCAGGCGGGAAAATAGTAAGGGGATATTTAAGCGGAGCCTTTAAGATGGTAAGCATGGTTAAAGAGCCATATTGGGTCGAAGGTGAAAAACGCCAGAACTATATCATTTTTACTGTAGATGAGTGCAGGGTTGGAAACATAATGGTGCCTCCGGATATAATGAACGCGGTGCTAAGGTCGTCTATAGAAAATTTTAATGCGGATTTTCCGCTTGATATTCAGGAATTTAATCTTACAAAAGATACCATTATGCTTGCGGGCCCGGTTAAAGGAGAAGCTGCCAGCGCAAGGATTTCTTCTGCAGAATATCAGCAGGGAATAAAGGAGGCTATTTTCAAGGAGCTTGAGAAGAGCGGCATAGGCCGCGGCGCAGGCGGGAAGATCACGGATCCTATGTCGAAAAGCATAAAGTATAACAGAGAGAAAAAAGGGCTTGATCATTAGGATTTAAAAAGAGGAGAAGGCAAAATGAGATTAAGTTTAAGGGGCATATATTTAAACATACTTAAAAGGCCAAAAGTTCTTTTAATAGCTTCTGTTTCAACAACCATACTTTTTCTTGCAGCTTACGCGTTTTTGTTCGGTGATTATGCGGCCAAGGCAAAGATATTAATAACAGATACTGCCTCAGGCGGCGGGGGGGCTGCTGAAGATAAGGTTTCAGCAAAAGCGTTAAGGACTACGGCTGAGGTATTAAAGAGCCGTTTTTTAATGGAAGAGGTTGTCGAACAGCTTAATCTTGAGGATACATTTGGTAAAGGCAATGCCGTTAATAAACTTCTGTCAATAGTTAAAACAAAACCTGTTAGAGGGACTGATATAATAGAGATATCAGTAAGGTTAAGAAGGCCTGAGCTGGCTACTCATATAGCTAATGCTATATGCAAGGTTATTATAACAGATTCTGTTAAAAATAAGTTTTCTTTTGAAAAGGATATGCTCTCATGGCTCACTGAGCAGAGCTCCAGCATAAGAAAGGAATTAGAGTCTGCTGCAGAACGCCTTCGAGAATTCAAAAGATCCGCAGGCGTTATAGATTTAGCGGCAGAGCACGATGCTATGTGGATGCGGATAGAAGGATTGCGCAATAATTTAGCCATAGCAAGGACTAAAAGGCAGGATTCTGACATGGCATACAATGAGATAAAAGGCTATGTTGAATCAGGGTCCTCTTTAGAAGAGATACCTTATGTGCAGAATGACAGCGAGTACAAGAAAATGAAACTACAACAGGAGGCGCTTGATAAAGAAAAGCAGGACTTTTTAGGGCTGTACCAACCCAGCCATCCAAGCGTTGTAGAGATAGATGAAAAACTTTCAAAACTAAGGTTGAGCATACCTGCTCGCGCAAAAGAGATTATCGAAGGAGTAAAGCAGGGTTATGAGGTTCCCAAGGCTAAAGAGGAGGAGCTTCAGGCGCTTATTAAAAAAGAGAGTGATGAGCTCCTGAGCCTGGAAGAGAAACTCGATAAATACAACGCGTTTGCTGACGATATAAAGGAGAAAGAGACAGCATATAACGCGTTTCTTAAAAGAATAGAAGATGGGTTTGGAAGCGGTGTTTTAATGATACGCCAAGTCGAATTACTTGAGCAGGCATATCTTCCCAGAAAAAAAGAAGGCCCTTCTGTCTTTTTAGTCATAGTAACGGGGCTTTTAGTTGGTTTTATTTTAGGCGGCATTTATAATATTATAAAGGATGAAAAAATAAGTTTTCATAAAAAAGAAACATCTTCTGCCCATAAGGACAAAGGAATGTATATAGAAAGGGTGAAAGAAGAAGAGCAAGAGAAGTAGTTTACCCCCACACCAACTTTGAGATAACAGTTATAATTGAAGTTGGTGTGGGGGTGCAGTTAATTAGAAGATCTCATCAATACTGCGATTAACATAAGCGCGTTTGCCATAAGTAAGCCTGCCTTTGCTTCTATGGTTGTCATACCGAAACCTATGGTTGGCCCGCCAACAAACCTTCCTACAAGAGTATAAATAACCAGTAAAATTCCCAAAAACCCTAATAGATTTCCCAGTTTTTTCATGATTTAACCCCCCTTTTTATTGGTTTATAGGGCGTCACTTTTGTGACGCCCTTGATTACAAAGATTATTAAATGGCAGATTACAGAGATTGTTTATTGATTAGGCAATCGCCGTAATCTTTTTGAAAATCACTGTAATCATAGGCTAAAATTGCTTTCGTAACAGCCTATTATTGGTTTATCTTAGGATCGGCCTTTCTTTTTAGGTCCAGGAGCCATCCCTTGAAATATTCCCCTTTTTTGTTTTGAAGAAGCGTTCTCGCGAGAGAAGGTTTCTGTTTTTCGAAATCCTCCTCATCAATAGGCAGTAAGTTGTCTAACCTTACGATACAATACCCCTTTTCTGTCTTTATAGGCCCCCCTATAGCGCCTTTCTGAAGGGAGAAGGCAGCTTCAACAAAAGATTCTGACAATCCGATATCTTCAATATAACTTTTTCTGGTTGTATCTTTGGAATTTAGGATATTGTAATTCAATGTTGAAGCCAGAGCCTCAAGTGTTTGTGCCCCTTGATTTGCTTGCGATAATAGTTTTTCCGCGCCGGCTTTTGCCAAAACTTGCTTCTTGTCAAGAGAAAGCATCTCCTTAGCTTGTTCTTTTGCTTCTTCAAAATCCAATATCTTTGAATCCTTTCTATCCTTTAATTGCATAACGCAGAATGAGTCATTTGTCTCTACTGTATCGCTTATCTGGTCCTTCTTTAAGTTTAAGGCGGTTAACGCGAAGGGGTATGATAGGCCTATCTCAGGTATGCTTGAGTTAACTGAAAAAAATCCAGTGTTCTTTATTTCTAAGCCGTATTCTTCGGAAACCCACTTTAAGGTTTTACCCTGTTTTATATAGGAGATGAGTTCTTCCACTGTAAATCTTGCTTCTTCTTTTTCCTCATCATTACCAAACGGTATGCGCAGATATCTTACATCTACTTCAACAGGGCTTCGAAAACTGTCCATGCGCCCCTGATAAAAGGTGAGGATCTCAGCATCATCTATGCTTACTTCGTTTTTGTAATCCTCATAGCCTATAATAATAAAGGATATATCGCCTTTTTCATTTTCAGCTAAATATTCCTGCCTTATCTCATCTTCGGTTATACCCATATTTTTTGTTATGGAGTTGGCTAACTTATCTATGATTATATCGTCTCTTACGGATTCTTCAAATTCGCGGGGCGTAGTCCTGAATACATTTCCTACGATATAATTGTAAAGCCCTTTATTAAATATACCATTTCTTTGAAATAGCTGCGACGCGGCTATTCTTGTGATTATCTCTTTATTGGAGACCCTTACAGATCTTTTTTTAGCCTCATATTTGAGTATTAACCTATCCCATGCCTGCGCTTGGAGATTGAGAAACTTCTCCATTTTCGGCAATTCGTCGCCATAGGCCATCTTCGCGCGTATAAGTACAGAATTATAGCTTCTGTTATATTCCTGCGGCGGGATCTTCTTATTAAATATAACCCCAGCGTAATCTTTCTTGCTTGACCTGATACCGGTTATACTGCCGATTACAAACGCTATCACCACAGCCCAGAGGGCGATCTTTACAAATTTTTTCTTGCGTAATGATTTAATCATAGCCGTCCTTTCTTATTTCTTTACCATTATATATAAGCAGAATCTTTATTACAAGTAAAATCGCAAGAAACCCTCTTGTGCATAATACATGAAATAGATTGAAGTTTAGGTATCTTTGTGCTATTTTAATTCTAAATTTGAGATACCTGATACAGAAAACCAGCTATTTATAAAAAGTGAGTATTGAATAAAATATGAGGGTAGCATTAGTATTTCCGCCTTATGCGCATAAGATCTTTTCAGAAAACTTAAGCATAGTAGATGAGGAGTTTTGCTTAGCGCCGCCTATAATATTGGCCCATGTAGCTGCTATCCTTGAAAAGCACGGGCACGAGGTGATATTGGTTGATGCCAGAAGCCTTAATTTAATATAGTAGGAAATTCCTTTTTAAGTCGTTTAATATCAAGACATTAAAAAAACAAGGGTGAATATCACAGACAAATATGATATAAGATTAGTATGACAAAAAAGGAGAATCTGGCAGGTAAAGATACCCTGCGGCATATT
>JBDRAM010000046.1:0-12949 GCA_043823785.1 Candidatus Omnitrophota bacterium
AAAATGATTCGCGCTCTTCGCTATATGCTAAATCCAGGAAATTACGCAGTTTTCTTGAACGTATGGGGTGGCGCAGCTTTCTAAGCGCCTTTGCCTCTATCTGCCTTACTCTTTCCCTGGTTACGTTAAATATGGTTCCCACTTCTTCAAGTGTCCTCGGATAACCGTCACCAATGCCAAATCTGAGCCTCAATACCTGTTTTTCCCTTTCTGTCAATGTCCCAAGGACAGTCTCCATCTGCTCTTTAAGCATAGAATAAGCTGTCGCGCTAGCAGGTGAAAGCGCGCGTTTGTCTTCAATAAAATCTCCAAAGTGGGTATCGCCCTCATCGCCAACAGGCGTCTGCAAGGATATGGGTTCCTGCGCTATCTTTAAAACCCCTCTTACCTTCTCAACAGACATGCCCATGTGGCGCGCTATCTCTTCAGGCGTAGGCTCCCTTCCTGTCTCCTGTACAAGTGAGCGCGATATCCTGACAAGGCGGTTTATGGTCTCTGTCATATGGACAGGTATTCTTATGGTCCTTGCCTGGTCAGCTATAGAACGTGTTATCGCCTGCCTTATCCACCAGGTAGCATATGTTGAAAACTTATAGCCTCTCCTGTACTCGAATTTATCGACCGCCTTCATAAGGCCTATATTGCCTTCCTGTATAAGGTCAAGGAACGATAAGCCTCTGTTTGTATATTTTTTGGCTATGGAAACCACAAGCCTTAAATTTGCCTCTACGAGTATCTTCTTTGTCTTCTGAAAATTTACTTCTTTCTTTTTAATTATAACTATTCTCTGCCTTATATTCTCTTGTGGTTCGCCGAATTCCCTCTCAAGCCTTCTTATATTCTTCTTAAGCTCTTTTATTCTCTTCCACTTCCTCGCCTTCTTTAAGCGGGATATCTCTCTTGTTATCCTCTCGATCTGCTCCGCATGCATCATTATCCGAAAGCCCATCTCTTCTACGAAAGTGGTAGCAAGGCTGAATTTTTTAATTATAGCGGATATAGCCTCCTTCTTCTTGGCCCTTTTTAGCTTAGTAAGAAGCTTTGCTGTCTTTGTAACGGGCTTAGGCCTTGAAGGAGCTAGGTCTTCCTTAACATATTCCTCTATACTGATCTCTTCGCTCAGTATCTTATTCGCGAGCTCTATTACAAAACCTTTGCTAAGTGAGCAGTCAAATATAACATCTCTAAAACCGCCCTCTGCCTCCTCGATCCTCTTTGCCAGATCTACTTCTTCTTCTCTGCTCAAAAGCGGTATCTGGCCCATCTGCCTCAGATACATCCTTACAGGATCATCGACTGATGAGGTAGTTGTAGTAGGAGCAGGGCCTGCCTTTACCGTTACATGTTTTGAAGCTTTTTCTTTTTCATCTGCCTGTTCCTTATCTATCAACTCTATATTCTTATCATCCAGGGCTTTAAGTATGACATCTATCTCATCTGACGATGTTATATCATCAGGCAGTATCTCATTAACCTCATCATATGTAAGGAAACCTTTCTCCTTACCCTTCTCGATAAGCTCCTTTATCTGCTCAGAGGGCTTTCCCCCATTCGCAGACTTTGTTTTCTGCTCTGAGAGGGCTTTCTTCCCCTTGCCTTTAATGGGTGGGCGTGCTAATCTATTTTTCTTTGCCTGCTTCTTTACACTATTATGTGAATTTTTGATAAGCTTTTTCTTTCGCTTATCTATTTTTTTCGCCAGCCTTTTTTTCTTATGTATTTTCTTAACCAGCTTCTTCTTAAGTTTTTTCTTTTTAGCCATTAGAGTTTCACACTCCTTAAGGTATCCAGCTCCTTGACCAGGTTCATAAGCCTGATCTCGTCGCCTCTCTGTTCTGCCTCTTTTATTAAGGTAGTTATCTTTTCCCTTTTCAACTTAAGCTCGTCCTGTTTTATCCTAAGTATGCAGTCATGCAGGCATCTTTCTCTATCAACAAAGTTTTCAGTCTCTGTCAGCGTCTCGCATATTATGTGGCTTAAGTTATCATCGTCAAGCTGATGAATTATCTTAGCGGCTGTGGGTATTTTCCCCTCATCAAGCATCTGGGCTATAGCGCGCAAAATGCTTCTCACATCTTCACTCTGAAAATATTCTATCCTTAACTTACTCCTTACCTCCTGAGCTATCTCAGGGTCTTCTATCATCAGGCCTACTATTATCTTCTCAGCCGGCCTTATGGCAACCCTATCCCTGAGTACGCGGTTATCTCCAAGATAAGAATAATCAAGCTTTACCTTTGAAAGTTCTTCCAAGATAGCGTCCTCGTTGATAAACAAAGACTCTGAAAGCTTTCTTACGTAATCAGACCTTAATACAGCGTTCTCTACTCTCTTTATGGTAGGCAGCATCTCTGATGTTATCTTGGCCTTCTCCTCAACCGTATCAGGGTCAAACCTTTTAAGCAAAAGCCCCAATTTATAGTCGAATAGATTATCCGCTGACTCTACTAATTTTAAAAATGATTCACTTGAGTTTTTGCGGACATATGTATCCGGGTCAAGCCCTTCAGGAAGCCTCGCTATCTTAACATACAGGCCTTCTGATACAAAAAGGTCTAATCCGCGAAGAGACGCGGCTTCTCCCGCCTCATCAGCATCGAAAATAATAACAGCATTATTTGTAAAACGCTTGATAAGCCTTATCTGCTCGACTGTAAGTGCCGTGCCCAGGGTCGCTGCTATATTAGTTACGCCATTCTGATAAGGAATAATAAGATCTAGATAACCCTCTACTATGATAACGTAATCTTTCTTCTTTATCTCATCTAAGGCAAGATTAAAGCCGTAAAGATGCCTTCCCTTGACGTAGATATCTGTCTCAGGAGAATTCATATACTTAGGCTGGGAATCATCTATAACTCTTCCGCCGAACGCTACTATCTTTGACCTTATGTCAAATATGGGAAAGATTATCCTGTTTCTGAACCTATCATAGAAGCTGCCTTCACGTCCCGGGATAGCAAGCCCTGCCTTCTCAAGCGTAGCGTTAGAAACGCCCTTTTCCTTCGCGAACTTTATAAACCCTTCCCACTCCTCGGGAGCAAAACCCAGCTTGAATTTAGCGACTGTCGCGGCGTTTAAAGAACGGTCCGCGAGGTATTTTCTCGCTTCTTTGGCCTTGCTTGAGGCTACCAATAACGCGCTGTAATAGTTTGCCGCCATCTCATTTACGCGATACAGAGCACCTGTAAATGATGACTTACGCGCAGAAATCCCGCCCTTAAATTGCGGCAGGCTCACGCCGGCTTTTGAGGCCAGGATCCTTAAGGCCTCCATAAATTCTACCCGCTCATATTTCATTACAAAGGTTATCATGTCGCCGCCGGCAGCACAGCCAAAACAATGAAATATCTGCTTTCCCGGAGATATCACAAAAGAAGGGGTCTTTTCGTGGTGAAACGGGCAGTTAGCCTTGAAGTTTCTGCCAGCCCTCTTGAGCGGTATATAGCCTGCTATGACCTCTGCTATATCCAATTTTGACTGGATCTCTTCAACAGCTTTTTCTATATCAGTGGGCATATATTATCAGTTTCTCCTTACTCTTATAAAACCTGAGCAGGGTATTATATTCAACCTATTATTCTTATCTATAGAGTCAAGAAGCAGGTTTAAGCCTATGTTGTCGCTTGATATGTGGCCTGCCACAAGTACATTAAAATTATGCTTCTTCGCCTTCTTGTAGTGATCCTCACTCATGTGCATGCCTACTATGGTCTTGACTCCGGCCTTAGCCATCTCAGGGAATATCTTCTTAGGCCCTTCTGTCCCGCCGGTCATCTCAATCGCTATCTTACCGCAGCGGTTTGAGGCATCGCCCAATATCATCTTTGGCCCGGCATTGACGGAAACAGCATGCTTATATTCAGGCTCCTTAAGCAGTATATCTATAAGATCTCCCACCGTCTTTGGCTTATTTCTGTTTATAAGCTTATTTATATATTCGGAAACAAAGTTATCAGCCGGGGTATGCACGCACATCATGGGTATTTTAAGCAAGCGCGCTGTATCTACAGAGCGCATGGCATTTCCGGCGAGGATCTTTCTCATGACCTCCGCCATCCTCTCATCCAGAAGCTTCTTGGCTTTTCCGGGAGAAACGCCCAGCCCTTTTAGGATATCAAGCTGAACATTCATGACCTCATAGAATATGCTGCGCGCAAAGCCTTCGGGATGATGAGATAAAAGAAGATCTATCTTTTTTCCCTTTCTTCTTAAGCTGTCTGCCAAAAGTACTTCCTGGCCTTCTATGTCTATACCGACCATGATATTCTTCATATCCTTGCCATGGTCTCCGTATAATATCCTGGTATCGCTGAACGGATTATTGAGCTTCTCTCTGTCAAAAGCTTTCTTATCGCGGCCGTTAAGGGAACCGTAATCTTTTTTTACTTTCTTTAAATAATCATATACTCCCTTTTTGCCTCTCGGGTCATGTTTTATGCCTTCTTCTATTATAGTGTTGTAGATATCCCTAAGCTTCAAGCCTCTTCTCCTTATTTTTAGAAATTACACCCTTATTAAGAATTTTACTTTGGAAGTTATATTTGCAAGTTTAGGAAGGTTAAATCTAACGAAAAATTCCCTTCTTAGTAGTCTCTTCCGGCATCCAGAATGTGAGCGACTTATATGTCTTTTCAGACGCGTCTATAAGAAATTTTCCTGAAAATGATTTGTCGTATATGCTCTGCTCTAAATATACAGAAGGTAAAATACCAAAGGCTAAAAGCAGCGTGCCTGATAATATGAGGCCCCTTCCAAAGCCTATTATACCGCCTCCCGGTTTCTCAAGCTGCGGCAGAAATTGTATATTAAGTATTTTAAGAGCCAGGGCTATGCCGTATTTGAATACAAGCCTTATAGTCTGCGATATAACCAAAAAAGCGGCAAACTGGCATAACCATTCGGGCAGGCCAAAGTTTACGATAAATATTTCCGCGGCTTTACTATAATAGTGGATAGCGGCTATAAGGCCGGTTATTACACCCAAAAATCTGAAGAGCTCTATGGTGAGGCCGTTTCTAACGCCTGCATAGACACAGCGCATCACTAAAAGTAATACTACAATATCTATCCAGTTCATATTTATATTCTTCCAGAATTCCATATATTATTTATATAGTAACATTAAGTAAAAGTCAGTAAAATATACCACATAAATCCCTAAAAGTCAAGCCCTCTGAATGCGCAAAAAAGGAGCTCCTCTCATTATTTAAACTCAAGGGCCTTTTCTATCCTGGAGATCAGTGTATCTCTTCTAATAGGCTTCTCAAGATAATCTATAACGCCGACCTTATATGCCTTAAGCTTATCCGCGTCATTCTTTAAGGCGGAGATTATGATTATAGGTATCTCTCTCCCGGAGGCATCCTGATTCAACATCTCACATGCCTCGATGCCCCCGATATCAGGCATAAGGATATCCAGCAATATGAGATCAGGCTTAAAATCACGCACCTGGGATATAATATCTTTTGCGCTGCTTAATGTAAGTATCTCATACCTGCCTGTATTTTGCAGATTAAGCTTTGTTATCTGTAAAAAATCCTGCTCATCATCAATGACCATCACTCTCTTTTTTTTAAGCACCTCTTCTTTATTAACCATTTGGCTGCCGGGCTTAGCTTCTACCTCTGCCTGCTGCTTCTCTTCTACTATGCTTGATTCATCCACTTTTAAGGCAATGCTGATCTTAGTTCCCTTTGCCTCCTGGCTCTCAACAGATATAAAACCCTTATGCATGTCTATTATATTTTTACTCACTGACAAGCCAAGGCCAGTCCCCCTGCCTGCTCCCTTTAGACTAAAGAACGGTTCAAACACCCTGCTAAGTTTCTCTTTGGGTATGCCTGTACCTGTATCCTCTATCTCGATTATTACAGCTGTCTCCCCTACTCTAAAGAAATCCTCACGCCTCCCTCCTATTCCCTTTCCCGGCTCATCCAACTCTTTTTTGCTTGCCCGTATAGTCAGGGTTCCGCTATCCGGCATTGCCTGGACCGCGTTTAAAAAGAGGTTTACTAAAACCTGTTCCAGCTTTACGCTGTCGACCAAAACCTTGGGCAAGCTATCACCAAGCTCCTTTATAATCTTGATATGTTTGAGCTCTACTTTATGCTGCATGAGGACCAGGCAATTCTCTATTATAGATGCCGCATCATGAGCCTTTATGTCCAGCGCGGTTACGCGAGAGAAGTCCATCAGTGTACGCACTACGCTGTCTGCCTTCTCAACATTACGCTTCATCATACATAAAATATCGGCAGTATCTTTCTGAAGAGTCACGTTATCTTCCAAATAAGTTATATCCTGAAGCAGTATCCCGAGAGGGTTCTTTATCTCATGCGCTATACCGCTTGCAAGCTGGCCAATACCCTTAAACTTTTCAGCCATAATAAGCCTATCCTGGGTCTCTTTAAGTTCTGTATATGCCGACTTCAGCTCTAATGTCTGTTTTGTTAATCTGCACAAAATGCTCTTTATTATAGAATATCCTCTGTAATACCCAAGAAGCGCTATAGAAAAGGACGCAATAAGCACAAGCCCTATATTTCCTATAACAATATCTATAGAGAATAGCTGTGTTGCAAGAAGATATAAAAACACAAGAAACGGTACTATGCTCATAAGAGCAAAGGCAATATTAAACTTACGGAAATGCTCTTCCTCAAAATTATCTTTCATGGCCATACCCTCCTATTTTCTTATTTTCTAACCAGGTTAAAAAGGGCTATTTCTAACCAGGTTAAAAAGGGCCTTTTTTAACCAGGTTAGAATTGTTTACCTTACTCAAAATACTTTAGCGCATCCTGGGCAGGGATAAATTCCGGGTCTGCTTGAGCTGCCCTCTCAAACTCATTTTTTGATTCCGCAAGCCGCCCTGCCCTACCGCATATAACACCTAAGTTATAGTGCGTCTTCGCGTTTGTAGGGTCAAGCTCGATGGCTCTTCTGTACTCATCTATCGCCATGGAGCGCCTCTGGGTATTCTCATAGATATTGGCAAGATTATTATGGGCCTGCGGTATATTGGGATTTAATCTTATGGCCTCTTTATATTCTCTCTCTGCTTCAACCTGCATATTCTTTTTCTCATATAATAGCCCGAGGTTTATATGAGCGAATGGATAGTCGGGCTGTTCAGATAAGGCCTCTTGCAAGTATCTTTCAGCATCTTTAAGCTTATTCTGCTGTATAAATAGATACCCAAGGTCATTATAAGTCTTGGGATCTACCTTGTCTGCTCCTTTTATTGCTGCGTAAAACGCGCCTTTGGCTTTTTCAAGATCTCCTGCTTCCATATATAGATTGCCAAGGTTTACATAACCATTCGAAAAAACATCTATCTTCGCAGGTATATTGACAATAAAAACTGAAACCATGAGCAATCCAAATGAGAAGGCTATCAACTTATAATTCTTCTGCCTTATTTTATCAATAAACCATGCGATAAAATATCCTGAAAATACGGCCATTGCCATTACAAATGGAAGCCTGTATCTGGCATTTACAAAATAGAGCATTATTGAAACCGTATATGTAATAACAAAGATATAAAATGGCGCTATCTGCTTAAAGCGCGGAACTGCCACAACCATTCCCGCAAGGCCTAAGCTTCCCACAAACAAAAATGTCAAAAACGGGAGCATAAGCATGATCCTAAAAATAGGTATTTTATTCCGATATATATAAAGGTCGGCGTTATCAAAGATCTCATATTTATTTATATATAGAATGAGTTTTCTTCCTAAAAGCCGCAAAAACATAAGCGGCTTTTCTTTAATAAACCGCATGCCTTTTTTAAAATAAAAATCTGATACCTCACGCTCACTAAGCTCTCTGCTAAGCTCCCTTTCTGCTATGGTCTTTGCGTCTTCATTTAAGCCTTCTATATTTGAGCGCGCCCAGGACGGCGCTTTAAATGTCCCATCGGCATTCTCATTGTTTCCAATATAAAAGTTTAGGCCCGCGTGAGAGCTCATAAATATCAGGTCACCCGAGGCAAGGTAGTTCTTTAACGTAATGGGAAGAATAATGCACAAGGCCGCCAGAATCGATATCATGGCTCCTATTACAGCTCTTCTCTTTTCAGAAGCTGTATATATAATCCATAACAACATTGCTGGCAAAAATAAAAGTATGCCTGCTTTAGTAAGTGCTGCCAGGCCTGTGAAAAGCCCGAGACATAAGAATCTGACTATTCTGGGCTCATCTATCACCTTAAGCACATACCATAAAACAAGAAGATAAAAGAATAAAACATACACAGCAGGTAAAAGCAGGCCGCAGTAAAAGACAAACGGTACATAAAAACAAGCTATCAGTGCCGCTATTCTCGCGGCAAGCTTATTTTTAAAAAGCTTATCAGTTATCCAATAGACCAGGACACAGCTGAATGAGCCTATGACGCATTGAATAAGGCGGGAAATAAAAAGATTGTAGTTTGTAAGCTTATATATTATTCCCAGAAGATAAGGGTATAGCGGCATAGCGTCAAAGACACCTTCTTTAAGCCACTCGCCGCCGGCGATACTCCTTGCCCAGTTATTATAAAGCGCCTCATCAAGAAGAAAATGATTGTAAAATATGGTGGATTTAAGCTGGATAATATAGATAAGCCTTATTATGAAGGCAAGCGCGAAGATAATGTATATCATAAGATATCGGGATTTTTACTGCTGTACGCTCTCAAGGAATGCCTTTACTACAACTGGGTCAAATTCTTTTCCGGAAGCCTTTTTTATCTCAGCTATCGCGTCGGTCCTGCTCATGGCCTTTCGGTAAGGCCTATCAGATACCAAAGTATCATATACATTAGCAACAGACACAATGCGGGATATAAGAGGTATATCATTTCCACTTAGGCCGTCGGGATAACCTCCGCCGTTATAACGTTCATGGTGATGCCTTATCAGGTCAAATACATCTCCCATCTCCGCCATAGGCCGCAATATAGCCTCGCCTATTTCAGCATGCTGCATAAGCTGTTTCTGTTCATCCCTGGTGAGCTTTCCCTCTTTCTTAAGCAGTTTATCAGAAACACCTATCTTTCCTATATCATGCAGCAGGGAGGCCATCTTCAATGTATCGTAGAAGTTATCATCAAAGCTTACGTATGGCATTCTATACTTAAGCTTATCAGTAATAGCAGACGCGTAATTTGCCACGTTTAAGGCATGTCCGTGCGCGTAGTATCCGTCTTTTACATCGACAGCGTACGCAAACGCTGAAACAGTATCAAGAAAGAGGCCGTGCTCTGCCTGGTAAAGTTTATCCAGCTTTTCTATTCTTCTCTTTAGCTCTTCGTACATGCGCGCGTTCTCAAGGGCAATAGCCGCGTTATTGGCAAGTGTAGAAAGAAGTAATATGTCGTCATAGCTGTATCTGTGCCCTGAAAGCTTTTCACCCAAAACTAAAAATCCCACCAGCTCACCCCTTAAAAAACTCGGAACGCACAACGAGGCCCCCAGCGTATTCATGGTTATCCTTATCTGCTCGAGGGTCCTTTTTAATACCATCTTGTGCGCGAAGAACTTTCCTCCCTTGAGCCACTTCTGCACGTCTTTATACCTTAAGGGCTCTTTCTTCTCGATAAGCCATTCTACAAAGGATGTATTTTTGGCTACATCATCAGAAATCTTGACCCCTTTGAAGCCGCGGCTTACCTCTTTAAGATAGTTTCCAACCGAAGCATTATAAATATATATCGCGCATCCGCTGACTCTTATCTCCTTGGATATAAAATGGACTATAATGCTTAAGAGCTTCCCGCTGTCAGTAACAAGCGCCATTCCCTTAGCGGCGTTCTTTAATGTGACCATATAATCATAGCGGCGCTGGTATAATACTCTGTCGGTAAGCATAGCAAGGCTATTTTCAAGCGGGCTGATAAAAACAGTCATAAGAAAAAGCGCCAATATAGGCATTATCCAGAAATTTATACCAAACCTCGACTGGATAAATGACTGCAGAAAAAGCACAAAAGTAACAAAGACGCATAGTATGCCTACATAAAGCAATGAAAATGTAACAGTCCTTTTTTTCATAGGTTACTGCGCCCCCGTACTATCCTGCCGTCTTCAAAAGCCTTCAAAAAAGCCGCGGCCATATAAGGGTCAAATTGAGTAGTCTGATTCTTCATTATCTCTTCTCTCGCGACATCATCACCGAGGCCTTTACGATACGGCCTGTCTGAAGTCATGGCATCGTAGGTATCGGCAACAGCTATTATCCTCGCGACAAAAGGTATATTATCAGATTTTAATCCATCTGGATAACCTTTGCCGTCATATCTCTCATGGTGGTGCTTTATACCGCCCACGATATCGCCCAGGCCCTTCACACGTGAAACAATATCAGCTCCTATAGTAGGATGTTTCTCTATCTCTACACGTTCCTCGGGCGTAAGCGCGGCCGGCTTGTGCAGAATATCATCGCTTACGCCTATCTTTCCGATGTCATGAAGAATGGCAGCTATCTGAAGCCTCTGCCTGAAGACCGGATTTTTCACTATATCATGCGCGTACTCAAGATAATCCAAGATAGCCATGCTGTAATTTGTAACTCTTTCAGAATGGCCGTGCGTATATGGATCCCTGGCATCGATGGCAGCCGCGAATACAGCCGCGGCATTCATAAAGAGGCTGTGCTCTCTCTCATACAACCTCTCCATCTCTTTGGCCCTCTTATCGATCTCGGTATATAGCTGTGAGTTCCTTATAGCTATAGCTGCCTCATCAGCAAGCGCGCCAAATAAGCTTATATCATCCTGCGTAAACTGATCCTTAGATTCCTTATCTCCAAGAGCCACTATGCCCAGAAGTTCATTCCTGTAAAAACTCGGCACGCATAAGCTGGCATTAAGCTTTCTTAATCCATCCTTTATCTTCACAAGGTCGCTTGTAAGTATGCTCTTCGCGCTCTTTCTTCTTCTCTCATCCTTGATCCATCTATTCAAACTCTCCAAGGCCAGAGGCTGCCTCTTCTCCTTAAGCCATTCGACAAAAGGCTCATCGCCGCTAACGCCCTGCTCAAGATTGGTGGGCTTATTCTTTCCGCGGGATGCCTTAAGCATATAGAGCTTACGGGCATCGTCATAGATAAGGATAGAGACATTCTCAAGCCTTATCTTTATGGATATAATATGGACTATTAAATTGAGGAGTTTTCTTGAATCGCGTATTGTAGCCATGCCTACCGCGGCATCCTGGAGAGCTTTCTGATATTCGTATCTTTTCTTAAAGAGGTATCTTCCTATGGTTTTCTGGAGCAGTTTTTCAACAGGCCTTACCAAGAACGCGACGAAGAGCAGGGCAAAAGTAGATACCATCCATTGGTTCTCACTATGCTCGGCAACCAGCAGCTGCTGCCCCAAAAATGCCAGCAGAGCAAAGGCAAGCACCAGAATGCCAAATATACCCAAAAATATTATTACCTCTCTTACCGCTATCTTAGTATCTATCATGTTTTATTATACCGTAGGAGCCGCCTCCTGGCGGCGAATGCTAACTCCCTCCTCACCCCAACTTCACATTCACCGTAACCTATTTTTCAGTAAAGTAAACCTATATCACTAACAGGTATGGCTTTTACACCCGGGGAAAGGCTATGAAATCCTTTACCTATGCCTTTCGGTGGATTAAGGTGAACTACGTATTTATCTACTTTATACTTCGATATAGCGCGAGTCAGCTTAACTAAAGGTTTTCCCATCTCTGGTTTAACAGAACGCGTTGCCTTAGCCTCTAAAGCAAGGAGTTTCGCGTTCCCGGTAGGTATTATAAAATCTACTTCCAGGCCTTGTTGATCGCGAAAATAATATATCTCTCTGCGCTTACCGCAATTTATCTGACGTTTAGCTATCTCAGACGCTACGAATCCTTCAAATATTTGTCCAAAAAATGGTGATTTGCGTAATACGGTTTCTGTTTCTATCCCTAATAAATAGCAAGCTAAACCGGAATCTGTAATATAGACCTTAGGTGACTTAATAAGGCGTTTTCCGAAATTTTCATAAAATGGCGGAACAACAATAATCTGTCCCGTAATCTCAAGGATATTAATCCATTCTGTCAATGTCGGTACTGAAATCCCAAGCGGTGCCGCAATATCTGTCTTATTAAGGACTGCCCTGAGCGGCTCGCTATAAGAGAAAGAAACCTTCTGAATGCAGCGAGGTCCTTAATGGCACTTATAGAGCGGACATCGCGCTCAAGATATGTCTGGATATATGAGCGAAACCATATTGAAGATGTTTTTGGCCTTGCTAAAACTTCTGGGAAACCACCGCGCAGCATTGAAACATTTTTCGTCTCATTACTGGAAAAATTAAGCAGATTAAATACAGCTGCTCTTCCTGCCATGGATTCAGATACTCCCTTCATTAACGGAGCATCTTGAGAACCTGTAAAATACCACTGCCCAAAACGGCGGGGTTTTTGATCAATGCATGTGCGTAAGTAGTTAAAAAGCTCCGGGACATTCTGGATCTCATCTAAAATGGCGGGTGGCTTGATCTCTTCAACAAATGAGCGCGGGTCTGATTTTACACGCGCTATTATATCGGGATCTTCCAGAAGGTAATAAGATGCCTTAGGAAACATCTTTCTAAGAAGCGTGGTCTTTCCTGCCCTTCTCGGCCCTGTTATGAGAACAGCCGGAAAAGCATGGGATGCCTTTGCAATCTCTTTTTCTATTGCTCTCTTTATGTAACGCATATATGAGAATTATAAGCTATTACTTTAGAAAACTCAAGATTTTTTTACTTAGAAATACGAATTATTCACTCGTCTTTGCGAGCCCGCCACCGAAGGTGACGAGGCGCGGCGACTGAGGACGCAATGTCCGAAGAAGTGCCGAGACCACCGGGCTCGGCCGACTGAGGACGCAATGTCCGAAGAAGTGCCGAGACCACCGGGCTCGGCCGACTGAGGACGCAATGTCCGAAGAAGTG
>JBDRAM010000047.1:0-7519 GCA_043823785.1 Candidatus Omnitrophota bacterium
TTTACCAGAGGCACATATACTATCGCGCCGGTTGTATCGTAGTAATAGTATCCGAATTCCTTGAAAAGGTACCATCTGTCGCCGTCTACGTATTCCCAGGACCATCTCGACTCTGTCTGCGGGTTGTCTGAACCTAGATAAATAGCGTATGGGGGCCCGCCGCAAACTATATTCTTAGTGCCGCCGGCCGTATCAACCTCGGCATCATTCATTAATATGTAATCATGGCCCGCTATGCCGTTGAAATAACCGCCTGAAGTCAATACATCGCCTCTTGGGCCGTGAAATACATCGTTTGCCGCGGTAAAGTCAACATTGCCGCGGTTTGTCATTACCGGAGCGGTCACCCTAAGGTTCACGCCGCTTAAGAGCACGTTGCCGCCGTTTGTCGATATGCCGTCTCCTATCCCCAAGTTTACATCACCTATTCCGTCACCGGAAGCGGCTCCAAAGCCATCGGCTACCAGCTCTACGCTGCCTCCCTGCGTAGTTATGCTGTCATCGTTCATATTTATGTCTTTTCCTGCCTCGATCCTGAATGTCTCACCTGCATTAAACTTCTGTAGATCCAGGTTGTTGTCATCTATAAGAAAATATACGTCATTATCAACCTGCAATGTGAGGCTTCCGTCAAATGCCTCAAGCCATGCCTCGCCCACAGTCGTACCTGTATTATTATCCCCAGCTGCGCCATCTACAATCCAGAAATCCCCGACAGGGTCAAGCAGAAAATGGCCGGCCTTGCCGCTTTTACTGGTCACGTCTATACTCCCCTTATCGATATCAACTCTGTCTCCGCTTACCTCGACAAAACCGCCATCAGCGCCCTCATCCTTGGCGCTTACGTCTATCCTTCCCTTGTTTACGGCCTTAGCGTCTTCGCCTTCCGCCAGAAGATATACCTCGCCTTTTTCTTTTACCAGGCTGGCAGCTCTTATAATGCCTTCGTTGTTTACAGCGTTTTCAAAAATACTTTCGAGAACACTTGCGGTAAGTATGACTTTTCCGCCATCCGCTATAATAGTGCCTGTATTCAAAACAGCGTCCTTTACGTCATTACCTTGTTCATCCTTTACTGCCTCGCTTACTGCTTCATCTATGACTACAGACATCACTCCACCGCTGTCAAGCTCAAGCGTCATCTTTTCACCGGAGGCAAGAATGACTTTTCCCAGCTTTGCCTCTATTATTCCTTCGTTATGCACAGAATCACCAAGCAACATAACATAGCCGCCTTCTTTTACGACTATCTCACCCTTGTTTACTATATAACCGTTTGAGCCGGGTGACTTTGAAAATGTATATACCTTATTCAGAAAATCCTCGTTGCTTATATTAAGAGTAGACGCTAAAAAACCTGCCGCGTTTATCTTTGAGCCCGGGCCAAATACCATGCCATTGGGGTTAAGCAGCCAGACCTTGCCGTTTGCGTTCAAGGCACCGAATATCTCGGATATGCTGCCGCCTGTTACGCGGTTTAAGGCTATTGAATCAGAACCAGGCTGGTTGAAACTAACAGTTTCGCTGTTTGCGATGGAGAATGAGGACCAATCTATTATAGCCTTATCTGTTGACTGGTTTATATTCAGGGTAGAGATATCCGGCTTTACGAATCCGGCATCACCCGACTGCACCACTCCTCCTTCAGGCAGCGCGAACACAGCCTGCGCTAAGATAAGATTGGCTGCAACAAAATATGCCGCTCCTGCACATAGTTTTTTAATTATAGTACGCATATTACCCTCCATCTATTATTAAGTTAACTCAATTAAAAATATATCTTGGTCTCTATGTAATACCTTGAGCTGGAACCGTTTGAGCCTTCGCCCGCTAATCCAAAACCGTAATCAAAATTGACCTCTGCCCTCCCCGGTATATTAAAACGCAACGCCGGGCCTATGCTGTAAAGATCTTTATCCTTTATTTCGCCTACTTGTGGATTTTTATTTTCAACATACCCATAATCAAAAAATCCCACAAACCTTATAGCGTCAAAATATGTAGTTTCCGTATAGGGCATCTTCTTCTCTTTTGAAATAAAATATGGCGGTATATATATCTCTGCTGATATGGTGCCTCCTCTGTCGCCCGCATGTTCAGACTTAGGATAACCACGGACCGTATTTATGCCGCCTATATTAAACTGCTCAGCCGAGACAAGGCTGTATCCGGTAAGCTGCATCGCGCCTCTAAGCATAAAAGACATGTCATTGGGTAGGGATTGTATCCTTGCGAGGTTTGTCACTGTCCTGAAAAATCTTCCTCCTGAACTTAGCCTGCTGGCCTTGGGATCCTTATAATCTAAGCCGCCCATTATATCTTCGATACCGAGATCCAGCTCTTGTGTGAGAAGAGTCCTGCCTTGGAGCGTATCGATAAAATCAAGATCTAATCCGACTTTTAGTATCCGAATATTATCTTCGCCTACAATTGTTCCTAATATTTTGTTTTCAATATCCTTATATTCAAAACCTGGATTTATACTCAAGCTAAGGTTTTCCCTATCTATGGCTTTATATGAGAGGTAGGTCGCTATAATATCGCCCTTACCCTTTATATCTAATGACGCGACTTCTTTTCCTAATTCCTGGTCAACATGTATGTAATATGCTCCGGCTTTCCATTTGGGAACGATCGGCGCGAGGTATCTTGCCGAATAGAGCTGATATCTCCCGGATTCACCCAGCTGGACTTCCACGGAACCTATATCGTCAAAACCCAGAAGATTAGTGGATTTAAGCTCAGCAAGATATCTGTTTCTATCAAGGTAGCGTGAGCCATAATTATCATATCCTAGTGTAGCATGTATAGGTGTCTTGTCTTTTACCTCTATGCCTATATCCGTCCGCCCACTCTCCTCACCTCTTGACAGCAAGGCCTTGGCATTTCTGTCGGGGTGCGCGTTTAGATCATTCATATTGGTTCTTAATGTATCATAGTTAAAGACGTCATCTTTATTAAGAGTAAGATATCTCAAAAGAACCTTCTTCTTAAAATACTTATTACCTTCAAGCGTTATGTTGCCGACTTTTCCTTCTGAAACATTTATAAGCAATGTTTTATCTATGATCTTCTGAGGGGGCGGGTAAGCGACAGAGGTGACATATCCCCTTATCCTATACTCATCAGTTATCAGATCGGAGATCTCCCTAAAGTCTTCCATTGAAAGTTCTTTGCCTTCGAATGGCTCTACGATATCTCTTATGCGGACAGGCCTTATAGCGGTTACGCCTTCAACAACTATTTTTTCAATAAGTATCTTCTCGCCCGGCTCTCTTAAGGCTTCGGGCTTCTCGGGCATTATATCTACTTTCTCTTTAATCTCTGCCTCGTCTCTACCCTTTATAAGTTTTTCCTTTATCTCTTTGTCTCTTTTTTCCTTTTCGATCTCACTACCTGTAGAGCCGACATCCTGGCCCGTAGGAATATTCTGCGCCTGCGCGGAAGTTGAAAACATACTAAATAGGATAATTCCTGTGATAACAATGACTAACCTTTTCATGATTTAATACCCCCTTATTATATGCAAAAACATTAACTACATATTATATGGTAGCAATTTCTATACCATTATCAAAATACTCAACTATTATATATAACTACCTGAAATTAAATAACATATGATATTACCATGACAAACCATGACAGTATACAACTGATGCGGAATTACTTGTATTGTGTCCAAAATACTGGACACCACCTGATGCCTGCGTGAACTTAAATGACCTAAAGATGCGTGCTCGTGGATCTTCCCTATTTAACTGGTTCTATGCTTGCTAGAAATGGCTCGAAGAACTGTTTATTCGCGGCTTCAAACCTATCTACCGCGGTACCGCAGGTGATGATGAAACCTCTGCTGCCGACAATAAATGTAATGCTTCGCATCCGACCCATCACATTTCCTTTCATATAATATTCGTGCTCTACAGCTTCAAGCGCCCCGCCCTTGCCGATGTTAATAAACCTTACCGCGATCCGTTTGTATTCCGGCAGGGTAGTATTGGGGTTTGAGTCAAGCATCTGCTTTAGCCCTTTCAGATCTGATTCAGCTACGCCGTCGGCAATCTTGATGTTCACATTCTCGTCTCTGAAATCAGGATTAACTAAGAAGAAAGGCGCCACAGCAGATATATGCAGCCTGAGCGGGCCCGGATTTTCCGCCGAATAGAGTTCGATCCCTTTTGGGACAGAGAACGCGAGCCCGACTTGTTTATTTTCAATTCTGGTGGCTTCTGCGATGTCTGCTGTGTCCGTCTGGGTTTGTGCTTCCGGAATGAGGAGCCCTAGAACAAGAACTATAGGCACGATCAGGATCATTGATTGTGCCTTCATTGCTTTTCCTCTTTGGTTGGTGGCCCTTCGATAAGCTCAGTGTTTGCTCAGGGTCATAGTGAGTCCTCCGACTTCGCTCAGGATGCTTCGAAGGATGCTGGGCTATGAGGATATCTTCCTAATTGCTTTACAGCTGTAACAAGTCTCTGAAAATATTCTTCATCTGATACTTGATCTTTCGCTCAATTGCAATAGTTACCTTATTAACTTCTTATTTTGAGGCAGTTTCTTGTAATTCTCTTTACTGCTTACCCTTTTGCCACTTTTACGTTCAAGTTCTTTTCTGGCGTTGCCGGCAACCGCACCACCTTCACAGGCGGCTTGCTTATTTTCAACAAACCCTTGAGCATCTTTATTTATGGTAATTTCTTTAGTTGAGGCCTCGCCAAGCATTGAAAAGATGAGTTCCAAATCGGTCATGTGATCCCGCAGGTTTTCACGATTGAGCCCCTTATGTTTCTTGTAAGCCGATGGGGTCATATCAAATGTTGCTTTTGAGATTTCAGCAGTTAATATCTCATATTCCTTTTGCTCTTTAATGTCTCGTTTTTTCCATTGATCGGTCAGCTCCTCACGGATAGCGATCCCACGCATCCGCTTCTCGATCCATTCATCGCTATACCCTTTTGCCTTATATAAAGCCCTTGTTCTCTTTGTGGCAAGTTCCGGATTTTCAATCTCCTGAATCCGCTCATAACCGACTTTGGCCAACCAGCGCTTAAACGGTTCGGCTTTAGGAGATGGGATAGATTGGATAATACGAAAAACACCTTCAGTATTGGCGCAATTAAGCTTTTGATCTCCCCCTGATGTCTTGACAGAAAGGGGGGTGGCAATTTGCCCCCACCCTTTTGAAAGCTCTGGATCGCGTCTGCGCATATCTTTGATATAGCCATCTGGCTGGACAGAATCTGTTAATGCGGCAACAACATCTACGATGACAAACCACCAGTCATTGTTATGGATGGTCTTTCTGATCTCTCGTTTCCGGAAAATCGCTATTTTAGTTGTGGTTATTTCTTTGTTCATGTTTCCTCACTTTAGCTCATTGCGACCCTGGCTTATTACGCCTGCCTTGTGCACTGCACTAGTCGCTTCGCTCCGGTACAATGCAAGCCCTAGTGTTTGCCCTAAACCCGAGCCTTGACTATTATATTTACATCTGTCAAGGCGAGTGGTTCATGGCGGGCCGAATGGGACACGAGTCGAACTACACAACCCCAAACAATACAGCTACTTGTGTCACTCCACAAGAAACGCTCCATGGGAATGCTCATATCCCTCGGTCAACCCATTAATACTTCGTTGCCTTATAATAAAGGCATTTTATCACAACACCACCGGAAATCTAGGAAAACACTCGTTTCTGTCCGATAAATGTCCGAAATATGTCCGATATGTCCGATAAATGTCCGTTATCCTAAAGTCCATATTTGCGGCCTTTTTTTGTGCCATGTGCTTTCAGAATACCCTTTTTAACAAGTGCTTGCAGATCTCGACTCAATGTTCTTTCGGCCACATCGGAAAATTCCTCTTTTAAATCCGCAAGCGCTATTTCCCCTTTTTCCTTAACTAGCTTAACCGCTCGTACTTGTCTTATACTTAATCCTGCCTGTTGAAAATACGAATCGGTGTAAATATCCCTAGGTAATATAGTTTTAAATTCAAGATTCCGAACAGAAATAAATTCCGGTTCGGGGAGCCCTTGCTTCTTACATTGATGAACCATCTCTGTTGTTCCGGATCCTACCTGCTGGATATAATTCCCGTAGTACAAAACCCCTGCCAATATTGTATTAGATGGGTGAGAAGAATGTGGCTTCTTCAGATCTTCAACTTTCAGATTGCCGGGAAGTGTACCGGAATTCCATATTTCAACACGATCAAGAAAGACCATTACCTGAACAGAAGACGTTGTATTATAGTCTCGGTGCGCTACGGCATTAACAATAGCTTCGTGAATAGCAAACTCAGGGATTTCTCTAGGGCGTGCTACCTGTGCTGTATTCTTCTGCTGTATAACTGGGAACTTGATAGCATCCAAAACAAAAGCCACAGCCTTATCAACCTGCTCAAAAAGATTTTCTTCTTCGTAAATATGATATGAAGAAAACGGCTTTACAACCTCAGTGCTGGGCAACTGTACACATTTTATTTTCGCCTGATCAAAAAACTTTCTTGGGTTCTTCCCGAATAAGAGAATAGCGGCATTTGTAAGTTTATCCTCTTTAACGAGCTTCAAGTGGGTAAAAACATCTTTTACCGATGAATCTTCTCTCAAAGGAAAACTACGCTTTGAACGAGCAACCTTAAGAAACCACCCAACCTTTGCATTATCGATATCGGAAAACTTCGCGCCTTTACATATTCGCTGATCAAAACTATCTTTCCCGACTTCACCTTTTTCTTTCAGGAAGGATATCAAACTCTCATAGACTAGATCCGTCAGTTCGTTTGTATCATCAAACCTTCTATAACTATATCCTGCTTTTGGATCCCTGATTTCCTTAATGAGTTTCTGCACACCAGCGTCTCGCTTCTTATCAACTGTATTTTGACCTTTAATGTAAATTAGAATCTCTTTGTGTTTCGCTTTTGCCTCCCGAAACTCCGCCTCTGTAGGAGATACTGCGCTCTTGCTGGAACCTCCATACTGCTGGCCAAGAATGCCAATATAGACCTCGCTTTTCCGAACCTCATCTATGTACGCTTTTTCTGCCGACTTACCCTTGGCAGGGGAGTCCTCAAACAAAAACACATCGAAATATTCTGATAAAAGAATATCCTTAATTATGAAGTCCTTTACAGCCCGGCGCTCAACCTTAAGCTCTTTTTGCACCCCGCTTATAAATATTTTGTATCTTTTCATTATTCGATACCTATGCTTTTCTCTTTAAAACTAAAAAAACCGTTCCCGCCAATAATAACATGATCGAGTAAGGCAATGTCCACCGTCTTAAGGGCATTTTTTATAGCTCGTGTGATATCTTTATCTTCAGATGAAGGCTCTAATGCGCCAGAGGGATGATTGTGAGCGACAATAACACTTACTGCATGATGATATAATGCGCGCTCAACAATCTTTCGGGGAAAAACTACTGCTCGATTTACTGTTCCTGTTTTTAGGGTTTCTATCTCAATCAATTGATTGCGCCCATCCAAAAAAAGCATGCAAAATTCTTCATCA
>JBDRAM010000048.1:0-15781 GCA_043823785.1 Candidatus Omnitrophota bacterium
TGGGTGCGCTTTATTATCTTTATAGTCTCATTTATAACAGTAAGCGTCTTTAATCCCAGAAAGTCCATCTTAAGGAGTCCTATCTTCTCGAGGGAATTCATGGGATAGCCTGTAGTTATCTGATCATCGCCGGTCTTAAAAAGAGGCACATGATTTGTAAGTCCTTTTTCGCTTATAACAACCCCCGCCGCGTGAGTCGAGGCATGCCTGGTCACTCCTTCCAATACCCTTGCTATGTCAATGAGCCTTGTTACCCGTGGATCATTCTTATACATCTGCATAAGCTCAGGCTCCTGTTCAAGCGCCTGCGCCAATGTTATGTTTAAGTCTGTGGGCACAAGTTTAGCTATGCGGTCAGCATCGCTATAGCTAAAGTTCATTACCCTCGCGACATCCCTTATCGCTGCCTTGGCAAGCATGGTCCCGAAGGTTATGATCTGGGCGACGTTTTCAGAGCCGTATTTCCTCTTTACATAGTCAATGACCTCATCACGCCTTTCGTAGCAAAAATCTATATCTATATCCGGCAGCGAGACCCTTTCCGGGTTTAAGAACCTCTCAAAAAGAAGCCCATACCTAAGAGGGTCAAGGTCTGTTATGCCAAGCGCGTAGCTTACTACACTGCCCGCGGCTGAATTATGAACTACTACTTCGTTAGCAACGTAAGTTTTATCTACATCAACAGATAAATCATGGACATCTCCTTTATAGTTTTTAAATTCGATGTTCTTCACGGGAAAATATATATAATCTCTATCTACGAAGGTATCATTTCTGTAAAATTTTTGAACTTTGATGCGTATTGGAATCTCTTTAAAAATATTATTTAACCTAAATAGTTGAGCACCAGATATCCTTAGCTTATAAGATATATTCCAATTAATCTTTTTATGAACTCTTTTATGAATCGAAGACATTATGCCCAGTTGGGACAAGAGGCATTTAATCTGTAGCACCAACTGATAAGAAATAGAATCGTATGATACCCTCATAGGCTCCTTATAAGAACCGTCACCTTTAAATAATCCTGTTAAAAGAGCCGTTTTCACATTTGAGGGCGATGAGAATAACTGAACAGGAATACGCCTATCATTAGAATATCTACCGCACAATTCTTTAAAAAATAACGCTGCAATTTTAGAATAAGCTAAGACCTGGGCTGACTTTTTATACTTATGTTTTTTTATCGTTGCTTTTAATCCAAAAATGTCTTTTAATAATCCTGCTGCTTCATTTTGCTTATCTGTCTCATTAATATGGAATCCGAACCCAATAGTCGCCTCTCTTGTCCTGGTTCTTACATATCCTTCGGATATATAATACCCAATTAACTTAGCGAGTGAAGCGTCGAGCTCTAAGAACCTCTTGATTTTGATTCGGACCAGCCTATTGCTGCCAATACTGTACCATACAAATTTTTTATCGTATTTAAAATTTTTATCTTTAATAAACCCTGCCAAATCGTATATCTTGTTTTTCCCAGTAGTTTTATATACGGGAAATAGCAAAAAGTCATTCCTTTGAATTTCATCTGCCCGTTTCCATTGCAGTTTATATTTTTGCCATAATTTATTTTTGCAATAACGAGGACAGCTAGGTTTACATATAGTCGGTTTTATACTTTTAACATTGCACATCTTATGCTTGATTAAAGGCACTTTGTGGTTTTTTGTTAACCGTAGTTTTCGAGTCGGCATTTTCGAACTGATAACAGCTATTTCCTCGTTTATCTCATAACGAAATACATCCTTTACCTTCCTTCTCTTGCCAAGATGTGAAATGACATATTCGCCTTTTCTTATATCCTTTATATCCTTTACAGAAAGATCTCCCATCAATATTTTGGTCTCTGGTGTAAAGCAGCCTCTGCCCGGGCCTACGGGTATTTTCTGCTCCTTCGCGTATCTTATAAAATCCCAGACTATCAGAAAATAACTTACAAAACCGCTATGCTCTATCGACTTGATCTCATGCTCTACTCTGCTTCTTATAGAGCTACTTATGTGCGTGTATCTCTTCTGAAGGCCTTCTTCTACGAGCTCTTTTAAAAATCCTTCGCGTGTCTTTTTTTCAGGAGGAGAAAAATGCGGTAGGTGTATACTTTTTAAATCCAGCTTCAGGTCACACATATCCGCTATCTTTAATGTATTATCCAAAGCAGACGGGACTTCAGCAAAGACCTTTCTCATCTCATCCGCTGTCTTGAAATAAAACTCATCCGTACTTAAGCGCATTCTTTTGGGGTCATCAAGATTTGTCTGTGTCTGGATACAGAGCAAGGCTTCATGAGCTTCGGAATGCGCTTTCTGGAGATAATGAAAATCATTTGTCGCGACAAGGTCAAGGGTAAGGTCTTTGCTCATCTTAAGCAATACCTTATTTACCTGTTTCTGCTCAGGCATGTTATGGTCATGCATCTCAAGATAGAATCTATCCTTACCGAATATCTCGCTATACTCACCTGCTATCTTATATGCCTGTTCCAATTGATTGGATTGAATAAAGTGGGCTACTTCGCCTTTTAAGCAGGCGCTTAAACATATAAGGCCTTTTGAATGCTGCCTTAGGACTTCTCTGTCAATGCGCGGCTTATAATAGAAACCCTCAAGATAACCTATGCTGACAAGCTTAATAAGATTACGGTAACCGTCTTCATCCTTAGCTAAAAGAACAAGGTGGTATGCGGCTTCGTGCACGCCCTGGGTTGACTTATCAAATCTGCTATTAGGCGCAATATAGGCTTCGCATCCTATTATGGGTTTTATACCTGCTTTCATGCATAGCTGATAAAACTCAACAGCGCCGAACATGTTGCCATGATCGGTAATAGCCAGGGCAGGCATATTATAGAGCTGCGCAAGCTTAACAAGCTCTGTTAAAAGGCATGCTCCATCCAATAAGCTATATTGGGTATGGGAATGCAGATGTACAAAATTATTCTGTTTCATAACATGACAGGGACTGTCCCCATATTGTTTACTATTAGAACAAGAAAGGGGACTGTCCCTAAATAAGAGAGGTATCTGTTAAAGTTATACTAAGCGCTTCTTGCCAGGCTAGCCTGCTCACGCATAGATCTATCTAGCTCGATTGAAACAGGCGCGGGAGCTTTTGTAGCAACAATATCTTTTACAGTGATCTTAGAATTAATGTATGATAGGGACTGTCCCTCTATCGCTTGCGAGTAGAAATTTTTAGGGACTGTCCCTAAACGATTGATATCTTTAATATCCGCCTTAAACATTGGTGAGTAAAGATGTATATAGCTCGCTATTGAAACACCGGAATAGAGCAATACTACCGCTACAGCAATTCCAATTACTTTCTGCCACTTCATCTTCATCACCCCCTCGCATAATATGTTAACAAACCTGGTCAGGCAACCAGGTTAAGGTCAAGATGCCGGTTTGGAAAATTGGGTTTGGCAGTTGGTCATTATCGAATTTAATCTTTTCCACCAGCCGCCTGACCTAACTACCACCCTGGCCTCCTGACCTTTACCCAACAACATGACCTATCGTATTTATTTTACCGCATTACTTTTATAGACATAGAATACCACTATTAGCTATATATGTCTATAAAAATTAGTGATCGCTTGAAAAATATCAACCAGGCAAGCTTTGTGGCAATTCTCGCAGGGACGCAAAATTCTCCCAGCGTGAGAATTTTGCTCCAATTTATGCTCGCTCTCGCCTATGTGCAAGCTCGGACGAACCATGCCCGCTCGCATAAAAAAGGCCCTGCTCCGAATTACCGCAAAGCCTTCTTCCTTAATATATCAAAAAAATAATTTCTATGCGGCAGAATCGATTGCTTTTATTAATTTCCCTGACGTACTTCCAGGTAATAACTTGATATACTTACTTACATCCTTAAGTATGCTGCTTACAGGCTCCACGTATCCCTCTCTCTCGACTTTAATTACAAGTAAATCAGGCGGCAATAAAAACATCGGCCATATTCCAGGCTTAGCGTCAACGCTGCTGTCTTTTCTTTCCTGCTCAAGCCTTGAAAACAATGAAACAAGCGTATACATAAACTGCCTGGTGAACTGGTAATAGTTCTCGCATTTCTTCTCTTCAGGATAGAAAAACTGTATTATGTTTACCCTTAAGAACTTCTCAAACTTCTCCATCTTCTCTTCCGCTTTATCAAAGCTGCATAATTTCAAATTGTTATATTTAGTTGGGCTTTTCTTTAAAAAATACGCGCCGAATCTATCAAGCGATGTCTTGTAATCGCTGGTAACTATTTGGTTTTTGATAAGCCATCTTATATAAGCCTTCATCTCTTTTTCTAGCGGTTTGTAGAAGATAGGATCGCGTGCCAATAGATTCTCCCAGAGAAATATTGTGTAATTACTTTTAAGTTTCGGCATCTTTAGATCAAAATTCGTTATATCAACGACCGGCTTTAAAGCTACGAGCGCACTTAAGCGCTCTTCGGTGCGCATAATTGTGCTAAAACCTGAGTGCTTGAAAGCAGAATCTATGAGAAACTCTAATTTCGCCTCTTCCCTTTTTTCTTCATCGCCTATAAGGCCGAGCTCTATAAGCAGAAGTACGCGTATTCCAAAACGCACTTTTTCCCAGAACGCCTCCTCATTATCTACAAGTTTCAGATCGCCTACATGCTCTTCGTTTTTGATGTAGTTAAAGTACCTCGACATAAAAAAATCGCGCAACCCCTTAAGATCATAGATCTTGTCCCCGACTCCGCTGATATCCGGCATATCTAACGGGTCAGGGTCGATATTGCTAAGATCGACATCAGCCCATTTGCCTGACCTGAGAGTATCGAGCGCACCCTTGGGGTCAGTGGATATAAAGGCATGAAGAAGCGTATCAAAGACCTTTCTCGATTGATTTAGTATAGCGATATCTATCATATCGATAAAAAGCTTCCTTCTTCTGGCAGGATCAGCGCCTGCAATATTCTTTTGAAGCATATTGCATACGGTCTCCTTTGGCTCTATCAATCCTCCGGCTGGGTCTACCAAGTTATCGTGACTCTCTTTCTCGTCCAGTAGGATGCTGATGGCAAAATCCCTAAGGTATCCATAGGTTTCATCTGAGTTAAGAGATAATAGGGCCTGAAGCGAGACATCCAATATGTTCTGGAACTTTAACGATCTCTCCGATGCCTGCATAATCTCTGCGGACCTGTCATCTTTATTAAAATACCCTGCCAGTAAAAGCCAGACGCGTATAAAATAGATCCTGTCCGTATAATCGATGGATTCATCCGGTAAAGATTCGGGTGACAGGTCCCCGCTATACTTTTCATCTTTTAGCGACTTTAGCAAAACTGTCATATTCTGATTTAATATATGGCGCTCGGTGAAACATCTTATCTTATCTTTCTGCTCAGACTTTAATCCTTCTTCGTCTCTCAATTCCAGCATTGCTACAAAATATCTTCCTATGCCTGCCAGGAGCGCGTTATCTATCTTTTTAGTTGTCGACTCAAGCTCGCTTAAGAACCGCCATACATCATCAAAGTCTTTTGCGCTCTTATGCCTGTAGAGATATCTGATAGCCGCCTTCAGATGAGGGGAATCCTTTTTCAGGTATTTTTTGATTACTATCTCCCTGGTCTCTTCGAATTTATACAGTTCCAATATATCAAGTATAAACCATATATCATCTCTCTTATCGTCCTCAAGCAGAGAAAAGACTAACGCGTTCTTTAGCCTGCCCCTCTTATAGTCAAGTACATCCTCTATTATGCCCTTTACATATTTTGTTTGCCTTAAGATTATCTTATGTTTTTTCGCAAGATATATTATCATATCTACCCATTTCTGGCAAAATTCCTCACTTAATTCTTTTGAAATTATAGAGTCGCGCAGGGACTTGTCTTTGCCTGTTACGTAGAAAAGCCAGGCAAGCCTATCTAGAAAATAGGCCATCTTTTCGACCACATCCCTATCTTTCTCCTCCAATACCATATCCATAAAATCAAAAACTGCCGGTTCGCCTATCTTCTCTATGATCCTCGCAAGCCTGTCTAATGTGTAGTGCTGACCAAAAGCCATGATGCCGTTCTCATCCTTCTTTTTGCTAAAGGTATCGTAACGAAACATCTCCCTTACCAGCGCCCGCATAAACGGGTCTTTCAAGAATCCCGACTTGGCCACGGCTGAACTTCTCGTAAAGAGTTTCTCGCTGTGTTCATTCTGCAAAAGCCTAAGGATGATCGCCCTATTAAAAGATATTCTATTAGAATGTATCATGCCCTGAGCGAAAAGCGGCAGCTTGCCTTCATGTATATCCATAAAAGTATCACTGTAGCTTTTCTCAAATCCGGCGGTATCCATTACAGCGTGTATAGCTATGGAACGTATATCAGAATCATCTTGCTCAACAAGAAGAGATAGCAGAAAATCAAAGTCATCTATGTAAACCTTTTCACCTCCATAGCTGTCTCTTTCCGTAATCGCATCGTCTCCCTGCGCGTAATAAGCCTTAACAAGCTGGGATATAAAACTCTCCACATCTTTATCTTCCATCAACGTAGCTAACAGATAATACAGGCCTGTGACATCATCTTCATACCTTCTTAGCTTATACTTAAATTCTTTATAATAGTAAACGAGCAGCTTCTTTGTAAACTCAAGCTTGGATATTCCTTCACTCTCTTCTTTCTCTATCCATTTTTCCGTAAGTAACCTGGCATAGGTATACGACGCGTCTCTTTTTAGTAGCTTGCCGACAGCTTCAAGGAGCTTCTCGAACATGCCTTTTTCCTTGGGCGTTAATCCTCCGAGGCACACCCATATGCCGCGCGGCAAAGGGAGATTTTTGTTTAAAATCAACCTTCTGTGCATATAGGCAACTTGGTAGGTCTCACCCACTTTAACAGGGCACTCTCTTTGATTATTAAAATCGGTCTTAAATGTAAGTCTCGCATCCTGCTGGCGCATTACAACAAGGACAGATAGCGGGTCCGCAAGAATATCAGGATGTTTTTTTGAGAATCTTTCAAGCATATCGGAAACAGTAATCTGCTGCTTTGCCTTAAGTCCAAGCTCTTTAGTGTCAATAATTATCTTTTTGTTTTCATCAGGTAATTTATCACTGTTGGCAGTAGACGCAGGCCTTAGGGCATAACTTGGAGCACTGCTCTGTGCGACTAGAGCAACTGTTATTAGGAAAGTTATAATTCTTTTCATAAGTTAACCCGATTCTCCTTATGGCATGGCGATTTGAAAAACTAAGCGGCGGAGTCAAGCCTCTGCACTATGCGTACTATATGGTATGGGTTTGGGGCAAAGCAAGGGCGCTGCCCTGGCGGGAACGCGCCTTCGCCGCTGAAGAAATAGTGCGATTTAAGCTTATACCCTGCGTCCCAGTGCCTGTATATGAACTCCCTCATTACCATTAACATCATGTCTATATCTTCAACTGCTTCCTTTGCCTTTCTGCTGTACGGATGCTCATCAAGAACCGCTCTATAATGTTCTCTTCCACTTATGATCTGCTGCATTATCATCGGAAATATATGCTCCAGATTCATCCTAGCCAGGTTTCCTCCGATCGGAACATCCACATCAGGAAGCTTGAAGTATTTAAAATAACGCGTATAAAATTCCTCGTTAAGCCCTGATTTGCCTTTCTTTGCAAATAAAGGCGCTTTTGAAAGCACCTCGGCATACTCACGCTCTTTCTTATTGTTAAATTTCCATAGATGCGGCTGGTGCGCTTTCTCCATATAGCCCTTTAGAAATCTAATCCAAAACATCTTTGGACAAAACCTATGCCCTGGCTTCATATCGCGGTATCTTCGCGTAGGCTTTAATCCATATCCACAGTCTTTTAGCTCATCAAGATAGTAGGATGAAATATTCGGTTCAGTATTATATATCTCATAAAAATCGCAAATAGCAAATGGCAAACTATCGGTCTTATCTGTCAGATCCGGTATTTTTGGCTGACTATCAACAAACATCATAATAGGCCGTGAAGACGGGTGTCTTCTAAGGCAGACAAATTCTCTCCACCCTATATTCAAGGGCCCGGCCGCGATGTCGCCGTTTGGCAACAGCACGGTAACAGGAACAAGAAATTGTCCCTTTGCATATTCAATTAAAAAGTACCTGCTTGAATCGATATGCACAAGCCTGCCCGCGGTAACCGCAGGGCCTAACATTTCAAATTCACCCTTGATTTTCCTTATAACCTCTCTTGGGTCAAAGCCATCTCCTTTCCTGATAGTTTCATATTGATTCCATGTGATATTGTCATTTCCAAGCAGCTCTTTTGTATATTGCATATATCTTATATACTTCTCCTGGCCAACATTTCTTATCCAGGTATTTACCACATTAATGCATAATCCATATCGCACATTTAGATTTCTCTCCTTCATCTCTCTCACAGCCCTTTCACCAACTGAACCTGGCTCAAAACCCGTGGTATCAAATTGTCCAAGGTTATACAAAACAGCTAAATCCGCGGACGTCTTATCAAATATAGGATCATAATAATCTCTAAGCGGATCGGCATGAATACTTGCTATCCTCCTACTTTTTTTAGCTTGCTTGTATTCTCTTAATTCAATCGCCCAAAGCCAGGGGATAGACCAGGTCTTTGCCGGCTGGTTAACGAAACAATAGTCGCACTGATTAGCGCAGCCCCATGTAAACTCTATGCCAGCTTTTTGAAGCAGAGCCATCTCTTCCTTTGTGGGATTATCAAAGCATTTAACAAACCAGCTGCGTTTCGGTTTGAATAATATCTTCAATGCTTCCCTTATAGCTTTATTTGATGGGTTTTCAAGACCTAAGACCCCTCCTGTTTTATGAAGAACATATCTTCCCTTCTTACTTAAAGGCGCGATGTAATTCTCATATTGCTCAACCCTTGCCTTGAGCAGATATAGCAAAATGACCTTTCTTAAGTTTGGCATCACTTCCTTAGAAGCGCGCGCGTTAGCAGCTATGATCTGTATAAGTTTATCATATTGCTGCTGATTAAGCCTCTTAACCCAATCTATAAGCTCATAACTAGACTGAGCGCCAGATCCTTTGATCTTAATAAGCCCTAATTTATAAAGTTTATTCAGTCCCGCGGTTATCCATTGGCTCGATAATGGATTAGCAAAATCCTCCTTCATCCATTCCCTTATGCCCTTTACTGTTGCGGGATAGAATCTGAATCTCTGATACATATATATAGCTGCGGTCACAACCGCCATGTCCTTTTTTCTGGATGGGCTCAAAAAAACAGTCTTCCCGGATAATTTGCCTCTAGCTACTTTTTCTAAACGCTCTAATATCATCCGGCCTTCATACGAATTAAGTCTCTCCGCTGCTCGCCTGATGGCATTTATACGGGCAGAGACTGCAGAAGGTGAAATATCAAGGATTTCAGCTGCCAACACCCTGTTGCCCATAGCGTGTTTTAAGGCATAAATAGTCTCTTGAGTATATCGTGGTAATATATTAGTTCTCTGGCCCGCTCTTTTACCAGATAATGCTCTATTTAGCCTTCTTAAGAGCTTTTTTCTTTCGGTCTTGTTGAGTTTTTTTGCTGCCTTTCTTATGCTATTGACTCTTGAGATCAAGCCGCTTGGCGAAATATCCAGCATCCTTGCAGCGATGACCTTGTTTCCCTCGGCGTGTTCGAGAGCTCCTATTACCTCATATGTCCAGCGTGGTAATTCTGAAGGCTTTTCCTCACTCTCTTTTAATCTGGGTGGAGCTATCTTTTCAGTTTGTTGAGCCCAATCAAGATATTCCAATATCTTATCGCCTTCCTTCCTGTCCTCAAGATTTTCCGCAACATGCCTAATCCTTGCTATGCGCTTTTTCAAGGATTTGAGAGAAATACCAAGTTCTTTTGCTGCCTTTTGGAGATCGCCTCCAGTCATAAAAAGCGTATTGATAGTCTTGCTGGTATGACTTGGAAATGGATCACTGCGCATATGCGCCTTTTTGCCTGACAGGGCTTTCGCAAGCCTTGCTAATAGCTTCTTTCTCTCTTTCTCCGGCAGTTTATCAGCGGCATTTCTTATTCCAACTATCCTTGAAGCGATTGTCTGCTGAACAGTATCAAGTAGCTTTGCGGCCAATACTTGGTTACCTTCTGCCTGCTCTAATACTGCTAAGGTCTCTTCAGTATATTTAGGTATTATTTTCCTGCTCTGACCTGCGGATGATTGTTTCAATATATGTGTATCGCTTGCTATGGTTTCTTGAACGCTAACAGCCGTAGACGCTGGCCTTAGAGCGTATGACACGCCTGAGCTCTCATATATAAGGGTGAGTATGATTAGGAAAGTAATGATTTTTTTCATATTAATCTTGCCCCAGCATAAGCAAACCCCTGACGTAGCTGCCAGGGGTTTGATATATACTATAAATAATTTTTATGTGTTTTATATAATATTATAAAACTCTTTATATGTCAACAAAAAAATAATGGCGCTCCTTGAACGTCCTCAAAACCTAACCACTTTATTGCACAGTTTGCTTTATGTTGAATACGCTTAATGTATCCTTTAATACATCAGAAAACTTTATAACTTGCTTGTATAATGCATCGGCTTTTTTCATTATCACCTCTTGCCCCTCAATAAGAACTCTAAATTCAGTTCTAAGCTGGCTAAGGATTAAGCAAACTTCAGTTGCAGTGTAATAATTTTTGGTATGGGGATTCATATATAAGTTTTATTCACGGCCAAAAGACCGCTTCTGCTACGCCCTACACCCTACAGCCTACACCCTACAGCCTACACCCTATTTCCCCATACCAATACGTTGATTGACCTGGAAAACCTTGCCTTCGGTCTGTATGGAGGGAGCGATTATCATCTCAACAAGGTGCATCTCTTTCATGTTGCGGGCGCCAAGGCTGCCCATCGAAGTCATAAGCGCGCCCATGAGATTCTGTGAACCATCGTCTAATTTCGCGGGGCCGTATAAGATCTCTTTAAGTGAGCCGGTTGTGCCTACCTTGATCCTTGTGCCGCGGGGAAGGTTCGCGTGAGGTGTTGCCATGCCCCAGTGATAACCTCTTCCCGGAGCCTCTTTTGCTCGCGCGAAAGCCGAACCTACCATAACAGCGTCCGCGCCTGAAGCGAATGCCTTACAAATATCACCGCCGCGTGACATGCCGCCGTCAGTTATAATAGATATATACCTTCCTTTTTTCTTATAATAGAGGTCTCTCGCAGCCGCGCAATCCGCGGTAGCTGTAACCTGCGGAAGGCCTATGCCGAGCACGCCGCGCGTAGTACACGCCGCGCCGGGGCCGATCCCGACTAAAAGTCCGTCGATACCTGTCGCCATAAGCTCAAGCGAGGTCTTGTAACTGCAGGTGTTTCCTACTATCACAGGTATCTTCATCTGCTTGCAGAATATTCTAAAATCAAGAGTCTTGTATTCACTCGATAGATGCTTAACAGTAGTAACCGTAGATTGGACTATGAATATATCCGCGCCCGCCTCCTGAGCAATGGCGGCAAAACGCTCCGCTCTTTGAGGGATCGCGCTGACTACCGCAGGCACTTTTGCTTTTTTTATCTGCTCGACTCTCTTTGCTATCAGCTTCTCTTTTATAGGTTTTGTATAAAGGGCCTGGACAAGCTCAGTAGCCTTTTGTGGCGTAGCTTTTGCTATCTTATCAAGGACATCATTGGGGTTCTCATATCTGGTCTGGACACCTTCAAGATTAAGCACGGCAAATCCGCCAAGCTTACCAAATTCAATGGCAAATTTAACATCGACTACGCCATCCATGGCAGCCGCTATGATCGGTACCTTAAATTTGAGCTTTCCAAGCTGCCACGCGGTATCGACCTCATTAGGATTTATAGTAACATCGCCTGGAACCAGGGCTACTTCGTCAAAGCCGTAACACCGCCTTGCTTTTCTATCTTTGCCAATAAACTCACCCATCTTTCACTCCTTCATTTTTCTCAATACAATTGTTACATATAATAATAAATCACTCTATCATTGTCAAGGTATTTATGGCGCCTTATAACCACTTAGATATTCCCTGAAATCCTCATTAAAACGTTCAGTATTTCTGCGGTATATCTCTTTAAATGCCTCCTGCCAATCCTTCCCATCCTTTAATTCATTCAATAGGCGGCTCAGCTTATATTTGCCGTATTTATCAACAAGATACTCAAGTATAAGTTTAGACTCGAGGTATGCTTTCTTTATAACAAGCAGATCGTCACGATTGCTAAAGTCATCATCGATCTTTTCAATAAAAAAATTCCTGCTGTCTTTCTTCAGGTATAAACGTATAAAATTTTTGTCCACTAAGTCATAAGGCATCTCGGGCTCGTTAAACTGCGCGAAACCCTCATGCAGCCAGGTAGGTATGTTGCCGCCGTATGTAAGAAAAAGTATGGCATGCGCGTATTCATGAAACAGTATCTTTCGCAAAACATCATCACTCTTTGATATGTCCTGCTCCATCAATCTTATCTTGCCATCATAGAGGCCTTGCGTCCAGTATGGGCCTGTAACCGCGTGCTTATACTGTTCGCTTGTGTACACTATAACAGGTATAATACTGCTGTTGTAAATACGGTACCTGCTTCGTATCTCTCTCCTGGCATCATCAAGTATGTTCGATATTGCCCATACATATTCAGAATCCATCTCTTTGTCATAGCGTATCCTGAAAAACATCCTCTTTCTTGTATTGAATGATTCTTCGACCTGCTTCTCTTTTTTTATCTTTTTTTCCCTATCTCTTAATTCCTCATTAGCCGGGTCGAGCTCCATCGCCTTGTTCCAGTTTAAGAGCGCCTTCTTAAAATCATCGTTCTTGTAATACATATCCCCTAGAAAAAGATAAGCGCCCGCTCCGGCAGGTAAAAGCTCAATAGCCTCATCAGCCAAAGATTGGGCCTTGTAATTATATCTATCGATAAGTGACTTTTCCGCGTATCTGAGCTTTGTATTATAAAAATTTGTTTTGATGGTCTCAGAGCCAGGGAAATATTCAAGCGCTGTTTTAAACTTATCCTGCGCCGCGTCAAACTCCTCACTATTTGCGTATTCCAGGGCAAGGTTATTATAAAATATGCCGAGCTGCTGCTTTATTACATCATTTTCAGGATTGTATTTCAGCGAATGTCCTTCATTAAGGATAGCATTGGCCCAGTCATTCTTTGAGCCGTATTGCTGGGCAAGCTTATGATATGCCATACTTAGATTGTGCGTTACTGTCTTATTGCTGGGTGAGCTCTGGCGGGCGTTCTCAAAATATGTAACAGCATCGCGATAATTTCCCTCATCCATACATTTTAATCCTTTTTGATTAAGGCTGTAGGGCATATCGCATATGCCGAAATTAGGGCTACATAAAAATATAAGTGCCGTTAATAGAATTAATATATGTGATTTTCTCATATTTTTATGATAAGGCCTGCCTGCCCTAAACCCGAGGCCCTTGCCAACATCCATGCCGAGTGGTTCGGGGTCATATATAAAAATGGGGCAGATTTTACTCTGCCCCATTTTATCTTTTTTTACTCTCTTTGTCAATCCTAAGTAAGTTTGTATGGCAGGTTTAAACCTGCCACACAATCCTGCTTTGCTTATTAATACATGCCACCCATGCCGCCACCCATGCCGCCGCCTGGTGGCATCATAGGTCCTGATTTATCCTTCTCAGGAAGATCGGTAATAAGAGCTTCCGTGGTAAGAAGAAGCGCCGCTATGCTTGCCGCGTTCTGAAGCGCTGTCCTTGTAACCTTTGTCGGGTCTATAATGCCGGCCTGTATCATATCTACATAATCGCCCTTGTTAGCATCATATCCCTGGTTCTGCTTCTCGCCTTTGACCTTATTGGCTACTATCTCACCGCTTACTCCGGAGTTGTCCGCGATCTGCTTTATGGGCTCCTCAAGAGCTCTTCTTACTATGTCAGCTCCGACAGCCTCATCACCTTTAAGCTTTAAATCATCTAGCTTATCGATTGAACGAAGAAGCGCTACTCCGCCTCCGGCAACAATACCTTCCTCAACCGCTGCCCTGGTCGCGTGTAATGCGTCTTCAACGCGTGCCTTCTTCTCCTTCATCTCTGTCTCGGTAGCTGCGCCTACATTTATTACAGCTACACCACCCGCGAGCTTGGCTAAACGCTCCTGAAGCTTCTCTTTGTCATAATCAGAATCATTATCTTCTATCTGCTTCTTTAGCTGATTTATTCTGCCCTTTATGTCAGCCTGCTTTCCAGCGCCTTCTACTATAGTTGTATTATCTTTATCTATAGTGACCCTCTTTGCCTTTCCTAAATCATCAAGGGTTATATTCTCAAGCTTTATGCCTAAGTCTTCTGTTATGGCGCGGCCCTTTGTGAGAATAGCTATATCCTCAAGCATGGCCTTTCTTCTGTCACCGTAACCCGGCGCTTTTACAGCAGCGCAGTTAAGCGTTCCGCGCAGCTTATTTACAACCAATGTTGCCAATGCTTCGCCTTCGACCTCTTCCGCGATTATAACAAGCGGCTTTCCTGTGCGCGCTATCTTTTCGAGCAGAGGAAGCATATCCTTCATCGCCGAAATCTTCTTCTCATGAATAAGAATGTAAGGGTCTTCAATAGTAGCTTCCATGCGCTCGGCGTCTGTCACGAAATATGGCGAAAGATAGCCCTGATCAAACTGCATACCCTCGACAACATCAAGGCTTGTAGACATCGACTTTGCCTCTTCGACAGTTATTACACCGTCTTTTCCGACCTTTTCCATGGCATCCGCTATTAAACCGCCGATTGTGGTGTCTCCGTTCGCGGCTATCGTAGCGACATGCGATATATCGCTTTTGTCCTTAACAGGCTTTGAGATTGCTTTTAGATTCTCTACTATTACTTCTACCGCCTTCTCTATGCCGCGCTTTAATGACATAGGGTTTGAACCCGCGGTTACATTCCTTAGGCCCTCGCGGTATATTGCCTGGGCTAATATAGTAGCTGTTGTTGTGCCGTCCCCAGCGTTATCTGATGTCCTTGAAGCAACCTCTTTTACAAGCTCAGCACCCATATTCTCAAACGGATCTTCAAGCTCTATCTCTTTTGCCACTGTTACACCGTCTTTTGTAATAGTCGGTGAACCAAACTTCTTATCTAAAACCACATTGCGCCCCTTGGGCCCCAATGTCACCTTTACGGCAGCCGCAAGCTTATCAACACCTTGTAATATCTTGCGTCTTGCCTCATCACCATATGACAATTGTTTCGCCATCTTGCTCCTCCCTGTTCTCGTGTTTGCGTATATCGTATGTCGTATGTCGTATGTCGCTTTGGATTTTGTGCATCTCTGGACTTTTTTACGATATACTATATGCTATATGCGACATACTAGTTTAATATCGCTAATATATCCTCTTCCCTTACAATAAGATGATCATCGCCATCAACCTTGATCTCAGTGCCTGAATATTTACCATACAGGACCTTATCTCCAACTTTTACTTCTACAGGCTCTGTCTTTCCGCTTTCCAAGACCTTTCCTTTTCCTACTGCTACTACCTTACCTTCCTGTGGCTTCTCCTTAGCTGTGTCCGGTACGATGATGCCGCCCTTTGTCTTCTCCAGCGCCTCTAAAGGCTTTATCAGGATCCTGTCTCCTAATGGCTGTACTTTTGCCATGTTTACCCCTCCCTTGTTTTGGTTATTATTTTCCAGGGACTGTCCCTTTCTCTATCAGCCGTAGGAGCCGCCTCCTGGCGGCGAACCTTGCTATTTTTGGGGACTGTCCCTTTGGTTATTACTCTTGTTAGCACTCATCATCGATGAGTGCTAATTCCTAT
>JBDRAM010000049.1:0-11769 GCA_043823785.1 Candidatus Omnitrophota bacterium
AGGCTGTCACGAAACTAATTTTAGCCTATGATTACAATGATTTTTAAAAGATTACAGCGATTACCTAGTCGATAAACAATCTCCGTAATCTGTCATTTAGTAATCTTTGTAATCAAGGGCGGCACTTTTGTGACGCCCTATTAAATATTTAATAAAAGGAGGCTCTTATGTCGCTGGATATAAAGGTTATAAAGAAAAAAGACTATGTCTATTCTGTAGACCTGGACGGTTCGATAGATAACGAGACTTATACTCAGTTTGAGGATGAGTTAAGAGAGATTATCGATGAGAAGACAAAGGCTATAATCGTGGACATGGCTAAGGTTACCTATGTAAGCAGCATAGGTATACGGGTTATAATATGGGCTACAAAGGATTTAAAGAAAAAGAATGCTACGTTTGCCATGATAAACCTGCAGACTCAGATAAAGAAGGTATTTGAGGCCGTAAAGATACTGCCTATAATTGATATTTTTGATGATCTAGCAGAAGCGGATATGTATATCGATCAGATCATAAAAGACGAATTAGAAAAACAGAATGTATAACCTTGTCATGTAATATCAAGGACGTTCCTTAAGCCTGTCTGCCACCTGTCCGCTGGACAGGCAGGCACGTATATACAGCTTCAAGGAACGTCCTTTAGGTTTAATTAGGTTTAGGGACGTTGCTTGAACACGACAACTCCTGCTCAAGAAACGTCCCTGGAGAAAAGATGTATAAGGATATTGCCGGGGTGATATTGGCAGGGGGTAAAAGCAGGCGCATGGGCTTTCCCAAGCAGTTTTTGACTCTAAAGAGCAGAAGAGTTGTAGATAATATTATTGATGTATTAAAAGGATTTTTTGAAGAGATACTTATAGTCACTGATGACAAGAGCTGTTTTGCTGAGATTAAAGGTGTATGCATAGCTGAGGATATAGTAAAAGATCGTGGTCCATTGGGCGGGATCTATACCGGGTTAAAGAGAAGCTCTAATAAAAGAGCTTTTTTTGTTGCCTGCGATATGCCTTTTTTGCATAACGGTTTAATAGAGAGGCTGCTAAAGATTTCTAATGATGAGAATCTTGACTGTATTATACCTCGCAGCGAAAAAGGGCCTGAGCCTTTGCATGGGATCTATTCCAAAAATATGATACCTGAAATAGAGAAATCACTAAAGAGCGGTGAGCTTTCAATAGCCGGCATGCTTAACAAGTTTAATTGTAAATATGTTAAAGCAGAGAAGGGTGAACTCACTTCTTTTTTAAATATTAATACCCAGGAAGATCTGGAGAAGATAAAACTATTATGAAGATAAAATCAAAGGTTTGGCTTGAAGAAGGTAAGGAACTTATATTCGGCAAGGGTAAATCAGACCTATTGAAGGCTATCGATGAGACAGGTTCTATAAGCAAGGCCTCTGAAAAGATGGGCATATCCTTCAGGCATGGCTGGGGATATGTCACTGCTATAGAAAAACGCCTTGGTACAAAACTCATAGAACGCTCTAAAGGCGGAAAAGACGGCGGAGGATCGCGCCTTACGGCTAGGGCCAGGGAACTTATAAGTAAATTTGATATATTGGATAATGAGATTAGCGGATTCAGCGATACTAAATTCAAGGAGATATTTTTAGATGGAAATAGATCTGCTGAGGATAGATAAGGACAAAAGAGAGAACATAAAAGATATAGTCACGGATGAGATACCTTTGACTATATATCTTAATGACGAGGAGCTTATTACTCTTCTTTGCAGCCCTGATAATCTGAAGGAGCTGAGCGTAGGCTTTTTCTTCTCCTCAGGCCTTATTAAATCAATAGATGATGTTGAGAGCGTTGTTATAGACAAGGAGAGATTCTCATCTTATGTTGCGTTAAAGAATAAGGAGATCTCTTCGGAGTTTACATTCAAAAGGTTATATACACCCGGTTGCGGTAAGGGAGTAATATTCTACAATGCGCTTGATCTCATGAACAAAGAAGTAATAAGCAATGATTTAAAAGTCTCTAACCAGCAGATAAGAGAGCTTATGAAGGCTTTTGACAAGGCCTCGGCTTCTTTTAAGGAGACAGGCGGAGTGCACAGCGCCGGGTTTGCCGATGCGAAAGATATAGTTGTATTTAAGGAAGACATAGGAAGGCACAATGCCATAGATAAGATTATTGGCGAGGCTCTGCTAAAGGGGTTAGATATAAAGAATATGATAGTCCTGACCTCCGGGCGTATATCGAGTGAGATAATAAACAAGGTCGCAAAGATAAAGTCTCCTATCCTGGCTTCAAGAAGCGCGCCGACAGATCAGGGTGTAAAATTAGCAGAGAATATGCATTTAACTCTGATAGGATTTGTAAGAGGCGATAGGATGAATGTTTACACTGCCGCTGAGAGGATAATATGAAGAGAATTTCTATCATACCGTTTTTGGCATTAATGATATTTGGATTAAACTGCGAGTGTTTTGCTTTAGATAACCATATAAAGATGGCTACAACTACGAGTGTAGAAAATTCAGGACTACTTGATATTCTTTTGCCCGCGTTTAAAAACAGATATGGAATTACTATCAATGCTATTTCTGTGGGCACGGGGAAGGCGTTAAAACTTGCGGAGAACGGAGATGTAGATATCGTCCTTGTCCATGCTCCCGCAATGGAGAAAGATTTTATAGACAAGGGCTTTGGTATCGATAGAACAACCGTATTTTATAATGATTTTGTTTTGATAGGCCCCAAGGAAGACCCAGCTGGGATAGAAAAATTAAAGAGCGCAGGCGAGGCGTTTAAAAAAATAGCACAAGGTGAACAGACGTTTGTTTCACGCGGCGATAATTCAGGAACACATTTAAAAGAGATTGATACCTGGAATAGCATTGGAATATTTCCGAAAGGCCGGGAATATATAGAGACGGGCCAAGGCATGGGCACAACTCTTCAAATAGCGGATGAGAAGAGAGGGTATTGCCTTGTTGATAGAGGAACCTTTATATCATATAAAAATAAGATAGATCTGGTAATTCTTTTTGAAGGTGACCCGTCTTTAGGCAATCCTTATTCTCTTATAGTGACAAACCCAGCTCGCTATCCCGGCATAAATTATAAGAAAGCCAAACTATTTATAGAATGGCTTACTTCCGAAGAAGGCAATATGTTTGTAAGCGATTTTAGAAAAAATGGTGAAATATTATTTAAACAACGATAGGTAGATGGAATATATTTTTGATAGTTTAGGAAAAGCGGTAGTATTGATAATAGAGCTGGATAGACAGCTTATGCTTATCTGCTGGACATCACTCTGGGTAGCAATTCTTTCAACCAGTTTGGCCGCGATATTTGGCATACCATCCGCACTTATAATAGCTACAAACAGATTCAGAGCCAAAGTTGCATTAATAACTGTTTTGAATACGCTGATGGCTTTACCGACTGTTGTCGTAGGACTTCTTGTATATTCATTTTTGTGCAGAAGAGGCTTGTTGGGCAGCTTCGGCCTTTTATATACACCCTACGCTATGGTTATAGGCCAGTTTATACTGGCAACCCCTATAATTATGGCATTGACTATATCTGTTTTGAACGAAGCCGATCCCAGGGTAGAAAAGACCGCTCTTACGTTAGGAGCAAATAGATCCCAATATCTTTTTACGCTCCTTGCTGAGATGCGCTACGCTGTTTTCGCCGCTGTGATTGCGGGATTCGGAAGAGTTTTCGCGGAGGTGGGCATTTCTATGATGCTTGGAGGAAATATCAAAAATTATACCAGAAATATAACCACCGCGATAGCATTTGAAACATCAAAGGGAGAGTTCGCTCTGGGCCTATCGCTTGGACTGATTCTACTTTTCTTTGCGTTTGCGATCAATATAATATTTCAGATGTTTACAAGGAAAAAATACGCTTTTTATGCTGATAGGGTGAGAATGTGATATTGTATGAACTGAAAAACGTAAAAAGATATTATAATAACCTGCTTGCCTTGGATATTCCGTCACTCTCTTTAAAGGAAAGAAGTTTCTATGTAGTGTATGGCCCTAATGCCTGCGGCAAGAGCACACTCTTAAACCTGCTAGGATTCCTGGATAAGCCAGATGAAGGCGCGGTTATTTTTAATGGCTGCCAGCAAGGCCCAAACACAAGGTGTATTACCCTGCTTATGCAGAAGCCATATCTTTTTAGAGGAACAGTTCTCTATAATGTTTGTAAGGGCCTGGCATTCCGTTCTTTTAGCAAAAAAAGTTCAGAGAAAAAAGCCGAGTCCGCGATGAGACAGCTTAAGATATGGGGATTAAGAGATCGTTCTATAGCGGCGCTGTCCTGCGGAGAAATGAGAAGAGTTTGTATAGCCAGGTCTATGGTCATAGATACAGATGTCCTTCTTCTGGATGAGCCTACGTCAAACCTGGATAAAAACAATGTAAGATTGATAGAGGATACCATATCTTCTATGACAGAAAACAGCAAAAAGACCATAATAATGACAACTCACGACCTGCACCAGGCATATAAGCTTACATCAAATATCATATATCTTCTGAATGGCAGAATTACCGATACACCCCTTTGGAATATATTTGAGGCCGAGCTGGATAATATCTATAACAGCGCATTTAATGGAGTAAAAACGGCAGAGCTTGAGTCAGGGTGTCGTATATACGCAGCAACAGAAAAAAGAGGCAGGGCTCTAATAGTTGTAGATCCAAGAAATATTATCGTCTCCAGAGAAGCTATTGATTCCAGCGCGTTAAATAGCCTTAAGGGAAGAGTAGAAAGTATAGGGAAAACAGACGGCCTGATAAACCTGCGCATAGATGTTGGAACTTTTTTTTCTGCTTTTGTTACTTATAAGTCGTTTAGAGATATGCAGCTTTGCCTGGGCGAGGAAGTATTCTTGACATTTAAAGCATCGGCAGTGGAGGTATTTTAATGATATCACTTGATAAAGCGATTGAGCATATAATAAGTAAAACAACCAGGTTGAATATAGAAAGGATCCCAGTCAATAATGCTATAGGGTATATTCTGGCAGAAGATATAAGAGCTATACATGATCTGCCTGCTTTCAATAAGTCTGCTATGGATGGGTATGCGTTATGCAGTGCCGATACAGATTCTATTCCCGTAGAGCTTTTATGCAAAGGTATTATAAAAGCAGGCAGCTCATACAGAAATACCATAAGAAGCGGAGAATGCGTAAAGATAATGACAGGCTCACCGCTTCCTGAAGGCGCGGATTCTGTGGTAATGGTTGAAAATACAAGGGAGCGTAAAGATAAAGGCAGGGTGATGGTACTCAAGAGGACAGGCCGGTATGAGAATATATGTTTTAAGGGTGAAGATATAAGAAGGGGAAGCCTTGTTCTTAAAAAGGGAACCTGCTTAAGAGGCCCGGAGGTCTCAATAGCTTCAAGTTTGGGAAGAAGTAAGATAAGTGTTTATCGAAAGCCGTCTGTAGCTATTTTGAACACAGGGGATGAAGTAGTTGAGCCGGGCAATAGGCTCAGGCGCGGTATGATCTACAACAGTAATGGTCCGATGCTGATATCTATGCTTAATGATATGAGAGTAAGGTCTGAATATCTTGGCATTGCAAAAGATGAAGATAAGGCTCTGGCAGATATTATCAGGAAAGGGTTTAAGCATGATATAATTATTCTTTCAGGCGGAGTCTCCATGGGTGATTATGATCTAGTTCCGTCCGCATTGAAAAAATGCGGGGTAAGGAAGGTCTTTCATAAGATTAAAATGAAACCGGGCAAACCTGTATTTTTTGGCACAAGAAAGAGCAGCCTTGTCTTTGGCGTTCCCGGAAATCCCGTGTCAACCTACCTTACTTTTTTAATCCTGATAAAACCGTCAATAGAAAAGATGATGGGCAAAGCACCCAATCTTTCTATGCGCGAGGGAATATTAAAAGAAAATTTTAGACAAAAAAAAGGCAGAAAGCATTTTGTTCCTGTCAAAGCTTTGAATAAAGGAAGCAGGCTTGAGATATTTCCGGTCAAGTCATATCACGGCTCAGCGGATATAGCGTCTCTTTCGCAGGCTAATTCTTTTATGGTAGTTGATGGCAGTAGAGCTTTTTTAAAAAAGAACAGTATGATAAAGGTTATATTATGGTAAACGCAAGAAAGGTAAATTATCTCAGGCTTTCTATAACAGACAGGTGCAATATACGATGTTTGTATTGTATGCCTAAAGGAAAAGATTTTTTCTTACCGCACCATGAGATATTAAGCTTCGAGGAGATAGCGGATGCTGTTGATATTCTTACACAAAACGGTATAGAATACGCGAGAATAACAGGCGGTGAACCTTTGCTAAGGAGGGATGTAGAGGTTTTGATAAAAATGCTAAGAAAAAAAGGTTCATTAAAAGAGATAAATATGACAACAAACGGTATTCTGTTAAGTGAAAAACTAAACCTTCTCATAAAATCAGGACTTGATAGGTTAAATGTGAGCCTTAATACGCTTAAAAGAAAGAGGTACCAGCAGATTGCAGGTGTTGATAAATTTGATAAAGTCTTCGCTTCAGTAACTGAGGCTATGAAAGCTTTTAAGTTTCCTGTTAAGATAAATATTGTAGTTCTTAAAGGAGTAAACGATGATGAGATAGAAGAGTTCGCGGCTTTCTCCCTTAATAATAATGTATGTGTGCGTTTTATAGAATATTTTCCTGTAAACGGTGGTGTCCCTTCCTTTCAATTTATTTCGAATTTTTTGATAAAAAACAGGATAGAAAAGATATTTGGTAATCTTATTTTCTGCGGGCCTAACGGTAGCGGGCCCTCAGAGAATTATAAGATAAAAGATGCTAGGGGAGAGATAGGTTTCATAAATACCAGGACAGGTTTTTTCTGCGAAGATTGTAACAGATTGAGGCTCACCGCGGGAGGAAGGCTCTATCCATGCCTTTTTTCATCATTTAGCATGGATATAAAAGATATGTTAAGGCGAGGCGCGGGAAAAGATGAGATAAAAAGGGGACTGGACGAAGTTTTATCTAAGAAGAAAGTATTTTCAAAAAGTAGGATAAAGAAATACGATGTTGCTATGAGCAGAATGGGAGGATAATAAAAGATATGTTTTGCGATGAAAAGATTACTAAAAGAACAGGAGGTATGATAGATGTGAGCCTGAAAAAAGAAAACAAGCGTATAGCTAAAGCTCAGGCTACCGTAAAATTAAAAAAAGAGGTGCTGGATATAATAAAAAATAACAAGGCATTTAAGGGGGACGTATTGGAATGCGCAAGGATTGCGGCAATCTCTGCTTCGAAGAAGACCTCTGATCTTATACCGCTTTGCCACCCTTTGAGGATTACCGAAGTAAAGATATCTTTCGTATTTATAAAAGATGGTATAAGAATAAGATCGCTTGTATCCGCTATAGAGAGGACAGGAGTCGAGATGGAAGCAATGGTTGCCTGCTCTGTTTGCGCTCTTACAATATACGATATGTGCAAGATGTATGACAGGTCTATAGAGATTACGGACATCATGCTTATTGAAAAACAAGGCGGTAAAAACGGTATTTATAAACGAGAGAGATGATATGGGAAAAATTTTGGCTGTATGCATAAGCAGGAGAAAAGGTGTCTCAAAAAAGAATATAAAGAAGTCAACACTGAAGATAGAACACGGCCTCGTGAATGATGCCCATGCGGGCCCCGGAAAAAGACAGGTCAGCCTTCTTGCGAAAGAGAGCCTGGACATTTTAAGGAGGGACGGTATCAAAATAGGGTGCGGTGGTTTTGGCGAAAATATTACCACATCAGGGATAGAGCTTACAACTTTAGCGGTAGGTGTAGAGCTTTGTGCGGGTAATGCGATCTTAGAGGTGACAGAGATAGGTAAAAAATGTAAGAGGCCATGTAAGATTTATAAGGATAAAGGTATGTGCATTTTGCCTTCGCAAGGTATCTTTGCCAAGGTTGTAAAGGGGGGAATAATAAAACAAGATGATACAATCAAGATAATAAGAAGAGGTAATATCCTTTCAGGAATACTTATAGTAAGCGACAGAAGCCATAGCGGAGTGAGAAAAGATGAGAGCGGGCAGCGCATAACTGAGATTTTAAAGGATATAAATGCCGAATCTGTAAGATATAAGGTCGTTCCGGATGATTTTAAGATTATCTCAGATGCTTTAAGGGATTGGTCGGAAAGAGAAGAATTGGATCTTATAATAACAAGCGGAGGCACAGGATTTTCACCACGGGACATAACTCCTGAAGCAACCAGGGCCATAATTCAAAAGGAAGCGCCCGGCCTTTCAGAGATGATGCGGGTTAAATCAGCCAAAAAGACAGGGCGTTCTTTTCTTTCACGAGGCGTTTCCGGCATAAGGAAGAAGAGCCTTATCATAAACCTTCCGGGAAGCCCAAAAGCTGTATCAGAGTGTCTACGTATTATATTACCACTATTAGGGCATGCTGTTGAAGTAATGAGGGGAGAAGTTAAAGATTGCCGTAGACAAGGCAGGCAAATAGATTTTTAGCTTGTAGATTTCTAGTCTAAGTAGTATAATTATAGTCCTTATACTATTATAACCCTCATAAAGGTAAGAGTTTTTAAACATATGCTGACCACCCACAAGAGGCCGCAATGGCTTAATAAGAGAATAAGTCTCAAAGAGTGCAAAGAGCTAAAAGGTATGTTCAAAGACTTAGGTCTTAATACCGTATGCGAAGAGGCACATTGCCCGAATATCTCCGAGTGTTTTTCCAAAAGAACAGCCACGTTTATGATCCTGGGAGATATCTGCACCAGAAATTGCGCGTTTTGCGCTATTAAAAAAGGAGACCCTCTCCCGCCAGATCATAATGAGCCTGAAAGAATCGCCCAAGCAGTTAAGAACCTTGATTTGAAATACGTGGTTATTACAAGCGTGACAAGGGATGACCTTAGTGATGGTGGCGCGGAACTTTTTGCGATGACTGTAACTGCCATTCGTAATTGTATCCAGAGCGCGAAGATAGAGCTTCTTACGCCTGATTTTAAAGGTGATTTTGAGCCCTTAAAGAAGATAGTGGATTCTATGCCTGATGTTGTAAATCACAATATTGAAACTGTACCGAGGCTATATAAGGAGGTCCGTTCTCAGTCTGATTATAGGCGTTCTATATCGATTTTGAGAATAGCCAAAGAGATCAGCGGTGAAAAAAATATATATACAAAATCAGGGCTTATGGTAGGCATGGGTGAAGGCGCTGAAGAGGTGCTTGAGTTATTTGAAGACCTTCGCAATGCAGGCTGTGATTTCCTAAGCATCGGTCAATATCTTTCTCCGGGCCCAGGCCATTATCCTGTTAAGGAATATGTGAGCCCTGATAGATTCAGCTATTATAAGAATGAGGCATTAAAAATAGGCTTTCTTCATGTAGAAAGCGGCCCATATGTACGAAGTTCGTATTGCGCGTCGGAATATTTTGATAGTTTATAGTCTATAGTCTATAGTTATTTTAAAATATGCGGAGAGAGCAAATGAAATTTTTAGTTACCGGAGGAGCCGGATTTATAGGAAGTTGTCTTTTAGCCAAGCTAAATAGTATGGGCATAAAAGATATAATAGTAACAGATGTCGCTAAGAAGGCTGAGGATTCCAAGAATCTTTACGGTAAAGAGTTTTCGGATTATATGGACAGAGATAAGCTAATAGATTCTTTAGATAAGCTTAAAGATAGCGTAGATATTCTTATTCACCTTGGTGCTTGTACTTCGACGACAGAACGAGATGTCTCATATCTTACCAAGAATAATTTTCTCTATTCAAAAGAACTCACCGAGTGGTCACTAAATAATAAGAAAAGATTTCTTTACGCAAGCAGCGCGGCAACCTATGGCGCTGGAGAAAAAGGATATTCCGATAAAGATGAGGTGACTCCTGCACTTAAGCCGTTAAATCCATATGGTGATTCAAAGCAGCAGTTCGATATGTGGGTTTTAGAAAACAAGCTCCAGGATAAGGTTACCGGCTTTAAATTTTTTAATGTCTATGGGCCAAATGAATATCATAAGGACGATATGCGCAGCATGGTCAATAAAGGTTATCATCAGATAAAAAAGACCGGAAGCTTGAGGCTTTTTAAGTCACATAAACCTGATTATAAAGATGGTGAGCAGAGGAGAGATTTCATATATGTGAAAGATGCCAATGAGGTGGTAGGGTATTTCATAGAGCATCCTGATAAGAAAGGCATATTCAACGTCGGTACCGGTAACGCAAGAACATGGAACGAGCTTGCGGGTGCGCTCTTTGAGGCGCTTGAGATAAAACCTAATATAGAATATTTCGATATGCCGGATTCAGTAAGGGATCAGTATCAGTATTTCACTGAGGCAGATCTTACAAAGCTTAGAGCAGCAGGCTGTAATTATAAGTTTACCGATATCAAGGACGCTGTAAAAGATTACGTAGGCTACCTTGAAAAAGGCACTTACCTGTAGCAGCGTCTGTCATTGCGAGTAATGCGGTAATATGAAACCGTAGGTCATGTTATTAGGTAAAGGTCAGGAAGCCGGTATGGAAAATTAGGGCAGGTTGTTAGTAAAAAGACTAAATACTTAACCCAACTACCAAACGGGCATCTTGACCCTAACCTAATTACATGACCAGACTTGTTCACATAATATACCAGGAGAATACCATGAAAGAAAAAGTAGAAGCTGCTTTGGCAAAGATAAGGCCCAACTTGCAGGCTGATGGAGGTAACGTGGAGTTAGTAGATGTTACTCCTGAAGGCGTGGTAAAGGTGAAGCTTATAGGGGCATGCTGCGGGTGTCCGATGAGCCAGATGACCTTGAAGATGGGCATTGAGACTGCTTTAAAGAAAGATGTGCCGGGGGTGAAAGAGGTCGTATCAGTTTAGAAAGTAAGAAACAAGCGCCCACGGGGCGCGCAGTCCCCCGTAGCCCATACCATGAAATACGATTTGAAGGGCGAAGGGGGAGAAGTCCCGGAAATAAAGGAAGTTGTTTCAGTGTAAGAAACAAGCGGCCGAAGGCCGCGCAGTCCCCCGTAGCCCATACCATGAAATACGATTTGAAGGGCGAAGGGGGAGAAGCGCCCGGAGTAAAAGAAGTGGTTGCGGTATAAGTTAGTTGAGAGTTGAGAGTATGTTGCAGGCTAACATAAGAGATATCGGTGGCCTGCTAGTGAAAATCCGGATTGAGGGTTGAGAGTTGAGAGATTGAAAAATCCAAAAGGTGGCAGATGGGGAAGAAGGAAAATGAGTTTGTATGCTACGATTGTTTCAAGCTTAAAAAATGCCGGGAGTCTGCCGTATCCTGGGTCTTTTTCTTTATCGCTCTCGTGGCAGTGATAGCTCTGAGAGCCGTAAACGTAGTTTTTGATTTCCACCCGCTGCTAGCGAAGATATTCTGGTATGTGGGCGTAGTGGGATTTTTCGTATTCTTTTTATACAAGTTCAGATATGACAGGCTGATGCGCAAAGAATTAGAGGAGACGAAACTGGTCGACAAGATGCTTTCCAGAGGCAAGCTTACGGACCATGATTATGACGTGCTCGGGACTATTATATGCAAGCTCAGCTCAAAGAAGGATAGTATAAATTACTTTTTCATATTCTTCTTCTCCGGCATAGCTTTGGTTTTAGCAGTATACGCGGATTTCTTGCGGTAAGAGGGAAGTATAAACCCGGATACCGCAAGGAACCAATCTGGAAGAGTTTCATGGCAGTGTTTGGTTTTCTTGCGGTAAGAGGAAAGTATAAACCCGGATACCGCAAGGAACCAATCTAGAAGAGTTTCGTGGGGAGTGTTTGGTTT
>JBDRAM010000050.1:0-2839 GCA_043823785.1 Candidatus Omnitrophota bacterium
CTTTTGCCGGGGTTTACCGATTCGTATCAGGAGTTTGAGGCTTTCAAGAGATTCATAAAAGCTCACAAAGTAGATATGGTCCAACTCAGGAATCTTAATATGGACCCGCTGCTTTATTTTAAGATCCTGAAATTTAAGGCAGATAGAGATAGGTTGATCGGCATGAAAGAGTTAATTGGTTCTTTAAAGAGAGAATTCCCCGGACTTATGATAGGCTACTTCAATCCCTCAAGAGCTAGAATTAACCGCATTAAATAATTACAGTATAACTAAGCTATGGTAACGCTACGCCGCAGCACGCATTTTTTGCCTTCGGCACGCATTTTTTAAACTAAGACAAAAACAACTCGTCCCTCAAATTCGCTTCGCTCATTTTCGGGGCCCCTTATCCCGCCTTTGGCGGGATTGCGGGGCCAGGTCGGCTATCGCCGACGGCTCGAACATGGTTTTTGCCTCGTCCCGGATTGTAGAAACGTCGCAGGAGAAGTTCTACGGGACTCGCCTTTGGTTAGTTTAAAAAATGCTAAAAAATGCTATTGTTGCGTTTGCAGCGTTACCATAGCTGTTTATATAAAAGGGGTAGACATGCGTTAATTTTAGGATATGATATAAATTATTTAAAACATAGCTCTAAAAAAAAGAAGCAGATAAAATGTCAGAACAGTGGTTAGAGGATCTAAAGAGCGATTTTAAAAAAGGAAGTAAACCAGTCATTGAGTTGGACAGGAAATCGATTAAGAGAATTATTAAAAAACTATATTCTTCATGGTATCGTTCCCTCGGAGGCCATTTTTATTTCTGGAGCCATTGAATTTGAACCCCATGCGATCGTACTAACAGAATATTTTCTTAGAAACCAAAATGAATTTTGGCTTTTAGGTTCGATTATAGGAATTTTTGATGAAAGTTTTTCTTGGATTATAGAAGTTATAGATGATGGGCAGACTTTATTAGCAACAAAAAATAATATCTAACAAGTACGATAATTATTAGTTACCTAGGCAGCTCCAGCCCAGTAGCTTAACCCCTCAGGCGTTTTTGTTAACCCGCCATAAAATAATCAGCTGTAAAACAAATATATAAGAGAACACTTTTTTATTCAATAGCCAGCATTGGGGCAACAGGAGTAAAGCCTCATATATTTCGAAGTGAAGATAATTCTTGTCAGTTTAGAGGTGCTTGAAAGGCGGGGGCGTGTGTTTGTGAGTGGGAGGATCCCTGCCCGCCCATGCAAGCGAAGGGCAGGCGGGCACGCTGGGCGGAGGGGCCCGCGAACAAATACACTCCCCCGCCTTGGTTTGCACATTTTGCTGTGGATATCTTTGCCTGGCAATGAGAATTGTGAAGGTTGCCCCAATGCTGGTGGTTAGCGTACTAATTAAGTAATTTACATAGCAGGGGAAATATTGTATAATATATAACCTAAACTAACACATATATAAAAGGAGATAAATATGAGCGGTATATATGGCGTAGCCTCTAAGGGTGATTGCACAGAGATCCTTTTTTACGGCACTGATTATCATTCGCATCTTGGTACCGAATACGGAGGCATGGCTGTGTTTGGAGATGATTTTCAGCGCCAGATCCATACCATAAGCCAAAGCCAGTTTAAAGCAAAATTCTATGAAGACTATAAGAAAATGCAAGGCAATAAGGGCATAGGGGTTATCAGCGCTCTTGAAGAACAGCCTATATATTTAAATTCCAGATTTGGACAGTTTTGCATTGTTACCAACGGCCTAATAGCAAATGCCAGAGAGTTAGGGCAAGAGTCGCTTAAAAAAGGTATATCTTTCAGCGAGATGACTAATGGCGAGATCAACACAACAGAGCTTATAGCGAAGCTGATCAATCAGGGCAGCAGCATAGCTGATGGCATAGAAAAGATGTTCGCTCTGATAGAAGGCTCATGCTCACTTTTGTTGCTTACTAAGGAAGGAATTTATGCCGCCAGGGATAGGCTTGGTTATACACCGTTGATAATCGGTAAAAGAGACGATGCCTGGGCTGTTACTACAGAGACAATTGCTTTTACAAACAACGATTTTGAGATAGTAAAATATATGCAGCCGGGTGAGATAGTCCTGATAGATGAAAAAGGGATGACCCAAAACAGGGCCGGCAGCAGGAAAAGTCAGATATGTACATTTTTATGGATATATACAGGGTTTCCTGCCGCAAGTTATGAGGGAATAAATGTCGAGACAGTTAGAGAAAGGTGCGGGCGTTTTCTCGCGAAACGCGATAAGGACATAAACGTTGATATGGTTTCAGGGGTCCCTGATTCAGGCCTTGCGCATGGCCTGGGATATGCTATGGAATCAGGTAAGCCTTTTAGGCGCCCGCTTATTAAATATACACCAGGTTATGGCAGAAGTTATACCCCGCCCTCGCAGGATACGCGCGACCTCATAGCCAAGATGAAACTTATACCTGTAAAGGATATAATTGAGGGCAACCGTATTGTTGTGTGTGAAGATTCTATCGTAAGAGGGACACAGCTTAAGAATTTTACAGTAAAAAAGCTGTGGGATTGCGGCGCAAAAGAGATACACGTAAGGCCTGCCTGTCCTCCGCTTATATTTCCATGCAGGTATAATCTTTCCACGCGCTCTGTAAATGAACTTGCCGCGCGAAAAGCCATATGCAGCATAGAAGGAAAAGAGATAGATGATGTTTCTGAATATCTGGATGGTAATTCCCCAAAATATAAAAAGATGGTAGAATGGATAGCCAAAGACCTGGAGGTTACAAGCTTGAGGTTTCAGACAGTCGATGATATGGTGGAAGCTGTAGGCCTTCCAAGGGAAAATTTATGTCTTTACTGCTGGACAGG
>JBDRAM010000051.1:0-3662 GCA_043823785.1 Candidatus Omnitrophota bacterium
TTGTATTTTCAGAAACAGCTATTATTCTCTCTGCTCTTTTTATAACGCCTGCAATTACCTTCCTGGCCAATACATCCGGGATAAAACACGGGCGCGATTCACTGAATTTAAGATATATAAGGTCATGGATAGTAACTATCAGCTTATTCTTATTCTTAAACGGCGCGTTAAAATGCGGGACATGGATAATATCAAATGAGTCTTTAACAAAAGGGTTTGCGAAAAGCTCACCCAGGCTATAAGCTTTGCTTGAGTATTCCTTTTTTTCACAGGTTTCAAAGCCTGAAAGCCTATTTACCTCACCATAAAGCGTGAAGTCAATATCATCGGCAATAGGCACCATTGAGGTTAAGATATTCCTGATATATCTTCCGATGCCCGGATGGCCTATCATCCTGGCATCAAATCCGATTCGCATAATTTTCTACCTTAAGGATATTACTTTTTCTACAGCATCAAGGACATCACCTACAGTAGTAAGGTCCATGCAGATGTTATGTTCACAATCTAATTTCTCGCAGCCTTTACAGGGGATATCATTCTGCATAAGAATAGCCTTGTCGTTTCTCGGTCCCCATTCCCAGGCATTGTTTGTACCGCTATAAAGGATGAGACAAGGCGTCTTTGTCAGTGACGCTATGTGGCTTGGCCCTGAATCAACGCCAACAAATACCGATGCCTTATTAATAAGCGCCATTAGACTGCTTAATGAAGTCATGCCAGACGTATTTATAGCCTGAGTCTGGCTCATCGCTATGAGGCCGTCTATAGCATTCTTATCTATTCCGGAGCCCACTATTATCACCTTGGCATTATATTTTTCATGGAGAGATTTTATAAGTTCTGCGAATCTGCTGTCAAGCCAGTTTTTCGACGAATAGCCCGCATATGGGTGCATAACAACTACAAAATCTTCAGCTAATATATTGTTTGACTCTAAAAATTTATCCGCGGTCTTTTCATCTTTTTCAGAAGTAAATACCTGAGGCCAGCTGGATATAACTTTAATATCCATGCTCCGCAAGCAATCCAGGTTGCGTTCTATGCTATGTAAGTTTTTTCTATAAGGTACCCTATGGTTTAGCAGAAAGCCGCCTCCTGTTATGCCGTAGCCTATCTTAAATTTCACTCCTGAAAGAAGCATAAGAAGTATATGCCTGAAATCACCCCTTAGGTCTATGCCTATATCATAATCATGCCTCCTGAGTTCTTTTGCCAAAATTAAAACTTTCCTTATCTCAAATACCCTTTTTCTGTTCCTGTTAAACCACGGCGCGTCATAACATATCACCTCATCCACGTAGGGGTTATTCAATACTACATCCTTAGCGGCATTTGATACCAGGTATGTTATCTTCGCGCCCCTGTAATGCTCTTTTAAGCTCTGCGGTATGGGGGTTGAGCATATTACATCGCCAATGTGATCAAGCCTTATCAAAAGGATATTGCCTACGTTTCCTGGAACCTTTCTTCTGAATACCACAAATGGCAAATTGATCAGAAAGCCCACAGCATCTATGATAAAAAACATAAATTTGTAGAATTTATTTTTAAATATATGCTTCATATCATTTTCCTATGAGTTTATTGTACACAATTATATTCTCATCCGCTGCCTTAGGCCATAGAAAATAGTTCAAAATATATTTTTTTAGCCTATCATCCTTATCTCTCTTAACCGCCCTGTCGATAGCTTCTCTTATGCTCTTTGGGCTTGCGGGATTAAAATACTCGGCATGATCCTTAAAATATTCACGGGTTGAGCCTACCTGAGTCACAGCTAACCTCGCGCCGGCCAATCCCGCCTCAAGCGCGACTAAGCCCGGTGTCTCAAGCCAGCCCTGGAGCACAAATACGCCGCTTGCCGCATAGGCTGATGAGAGAAGGCTGCTTTCATGATCTACGCGGCCTATAAAAAGAGTATCCTTATCCGCTTCATCCAGGCATGCTTTATGGTATTTCTCATAGCCAGGCACAGGGTCACCTATAAAGACTGCCTTCTTTCCGGAACCCTTCATCGCCTTAATAAGATTAAGTTGATTCTTGCGTGGCTCGATACGGCCTACAGAAAGTACAAAATCCTTAATATCATATTTATCTATAAATTCTAAACTATCGGCTCTTGAAAATCTCTCATCAGCTGCGAGATATACGATATGGATCTTTCTTTTGTCTATACAGAATAACCTTGATACCTGCTTAACCTCTGCCATAGAATTCACAGTAACAGCATCTGCTGAAACCATCATCTTTCTTCTAGCGGACGGCATAATTGGAAAAACCACTTTCACCAGGTGCCTTAATGTCATCTGCAGCTTCTTTGAGAGGCCTCCATACTCATTCCACGCCCTTTGAAAACTCGACCAGAATATGGGCACGAGTACAACCCTGGTACCAAGATTCCTTGCGGTTAGCATAAGTCCCAGGCACTCTTTTACACTGCCAAAGACATGGAGTATATCAAACTCCTTGAGGCTGTCTTCCCACTGATTAAACAGTTTTACATAGATCCCCTTCTCTTCGAGCGCCTGCTTTGTCTTAAGCAGGACTATCTCACCGCCGCCCGGCGCCTGAAATGCTGAAGGATACACAAAGAATGCTATTTTCACAGTTTACCTCATTAATATTTTAAGTATTCGTTCTGACGCTCTGCCGTCACCCAATGGATTCTTCCATGTCCTTTTTCTCCTGGACATCCTAATAGCTGCTTTTAATATCGCCTTTGGCTTTGTGCCCGCGATGATATTCGCCCCCACCTTAACAGTCTCAGGCCTCTCGGTATTGTCACGTAGCGTAACGCACGGCACTTTTAATACACAGCTCTCCTCCTGCACCCCTCCTGAATCAGTAAGAATCAGAGCCGCGTTCATCTCAAGCTGTAAGAAATTTATAAAGCCCTGGGGCTGGCGCTGATATATACCCTTAGGCATTTCTATCTTGAATTTTTGCATCATCTTCCAGGTGCGGGGATGAGCCAAAAAGACAATGGGAAGATTGAGCTTGCTTGAAACAAGAGACAATCCCTGCAATATATTTTTAAATCTTATCTCGGAATCGACATTCTCCTGCCGGTGCAGCGTAAGCAGGATATATTTATTTTTCTGAAGCCCGAAATCTACTTCACCTGAATTAGGCGCTATATCCGAACCAGCTAAACCTACACCCTCGGATTCTGCCTTTTTTGAATATTTCATTACTACATCGACAATTGTATTGCCGGTAACATGTATACGCGACTTAGGCACACCCTCTCTTAAAAGTATTTTTCTTCCCCTGCGCGTAGGAGTCAGGCAAAAGTCAGCAAGATGGTCAGCCAAAAATCTATTTGTCTCCTCCGGCATTGACCTGTCATAACTTCTCAAACCCGCTTCGACATGAGCTACTTTTATATGAAAGCCCGTAAAGCTTTCTGTGGTTGATATCTTCCCTGCTACTAATGCGCCGGCTAAAGCAGTGTTAGTATCGCCCTGCACAACTATACAATATGGCATATCCTCTAATAACTTCTTCTCTATCTCAATAAGCATACGTCCTGTATGATCACCCTGCATATAAGGCGCTCTTGACCTTATATCCAGTTTAAATTCCGGCTCAGGAAGATCGAGTTCCTCAAAAAATATCCTGTCCATCTCGTAGGAATAGTGCTGGCCTGTGTGAATGCA
>JBDRAM010000052.1:0-7010 GCA_043823785.1 Candidatus Omnitrophota bacterium
CATAGGCCAGACAGCTCTTTTGGAGTTTAAGCTTGTCTCTGATGACCCTGAGAAGCTTAAAGAGGCATTGGAAGGAAATGTTCCTGAAGGTTATGAATTAAAAGAGGATGAAGAGGGCCAGAAACTTCTTCTTGAAGAGAAGTCGGATATTACAGGCGCGGATCTTTCGAATGCTGTTGTGAAATTTGACCAGTCTGCGTTTAACCAACCCATAGTAGGTATAAGTTTCAATAAAGAAGGTGCAAAGAAATTCTCAAGATTGACAGGCGCGAATATAAGTAAGAGGCTGGCTATAGTGCTTGACGGCAAGGTAAAGTCTGCCCCTGTCATAAATGAGAGGATTCCCAGCGGAGAAGGCGTAATTTCAGGCAGGTTTAGTCCGGAAGAAGCAGGAGACCTTGCTATAGTTCTGCGGGCAGGTTCTCTTCCGGCGCCGGTCATAGTAGAAGAGGAAAGAACCGTGGGCCCTTTATTAGGACGGGATTCCATAACGTCTGGCATTAAGGCTATTATTATAGGCGCGGGGCTTGTATGTTTGTTCATGGGGGTATATTATCTTTTCGCGGGTATTATATCAGTTTTAGCGCTTGCTCTTAACTTTGTTATAGTCCTCGGCGTCATGGGTTATTTCGGTTTTACACTTACATTACCTGGAATAGCAGGCCTTATCCTGACCTTAGGTATGGCTGTTGACGCCAATGTACTTATATACGAGAGAGTAAGGGAAGAACTGCGCTCCGGAAAGACTGTCAGAAGCGCTATATCAAATGGTTACAATAAGGCGTTCAGTGCTATCATAGATTCAAACGTGACTACCCTTATCGCCGCTGTGCTGTTATTCCAGTTCGGAACAGGCGCTATAAGAGGTTTTGCTATGACCCTTACAATAGGTATATTCGCAAGCCTATTTACCTCACTCGTTGTTACACGGACGATATTCCAGGTACTGGCGCTTTCTCCGAATTTTAAGACAGTGAATATGCTCAACTGGATAAAGGATACAAAGATAAATTTCATAGGAAAGAGAAAGATATGCTATTTTCTGTCTCTGATAGTAATAATAGTCGGCATGTCTTTCTTTGCTAAGCGGGGTGAGAGTAATTTCGGAGTAGATTTTACAGGTGGGACATTACAGCAGTTTCAGTTTAAAGATCCTGTTGATATATCTAAAGTAAGAAGCGCGGTTTCAGGCCTGGGTTTAAAAGGCGTCTCCATCCAAAGGCTTTCCGGAAACCGCGAGATACTCATACGCACGCCTGAGGCGGCATATAACAGGATAGAAGAGAAACTAAAAGATTCTTTTAAGGATAATGAATTTGAGATAATGCGCGTTGAAAAAGTGGGCCCTTCCGTAGGAAAGCTTTTGAGGAAAAACGCCGTTCGCGCTCTGGTTTTCGGGCTGCTTGGCATACTTATATATATAGGGTTTAGATTTCACCATTGGGAATACGGATTAGCTGGCGTTATAGCGCTTTTTCATGATGTGCTTGTGACTATAGGCGCTATGGCTATTTCCGGAAGAGAGTTTGACCTTACTGTCGTTGCGGCCATATTGACGATAGCCGGTTATTCTATTAACGATACGGTTGTTATATATGACAGGATAAGGGAAAATATGAGGCTGCTTAGAAAGATGAAATTTGTAGATCTTATAAATTTAAGCGTTAATCAAACTTTGGCACGTACGGTATTTACAACCCTTACAACGCTGTTTACAGCTATAGCCCTGTTTGTATGGGGAGGAGCAGTATTAAACAATTTTGCATTTTGCCTTATTGTAGGATTTATATCAGGTATATATTCCACGATATTTATAGCAAGCCCATTATTAATACTATGGCAGCGGCGAAAAGTATAATTAACCCTTTAATTTTTCGTATGTAGTATACATTACCACGATATACGATATACGACATACGATATATGAAAAAATGCAAGAACGTTTTAAGAGCATCCGCAACATACTCATAGGTGTGCTGGTATTCAACTGGGCAGTCGCAGCGGCAAAACTTCTGTATGGTTATATCAGTAAGTGCACGGCTATGAGCGCTGATGGATTCCATTCTTTTTCAGACGGCGCCTCCAACATAGTAGGGTTGATAGGTATATGGGTAGCATCGCAGCCCGTGGACAAGGAACACCCTTACGGCCACAAGAAGTACGAGACCTTTTCATCTATCATTATATCGATGCTGCTCTTTATTATATCCTTCAGCCTGCTAAAGGATGGTATAATGCGCCTTTTCCAAACCTATCCCGCTCCGGTTGTCACTAAATTTAGTTTTGTGGTTATGCTGTGTACTATAGCGGTGAATACCGGCGTTTATATATATGAGCGCGCAAGATCCAAAGCACTAAAGAGTGACATACTAGCGGCAGATTCTCAGCACACAAGATGCGATATCCTGGTTTCTGTCTCTGTGGTGGCAGCTCTAATCGCGATAAACGCGGGGTTCCCGCTCATAGATACCGCAGTATCTATAGCCATAGCCTTATTTATAGCTTATGCGGCATTCAATATAATGAAAGATACATCAGCGGTTTTATGTGACAGCGCGGTAATAGTATCTGATGATATAAAAAATATTGTTTTAGATATTGATGGTGTAAAAGGCTGCCATAAGATAAGGACACGCGGCCGCCAGGATGATATACACCTGGACTTACACATCCAGATCAACCGGTCTATGCATGTTGAAGGCGCGCATGAGCTTACCCATAAGATACAGAAGGCTATCAAAGATAATATAAGCGGTATTACGGATATAGCTATACATATTGAACCGTATGGTAAGAAGTAAAAAGGATAAAGTAGGAGCCGCCCCCTCGACAAGCTCGGGGCAGGCTTCCCGGCGGCGAATGGAACCATGAGAAAAACCTGGAACATAAGACCTAAAGATCCCACAGCACAGAAAAAACTTACCGATACCTTAGGCATATCGCCTGTCATAGCGCAGCTTCTCATAAACCGTAACATAAGGACATTGAAGGAAGCGGAGGGATTTTTAAATCCCGGCCTGCTTAATCTTTTCGATCCTTTTCTTATGAAAGGCATGAAGCGTGCGGTTGCCAGGATAAGAAAGGCCATAAGTAATAAAGAGAGAATAATGGTCTATGGCGATTACGATGTTGATGGCATTTCAGCAACAGCTCTTTTAAGCCTTGTATTTAAAAAAATGGGAGTTGAGGTAGGCCATTATATACCAAACCGCCTTGAGGAGGGATATGGCCTTAACGGAAAAGCTATAAATGAGATAAAAAAGAAAAAGGTGGAGCTTCTTATAACAGTAGACTGCGGAGTGACGGCATGCCAAGAGATAGATGAACTTAACAGAGCCGGAATAGATACTATTGTTACAGACCATCATAATCCTACTAAAGCACTACCCAGGGCATATGTCGTCTTAGACCCCATGCAGGAGGATTGCCCTTATCCCGACAAGAATCTTTCCGGCACAGGTGTAGCATTTAAGCTTGCTTCTGCCCTGCTTGGCAAGGACAGTGATTCATTATATGAGCATCTTGATCTTGTCTGCCTTGGTACAGTAGCCGATGTAGTCCCTCTTATTGGTGAAAACAGAATATTGGTAAAAAACGGGCTTGACGAACTTACACATACAAAAAAGCAGGGATTAAAAGCTCTTGTTGAGATATCTTACCTAAAGGGCAAAGATATTACTTCACATTCCGTGGGTTATGTATTGGGCCCGCGGATAAATGCCGCCGGAAGGCTTGGTTCTCCGGAATTCGCGTTAAGGCTTCTCTTGACAGATGACGCGCATGAGGCGAAAAAACTGGCAAAGGCCTTAGACCAGGAAAATAGAAACAGGCAGAAGATGGAAGAATCGGTATTGAGGCAGGCATTAGCAAAGGTAGAGCGGGAGGTAAATTTCAAAGAAGATAGAGTGATTGTACTTGAAGACGATAAGTGGCATCGCGGCGTTATCGGTATTGTCGCCTCCAGGCTTGTAGATAGGTTTTATAGGCCTACCGTAATGATATCTATGGATGGAGATGAAGGAAGAGGCTCATGCCGCTCTATCAAGAACTTTCACCTTTTCAATGTCTTGAGCGAATGTTCGAGCCTTCTTAAGAATTACGGCGGCCACAGCTATGCGGCAGGCCTGACATTGCAGAGGGACAGGCTTTTGGATTTTAAGGAGATGATAAATAATATTGCGCAGGATAGAATAATCAAAGATGACCTTATACCTAATATAAATATAGATATAGATATACCAATAGCTTCACTCAATAAGAGGCTGCTTTCCGAGCTTGATGAGCTAAGCCCTTTCGGTATAGGCAATCCCAAGCCTGTTTTTTCATCGCGAGACCTTAGCATAAAGACACCACCCCGGATATTAAGGCGAAACGGCGTAAAGATGTGGGTTACAGACGGAAAGACTACCGCCGAAGCCATAGGCTTTAACATATCCGACTCTCTGCCTAGTGATCCGCTCCAACAGAAGGTGGACCTCGCCTATACCTGCAATCTTAATACCTACAAGGGCATAACCTCCATACAGCTTCAATTAAAAGACATGCGCCTGGCAGAAGCCGAACTGTTGCAAAATATTTGACAAAATTTAGTCAGTGAGTTACAATAATATTTTACATCTTAAAGCTTCTTTTGGGCCTTTTTTAGCGGCTTAAGGATTAGCACACGCCATAAGGACCTTTTGCTTGATTTGCGTTAAATAATAAAGAGAGAGGTATCTATGTCATATACCAAAAAGGATCTGCAGAAGACAGTAAAAGATATATTGGGAGATAGGCTGCTTGTTATAGTATCAAATCGCGAGCCGTATGTTCACGCAATGAGAGAGGGCAAGATAGATTGCAGCCGGCCCACAGGTGGCGCTGTTACTGCTCTTGATCCGGTTATGCGTGCCTGTGGAGGCATATGGGTCGCTTTTGCTTCAGGCAATGCCGACAAGAAGGTTGTAGACAAAAAAGACCATGTTAAGGTGCCGCCCGATGAACCTGCTTATACTTTAAGGAGAATATGGCTTAGCAAAGAAGAAGAGTCAGGCTACTATTATGGTTTTTCCAATAAGGCATTATGGCCTTTGTCTCACATTGCCTATACCAGGCCTGAATTTAACGAGAGTGACTGGAACTATTATGTAAAGGTAAACCAAAAATTCGCGGATGCTGTAATCGAAGAGGTGGGCAGTAAAGAAGCTTTTGTATGGGTACAGGATTACCACTTAACACTTCTTCCGGCCATGCTTAAAGCCAAAAGGCCTGATCTTATAGTATCCCACTTTTGGCATATACCCTGGCCTAACTCAGAGGTTTTTAGAATATGCCCCAAGAAAAGGGAAATTTTAGAGGGGCTTCTCGCGAATGACCTTTTAGGTTTTCATATACGATATCATTGTGAGAATTTTTTTGATACAGTAGATAAGACTCTTGAGGCAAGGATCGACCGCGAGAGGTATTCTATAGTCCACAATGGCCACGAGACCATTATAAGGGCATTTCCCATAAGCGTAGATTTTAAAGCGCTATCTGCTAAATCAGATACGCCTGAAACAGAGAAGGCTATGAAGGCATTGATTGGTGAGTATGGCCTGACTAATATAAACCATCTTATATTCGGGCTTGACAGAATAGACTATACTAAAGGTATATTGGAAAGGATAAGGGCGCTTGATAGGTTCCTTGAGAAATATCCTGAATACAAAGGGCGCATAGCTTTTGTCCAGATGGGAGATCTAAGCAGGATACATATCCAGGAATATAAGGACCTTAATGATAAGATAAATGCTTTAGTAGAAGAGGTAAACTGGAAGCATTCCAAGGAAGATTGGGTGCCTATTATCATGGTAAGGCGCCACCTATCGTTTACAGATATAGTGGCTTTTTACAGGCTGGCGGATGTGTGTATAGTAAGCTCTCTGCATGACGGGATGAACATAGTCGCGAAAGAGTATATATCTTCTCGTGTAGACAGCGATGGAACGCTTCTTTTGAGCCATTTTACCGGCGCGGCGCGTGAGCTTTCAGATTCCATATATATAAATCCATTTGACATAGAAGAGTTTGCCGATAAGATAAAAGAAGCAGTTAGCATGCCAAAGGAGGAGAGAGCGCGGAGGATGGCGGCCTTACGCGCGGTAGTAGAGGAGAAGAATATCTACAAGTGGGCAGGAGATATTCTTTCAGAATTCGGAAAGATACAAAATCACAAACCAGAATAGACATTGAAACCACTATCGCCTAATTTAAAATATATCCTACCAAGGATAAGAAAAGCACGCCGCATACTTCTATTACTAGATTATGACGGCACCTTGACTCCTATCGTAAGAAGGCCTGATAAGGCCTTGCTCTCACCTAAGACTAAAACCGTACTCAAAAATCTCATAAAGAATAAGTGTATTATACTATCCGTTGTCACGGGCCGCTCCATAAAAAAGATAAAGGCCCTGGTGGGCCTCTCAAATATATATTATGCCGGAAACCACGGCTTAGAGATAGGGTTTGGGAAAAGCTCGAGTGTAATCCCGGAGGCCAGAAAGAGCTTAAGCTTAGTTAAGAAGTTAAGCGCGATCCTTAAAAAAGAGCTGTGGGCTGTAAAAAATGCTGAAATAGAAGATAAGGGAGTTACAATATCTGTTCATTACAGAAGGGTAAGCAGCAGACAGATACCGCAACTAAAGAAAATAGTCTCTGAAATTACACAGTCTTATGTTAAGTCTAAAAAGATAATAGTAGGAGGCGGTAAAAAGATAATAGAAATAAGGCCGCCGGTCAAATGGGATAAGGGCAAATACTGCCTTTATCTATTAAAGAAATTTAAAGGTGCCCTACCCGTATATATAGGTGATGATATTACTGATGAGGATGCTTTTAAGGCCTTAAAGAAAAAAGGCATCACTATATTTGTGAGAGGTGAAAAAAAGACCTCCTGCGCCCAATATTATGTAACCTCTATAGCTAAAGTAGCTGTTTTTCTCAAGAGCATTTAAATAGGGGCACATCTTTATTTCGTAGGAGCCGCC
>JBDRAM010000053.1:0-12978 GCA_043823785.1 Candidatus Omnitrophota bacterium
GGAATTACTTTAGGTTCAGAAGGAGTCGGCATAGGAACCGGTTCTTCAGCTGGCTCTGACTCTGCGGGAGTCTCATCTGTTATGCGCTGGCTGGTAGTTTCAAGTTGTTTTTCAGGTTCTGCACCAGTCTCTGTTCGCGGCAGGCCCCTCGACTCTGCTCGGGATGGTTCGAGGAGTGGTGAGCCTGTCGAACCAGAGGCCGCTCCTACGTTAGATTTTTCAGTAAGCTCACGCATCTCCTCAATTGATGCTTCATAAAGACGCTTTAGCCTGGTCTCTAAAAGAACAAGCTTGTCTCCTGCATCTAATCCGGCAATCTCTCTAACTTGTATATCATCCGGGGCAGATAGGGCCCGTAATATCTTTTCAGCTTCCTTGAAAAACTTATCAAGCCCGAGCTTTAGCTCATCTCTGGTACCGGGATCAACCATTATGCGCCTTTCTAAATCTTCACCATCTATTATCAAATCCTCCAGCGCGGCTTTAAGCTCTTCTGCCTCTTTTCTCCTGGCTGGGCTTAACTCTCGTACCTTTCTTGTTATAACAGGACTTGGCTCGGTTCGCGGCCGGGAAGCCTGCCCCGAGCTTGTCGAGGGGGCCGCTCCTACGTCAGAGGATTCTGTTATGCGCTGCTGGGATTCTGTTTTCGGTGCTTCGAAAGACGGTGAACTCGTTGCAGCAGATACAGCTTCTGCAGCAGGGGAAATGTCAGTTATTACGGCAGATTCGGAAGCCGCTACTACAGTTTGTGCTGGCTCGGTTCGCGGCTGGGAAGCCGCTCCTACGATAAGGTCAAGTTCTTCTATCTGGTACTTAAGAATTAGGATATCTGCTTTTATATCTTTGTTTTCTATGTTTCGCGCATCATGGATAATCTGCTGCGACTTGGCCTTAAAATCTTTTAAGAGCTTCGCGAACTCATCTTTTGCTATGGAGTTTTTCTCATGTGATTCCAGGAGTCTCGAGCCCGTTGCTATCAATACGCTGAAGTCCCTTCTGTTAACAGACGTATTTTGACCTACTATAAACGAGGTGTCCACTGTATCTAAAAACTGATAAGGTGTGACGATGGGTTCTGCTGGAGGTGGGCCGCCAACGCTTTTTGGTGTAATCGACTTGGTAAATAAGCTCTGGGGGACTGATTCTTCTAACCTCTCAAGGTCTTTATTCAAGTTTTCCAATTCTTTGTTTATCTCATCGAGCTCAATATTTTTGGAATCAAGTTGGCCGAGCTTGTCCTTTAGCCCTTCGAGAAGTTTAACGCGGGAATTTACATATTCTATCTGTGTCTCTATATCTTCTGCTTCCTGCTTGGTCTGCGCGAGCTTCTCTTCTTCTGCTTTAATAGAGGCCTCTGTCTGCTTTATCTGGTTTATAAGATTTTCTACGCGCTGGATGTCCGCTTTAGAGGCCTTTTCCTTCGGCGCAATGCTGGCCTCATATTCTGCTTTCATCTCCAGGAATACTTTGTAATCGTGCATTGTGCGAGCAACCTGCGGGGCGAAACCCAAAGAGAGACCGCCTACAAAAACAGAACCTGATGTATTCAATGCGCTTATAAGTTTCTTTGGATTAAGAAAGATACTTCTGAGAACCTGTATGGGCTTGGGTGCCTTTTCCCCTTCTGCTGTTCTCTTTAAAATCCATTTACTGTAACTATAATAGACTACAACGGTCACTATGCCTGCTAGCCCAAGAGCTCCCACTACTAAGTTTCCGTAGATAGGCGATAGAGCTACTAATGCTTTTAATCCAATAGTCGCTGCCGTACCTAATGCTCCTAACGCAATCGCCACACCTCTTACATTTGCCGATATGCCAGCACCGAGTGTCATTGCGCCTGCTCCTGCAGCGGATATATTATTTATATCTCTGTGCGCTGAGCCATATAGATATGCTGCTAAAGGCATTGCTACAAAATAAAGCGCGCCAAGAACTGCAAAAGGAACCATTGGCACTATAGATACCAGAGCTAAAACCAGGCCATGTGTCTGCGCAATTGCCGCAACCATCATAAGGCCTTTTAAGCCAATTAATCCTAACGCCGTTCCTATCAAGACCTGTCTTTGAGCATTTGGGCCTTTTTCTATAGACTGATATGCTTCATTGGATGAACGGAAAGTTCTGACAAAGGAGTATATGCTGACCCCTAAAACAGCTACTGGAGCTAAGATCAACATCGCAAGGCCGCTGCCAACCGCTACTTCCCCAAGCAAAAATATGCCTACTGCACCAGTTAAAACAAATGCCGCTGTTCTGAAAACCCTCTGTATGGGCTTTGCGGAAGAAGGCCTTTCCTTATCTATCTTTTCGCGGTTCATTAGATATAAAGCATAAGATGATATAAGTCCTGCCACGCCCATAACAATAGCCAAAGGAACTAAATACGGCAAACCCGTGGTGGTAGCTGCTGCTGAAACCAATGTCATCAGGGCTGCTACAGGTCCCATCTGCGCAAGTAATCTCAAGGGCGTCTGCACAGCAAACTTAAGCATTGTAATGGCTGCTTCGCGGGGAGACTGCTCATCTATACCCATAAGTAATTCCTGGAATTTCTGTTGAGTATTATCAATTTTGTTTAAATTCGCGATTTTAGTAAAGAGCATCTTAAACCCGAGGCTTATTATGACAATGACAAGGACGACCGCAAGCGCGTTAGAAAGTCCCCATACCGGCACCGCGACCGCTGATATCTTTGATGCTATTGAACCTGCTGCCAATGATGCGCTTGTTGTAACAAGAAAATATTTGAATATCTTGCTGACCAATCCATATATACCAAGCATAATAGCAATGCTTAAGAAACGCGCTGCTGTAATCGGCCTCTTATAAGATATGAGAAATCCTACCAATACAGCGATACCTGTAATAGGAACTAAAATCGCTAATCCGGGAAGATAGGAAGCCAGAGCGGTCAGGCCTAAAAGCTTTACATTAAAAAGAGCAAACAGCTTTATAAATAGCAACACCATGCCTGCTATGCCTAAGATGTCACCGAGTAGCGATTTTAATTTACCAGGTTTTGATATCTTTTGGGCGCTACCGCTTATTTCTTCCGCTACAGACTTGCGGGCATTATAAATAGCATCATCATATCCTATCTGCGTAGCCTTCTTTATGTGGCTTATATCTTCCTGCTTAAAAACAGCGTGGCCCCAATCATATATAGATGATACATTCTGTATCTTATGCTGCGCGTCAGAAAATGCGGTAAGTAGTTCCGACCGTGCCTGCTCAAATACCTTAATAAGCATTGTTTTATTATTTACAATAAATTTTTCAGGATCATCGGTTATGCCTTTTAGGAAATCTCTTAGCTCGTCTGTAACTTCTCCTCTATATACCGCGTCACGCATTCCTTGTATGTTTCTCTTTTTGCTAACGCAGAACATTGTGAGCTTCTGCTGGTAGAGCTTCTGCTTATTATCCTGCTTCTCGCTTTCCGAGCGCATGTCCTTTAAAATAGATTCGAAGTCTATTTCTACCGCATTCTTTAGAAGGCTTTCGCTTTTGTCAGCGCGATCATCTCTTGTCACCCAGCCCAACCTAATAACATCGGGGTTCTTTTTCCGGGCCTTAGCAAATATCTTTGCTATATCTCTAGAGGGCTGGTTGCCTAGAGCTTCCCTTCCCTTACCAAATAGAGGGTCTTTCTCTGATAAGAAAGCCATGTACTCTCCGGGCAGTCCGCTTCTTCCACCGCGCATATCAGTTTGTAATAAGGTAGCAGCCTTATCATCAGCATAATCTGTCACAACAAGAAGCCCCTCTCCTATAATCTTATCCTGCGCTTTTTCCAAAGCCTTCTTAATCTTGCCACGCAGTTTCCATATCTTAATATCGACGCTTCTTGAGCCATTGTTAGTTATAATTGTGACAGTGCCGGCTTTTCCAGATTCTCTTTCAACGTCATCCAAAGTAACCGGCTTTTTGTTTTTGTCTAATATGTATTTATCACTCATAGTGTATTCTATGATAGTCTCAACACCTTTTCTCGTAAGCGCCTTGCGCAGCTCCTTTGCCCTCCCCGGACTTCTTACCTTAGCTAAGATACCCTGCATCTTTGATCTATCTACTATGGTATCTTCAAAGTCTTCTTTTCTCTGTTCTTCTGAATTTTCATCAGCTGCATACAGATAAGCTATGCCCACTTTGTGCATCTCATTGGGCTGTTCAGATGGAGTTTTTATCTCAAAACCCAATACATCCTCTAAGAAAGAGGTGGTTGTACCTGTCGTACCGAGGAGCCCCAGAATGCAAGGCAATTCCTCAAACTCACCAAGGGAAACCATGTTTACAGTCTTTCCGTCTATCTGCGGTGTTATATTATGCTTAGCCTCTAACGCTGCGTGTAATCCACCTTCCCATCTTCTGCCTGGCAAAGTTATTCCCCTGCCCTGGTCTCTTATGCGAATCTCATCCTCGCCCTTCTCATTCTTTCCTTCTTCATAATCAACGCCATCTTCATAGCATACTTGCGCTCTAAGGGCCATTGATATAAGATGGGTCCAATCAGCACCAATGTAGCGCATTCCCAAAAGCTCTCTGGCTCTGTCTAAGCCTAAAGCTGTAAGCTTAACAACCTTATTAGCTTCATTCTTTGTATCTATATACTCATCCTTATTTTCTTTTTTTAATTGTAAAGCTATATTATTAGCTTTAGCTATGCGGGCTCTCTCTGCCTCTATATCTGCTAATTCTTCTTCTGAATAAGCATTTAGATCCGATATTATACATGGTGAACCAAACGCATCCTCTGCTAAATTGTCTACTTCGTCCATAATAACAATATGCTGGCCTTTTAAATATATATTGTCTGCCGGATCTTGTGACTGCTCTTTAAGCACCCTGAATCTGTTGTTGTCGAATACGCCATATATGAGGTGCGCTTCAGAAAGCACCCTTTCTTCCGCAACATGCTCTTCTATTATAAGTTTGCCATCTGCGCCCATTGAATAAAGTATGCCTTCTCGCTCTTTGCCTTCTCCGTCAGCATAGATAGCGCCGACTACCCTGCCAAACCTGCACAAAAATTCTGCTGCTTGCTTTGCATGCTCTTTCGCGTGATCCGGCGTTGTGGTCGCAACTATAACATCAAATATCTTTTTTGCCTGCTTGATCTTATCTGCAAATTCTTCCCCTCTTGAGAGCTCTGCTTCAAGTGATAAAAGAAGAAGCATGGCAACATATCTTATGAGCTGTGTTTTTCCGCCTCCCATCATCAATTCATATATTCTTTTATAGCCGTCTTTGCCTTTTGTACTCATAAACTCCGCGCCTTCGAATTGAGCTTCTGTTATGAGGCTATCTCTTTCAAAAGTAGGGTCTATCTCATCGCGATATATCTCTAAAAGTCTATCAAGGGCTTCTGTGCGCGCCTGCTGCGCTTCTTTATCATCTGTTATCTCCATAAATCTCTTGAGAAGCTCTTCATAATCTGCTGTATGGTCTACTAAAAGCCTTATCCCGCCAAGTGTCTCAAGCGTGGAGTCAGGCATATCTTTTTCAGGTAAGTCTTCTATTATGTCTAATACTCTCTTATATATAGCTGGGCGGGATTCTTTTAGATTAATCAGCTCCCTCGCTGCCTTGTTCTTAGCCCTTGTCGCGGCTGATTTGTTTCCGTATGAGCTTGTGGGGCGGCAGAGCGCGGTTATTGCGGGCAGGTATTCTTCAAGGTGTATATAATTGCGTATCAAGGAAAGTGTTAGCGTGCCAAGGTTGCTCTGCGCTGGCTCTGTTCGCCGTGGTTCGAGGAGTGGTGAGCTTGTCGAACCAGAGGCGGCTCCTACGTCAAGCCCATTAAAGGCTTTTACTAAAGCAAGCGCTCTCTTTTTAAGCGTAGATTTCTTGTATCTTAAAAAACTAACGCTCGGGGCTATCTCGATATCAAATCCTGTATCAGCTTTGATAGTATCTTTTAATTCACTTACTCGAGACTCCGCCTTTCCTGCAGATGAGGCCTTTGGTGTATCGAGTTTCTGGGTATCGCCCTCTTTGAAAAGGAGAAGCTTTTTATCCTTAAGCTCTTTAGCGGCCTTCTTTTTCTCAAGGGCCTCTCTGTTTCTTTCATCTATTATGGCTTTGGCTCCATCCCACGCATCTACGGACGCAAACATAAGGGCGCCGCGTGTTGTATCAGTTAAATATTCCACAGGCTGCCTTAAGATATCTTCTGCCTCTTTCGCTAATATGGAAAGTTTGGCTATATCGATCTCTTCCTTTCTACGCAGTTCTTGTTTTATCTCCTCAATCTTCGCGTAAGCGTTGATTGTCAATTCCGCATTTTTATTAGCAACGATTAGGGCATCCCGAACGTCTGGGCTCATGGCTAAAACTCTTTCATCCTTGCTTTCTAAGATTTGGGCGGTTTTATTCTGGAGGCCTGCGAGCTTACTTAAATCGGGTCTTTCTTTAGTATCTATAAGCTCGATCTTTTTATCTATCGTCTTAACTAATTTAGTTACGGCCAGATCTAAGTTTCCGGCAGATGAGGATTTTGGAATGCCGTAGGTATCTCTCAGGCGGTCCTGCGCTTTAACAAAATAACCGCTGAAAGTCAAAAAGGAGTTGTTCATGTTTACTAAGTTTTGGTTAAGCCAGTTTCTGTTATAATTTCTCCGGCGTATGCCTGAATCCAGCTCTTCCCTGAATTTTTCTAAAATAATTTTCAGGTCTCGCGCGTCAGACGCAATACGCTTTCTTATATTTTCAGGTATATATACGTTCCTTGCCCTATACCATATTTCAGGACCAGTGAGATCAAGCCTGCCCACGATATAGCCTTCGATGCCTGTTCCTTTGCTGCTGCACCACAAAAGCTCTCTTTTAAAAACTCTCTTGGGATGTATAGCTATGTCGAGCGAGTCTCTATTAATAAAATCTATGTAATCTTCTATCGTATCAAGAGCTTTGTTAAGGGAGCTCATAGAACCATCTATAAATGATTCTTCCCCGTCTTTGATATTTGTAATCAGCGAAAGTAAGCCCCTAACCCCTTCTTCATCTAAAGTATCATTGATGGTATCTAATAAATGCTGTGGAATGGCAGCAATATTTCCAAGACTATGAATGATATAGTGATTATGAGAATCTATAAGCATCTGGGCGAGCCCCTTCTCCTGCTCCTCTGCGCTTAAACTATTCCATTCCTCATAGAATTCATCAAGCGGCGTAAGATTTGGCCCTGATACTATCCTGTTGCCACCTACCCTTTCCGCGCTGTAAAGGGCCTTTTCCGCACGGCGGGCAAGCTCTTCTGCTGTTTCTCCTTTTTTGTATTCTGCCACGCCGGCGCTTATGCTATAAGGTATGGTATCGCTTCCGGGCTCATCCATATGCCCTATCAACTCTTTTCTAATAACTTCGTCTACTCTCTTTGAAACTGCTTCCGCATCTTTCAGGTTAGTAAGTGGTAAGATAATAGCAAAGCTGCGGTCACCCCACCAAGCTACCACGTCCTCTGCCCTTATATGGTCTTTTGCCAGCTTCTCTGATTCTAATAATGCGCCTTTAACTATTGCTGATGTTTCATTAAAGAGTATTCTTTTTAAATTTACGTTCAGCTTGTCTGTTGTCTCTTCAAGGCCTCTAAAACTAAATATTATAAAAGAAAGGGGTAGATCTGCCTCATTTGCTATAGCTGCCTCTTCTTTTAGTCTTTCCTGCGCATAGCAAAAATCTCCTATATCATGCTTATCATCTCTTAAGGCCTCTGCCTTACTCTCTTTTAGAAGCTTATCCTGCGCTTCTAATCTGTCTAATCTGTCAGCATCGCTCTCATATATTCTCTTTGCCTTGTCTAGGGTAATGTCATAATTACCTCTGTCTTCATGGTATAGGTCTTTGAGCTGGGTTAATTTTCTCTCAAATAGACTCTCCTTTGCTTTTTCAGCAAACTCATCCTTATAAGTTGTAGAAAATTTCTCCTGCTGGCTGCGGAGCTCATCTGTCAGCTCCTTCGAGAATGGAGCGGCAGTTGCCTCGATCCCTTTATCCTTCAAGCTAGATATCATAAACTCTTTATCATCCGCGTCCGCTATATCTATCCTGAGTTGGCCGTCTTTTCTGGATATGGTAAATACGTCGTCACCCAGCATGACAAGGGTGGTTGCTGTTTTTTGCGGGTGTGCTAAAAATTGGGCATTTTCAATCAACTTGTTGAGGTTCTCCGGCGCTACTACCCCGGGTACCTCATCTATGCTTGATATATTAGAGAAATATCTGGCAAATGCCTTTGCCCATTTATCCGCATCCGCCTTACCCGCTCCCAACAGAAAGCTTGTGGCAAATGAGGTAAGGGCTGTTTTGTTGTTTATGAGATTTGAATAGATACTCGGTGAAGCAAGGTAATATTCGCCCTGTGAAAGCACCTCTTCAAAAGGCTGTTTCTTGTTCAGTATTATGTCATCATAGGAGCGCTCTAAAGCATCGGGTGAAAACTTAGGAAGCACTACCATGTAGGATATATCATTCTCTCTTAACAGTTCTGATATGCCCCTTGTATGGAAGCCGCCGGTGACCATTACAGCGAGTGAACGGCCGTCATTTTCCATCTTCTGGATAGTGTTTCTTAACATGGCCTCGTCTCTTTTGCGGGCATATTCATAGAAGCGCTCTACATTAGGAAGCGCCTCCGCTATTACTCTTATCTCAGGCACAAGGTTTGACTGGACATTATATTTGACCAAAAGCTGCGCAATATCCTGAGCTATGTTCTGGGGCATAAAATCTAAACGGTGAGACTTATAATAATCGAGGTCTTTGTTTAAGATCTTCGCGTCAAGCAGGTCTATTATGATATCAGCTCTTCTTGATATATCCGCGAGCAGGCGCTCATCATCATTTTTAAACATCTTCTCCTGCACCCTGCGGATAAGCTCATCGAGCTCATCAAAGAGATCGTCCGCGACTACTCTATCGTGCATATTTATATAATCTGTATAAAGAGATAGGGTCGGATAAAGCGATATATCTATATTGCAGGATAATGTAAGCTCTCTTAAGCGGTTATGGTATGCGGATGACTGGATCTTTCCTAATCTGAAATTAAGGCTCTCTGAAAGAAGTACCTCTATATCATTCTTTGAAAGGCTCTTTGTTAAAAGCTCTACCAGAGCACTCCTCTCCTCTTCCGCCTTTTTGAAATCTATTCTCTCTTCAAGCTCAGACGCCTCAAGCAGGGCCTCTACACTATTAAAGCCCGATATGTCTACTCTTAAGCTGCGGGAGAGCCTTCCTAAATACTTCCAGTACTCCTTAAATGATGTTGACTCTGCCTTATAATCCCATCTCTTTTCATCGAGTTCCTGCAGGCTTTTTGAATAGGCCTCTTTCTTTAAATCTGAAACAGTCTTTTTAAGAGTAATTACGGCCTTGTGCACATTGCCCTTATTTTTAAGCGAATCTATGTAGCAGTTGACGTTCTCCTTATACAAAGAGGCATCCTCAACGCCATAGAGCTTAACGCCTGAGTCACTGCATATCTTGTAATACTCAGCCGCGTTTATCTTGCCTCTCTGTAGAAAATAATCGGCAATATCTTTTCGTATCTTATCATCGGGATAGGACTGTAATGAGGAAGTATCTACATAGCCGCGCGCGCCTTCTAAGGTTATGAGCTTAAGGTTATAATCCTTGACTAAGCCGTCTATAAGCCTGCTTATAGACTCCTGAGCTCCTAAGTTAGCGTGCGCATCCTGTATGTTGATTATTATTTTTTTGCTTCCGGCATTGTGGATATCTTTTATAATGCCGTAATCTTTAGGAATGGTTATCTTGCTGAGGTTTGTGAAGTCTTTTGAGAGGGCTTGAAGTACGCGGTTTCCTTTCATCACTGCCCAGAGGGGAGTACCGTTTGCTGCCCAGGCTATATCTTGCACAAAAAAGCAGAGAACTACTATACTACTTATAGTCTTTAGAAATATTTTGCCTCTTTTTTTGCTTTTATACTCTACCATGGCTTTTGCCCCCTAAGCTTTAGCCAACTGACACTAATGTTTTTTCGAGTATTGCAAGTAAGTGAAATGATTTAATTACTTTTTTTCATAATTTATTAAGCAATTTATAAAGTAGTGATAGAAGTATACCATATAATACTTTTTTTGTCAAGGGCAACTATGAAAAAATTTGATTTTTATGGTAGGCTGCTATAAAAGAGCTTTAGCAAGGTAATTTTATGGATTTTAGCAGAATATTCCGTTGCTGTTAAGCAGGGACAATGCAAGAGAAATGTGGGTAACTCTCTTCTTCCAGCTCTAACCAGGTTAAAAAGGCCCCTTTTTAACCTGGTTAGAAGTATGATCTATTTGAAAACAGCAAAAATTTTCCTGATATCATAGAAGATTATATAGGTACTGGGGACAATAAATAGGGTGAGTAAAGTAGAACTGATAAGGCCTCCCATAACAGTTATGGCTAAAGGAGACCAGAGATTGGCCTGTCCGCTCTTATCCATAGCCATTGGCAGTAATCCTAAAAGCGTAGTGCATGTTGTCATCATGATCGGCCTTAACCTTGCTATGCCAGCGGCTGTAATAGCTCTATAATGGTTAAATCCTCTCTCTCTTAAGCGGTTGGTATAATCTATTAATATAATAGCGTTGTTTACAACAATCCCGCCTAACATAATACCGCCCATTAATACACTTATATTTATGCTTTTATCCGAGATCTTAAGGGCAGCTGCTACGCCTATTGCCGCCATAGGCACTGTGATCATGATTATAAAAGGCTGGGCATATGATTCAAACAATGACGCGAGCACAAGATATATAAGCACAATAACTATCCATAGGATCCCGGGCGGCCACAACGCGAGAAACTCCTTCTGATTACGTATCATCCTCCAGTAGTTCTCACCTAAGTTCCAGTAGTAATCGTCCGGCAGCTTTAAATCGCTAAGCACGCCTTTTATCTTCTCCACCGCGGTCCCAAACGCGTGCCTGCCGCGATTTGCGCTTATCTGTATCATGCGTGATTTATTTTTGCGCCATATCTTGCTCGGGCCTATACCCGGCTCAAAATCCACCATCTGCTCCAGGTACACTACTGTCCCGTCAGGCTTGCTGAGGGTAAGCTTGCGCAGCTGATCGAGGGTACGCCTGTCTTTTTCCTGAAGCCTTGCTATGACCTCGACCTCCTGGGATTCTGTATGATATAGCGTTGCCCGCAGGCCTCTCATCTGCGCATGCACTATATTGGCGATCTCATCGACGGTAAATCCGTATAACCCTGCCTTTTGCCTGTTTACTTTTAACCTCCATTCGGGCCTTCCCTTTCTCCATCTTATCTTTAGATCCAGAAGTCCCGGTATCGCCTGCATTCTGGTAAGCATAGAAACAGCTACCTCGTTTAAAGTATTGTAATCGTAGCCAAAGATATCTATTATAATCTCATTTGTCTCGACCTCCTGGGCTTCTTCAAGATATATGAATGCCTCGCGGTATTTTCTCTCGACATCTTCCACGCGCACGCGTATATCGTCTACTATCTCTTTAGTGGAACGGGTTCTTTTAGCCAGAGGGATTAATTTTACATATATCTTTGATGACCATTTTTCCACTCTTGAAGAAAATCTCTCTATTTCCGGAATGGTTTCCAATATCCTCTCTATGCCTGAAACAGCCTCGTCGGAGATCTCAAGTTTCGCGCCTGTTGGCAGCTCTATGAAAATAGTGAAATCCTGCTGTTCTGTGGCGCCTACAAATTCCTTTTCAATGACAAACCAGAGCACGTATACTGAAACGGCAAATAGTAGAAACGAAATGATCATGATAAGATAGCGGTGGCGTAAAGCGCCTATTAAAGACCGGCGGTATATCTTTCTCATTCTTTGTATCAATGAACTTTTAAATCTCTTTGCTTGTGGCTTGTGGCTTGTGGCTTGTGGCCTTTAAGCTTTGATACCCATCCCCAAAAAGCAGGCACATGCGCTGAAAGCATGGGCACCAATGATATAGAAACAAAAAAAGACGCGATAAGCGAAAATATGACCGTAAGGGCTAAGCCCAGATATAGTATCCTTATATCCTTGCTTATAAATACGATGGGCAGAAATACTATAATTGTCGTAAGGGTTGCCGCGAATATAGCGAGGATCATCTCCTGCGTACCGTCTATAACAGCCTTTCTATTCTCTATACCTTTCTCCTTAAGCCTGTGTATATTTTCCAGTACAACTACAGAGCTATCGACAAGCATACCTACACCGATCGCAAGGCCGCTTAGGGTCATAACATTTAAAGTTATATTCTGGACCTTTAAAAATCCGAGGAAGAACATAAGCATAAAGGTGGCTATAACAGAAACCGGTATTGATATGGCGATTATAAGCGTTGCGCGTATATCCCTTAAGAAGATCCACAAAACTAAAATCGCAAACAGCGCTCCGTATAATAAGGTCTTTTTGACTCCATCTATAGCATCCTTTATGGTATTGGCCTGGTTATAGGTCTCAATAAGCCTTATGCGCTCATCTAATATGCCTGATTTAAGCTCTTCCTTGACCTTCTCGATATCCGCCGTCACCTCTATTGTGTTTGCTTCTGTCTCTTTCTGGATATAAAGAGATACAACAGGAAGAACATTTACCCTGGCATAACTTTGGGCCTCCAAAAAAGAATCTTTTACTTCCGCGACATCCCCTACCTTAATGATAGACCCGCTCTCTGTCGCAGCTACTCCTACACTCTTTATATCATCGATATTTTTGAATCCTCCCAGCACGCGGATGAGATACTTCTCCTGGCCCTTATCGTATCCTCCCACAAGAAGATCGATATTGCTCTGGTTGAGGGCATTTATAATCTTGCCAAGCTGCAGATGAAACGCCTGCATCTTTCTCTGGTCGACTTCAACCAGTATCTTTCTTTCTCTTCCCCCGCCTATATCTATATTGGCGACACCGTTTACTCTCAATATGCGGTCTTTTATCTCATCGTCTACTATCTTTCTCAGCATCTCAGGCGTATGGCCTAG
>JBDRAM010000054.1:0-24037 GCA_043823785.1 Candidatus Omnitrophota bacterium
AGAAACATATCCTTCCTTCACCGCTTTAATATCTTCTGGTTTTATATTTTTAAGATACCAGTTTTCAAACCACGCATCGGCATCTATCCTACCGCCATGCAGTTTAAGCGCGAAATCTCCGGTTTGGCTGTCCCAGTAATAAAAGTAACTGTAATCAAAGCCGCCTATCGCCGGTTTACGCTGAATCGCCCTGCCTGGTATATATCCTTCAGCGGCTAAGCCATTTTCTGCCAATCTTAACTTATCCGACCTTGCCTCTTTCTGAATGTCGGCAAGCTTTTCTACTATAACTGGATCGGTAAAGGTAGGTATAAAGGTATCTGGATATTTTTCCGGATTGTCCTGAAAATCCTTTGCGATCTCCTTAACACTGCGCGCGTCAACCTCAAATCTGGCAATCTCTTCATCTTTATGCTTTGTCTTTTTCGTTCGAAGAATCTCCATATCCTCTTCTGTGGCAATATAAGCATATAGGGCCTTGGCTTCCCGGTTATAATTAACATCACCTATAGGTACTTTCGTCTGTCGCGTAATCCTTTTTGCCTCCTTTTCTATGGCATCTTTTTTATCCCACCTGAATGTATAAAGAGTAAGTGTCCATATCTCATCGTTATAATTGCAGATTAGTCTCTCAAGCGCAGGCGCAGGGGATTCCTTTTCCCTTTCGTTAATCTCGCGGCTTATACTTTCTAAGGCATCCGCTTCCTCTTTGGAAGTCGCGACAAACTCATAAGCTATAAGCTCTATCCTCTGGTCATATATTGTGGAATCCTTTATTTTGGCCGGGTCTCCTATTCTAGATACAGGCTTGCTGCATATATTTAATATTCCGGCTTCGCCGCTTACTTCATCCTCCAGCGCGGTAAAAATATCTTTAATCTTTCCATCATCCTTCCTATCTAAATGGCCGCAGACAGCCAATGTCAGCATATTGGGGAAAGCGACCTTATCGGGAGCGCGCCTCTGGAATACTACATCTCCTTCAGGCGTAAATATGAATAGACTTAACGTAGGATGAATAAGGCCGGTCGGATCTGCATGAAGATATTGATTGCTTGGCACAGCCGCGGATTCGTCTATCCTGCCGTCTTCTCTGCATAGGATCGCTCTTATCTTAGATTCCTTTATAGTCTTTCTTGACCTGCCGATATGCCCTCCTATTCTCTCTTGCGGTTTATCGCCTATCAAAAGCTGGAGAAGCCTTCTAGCATTTACGTCTTTAATCGGCAATATATTCAAAATATCCCTTGCTTGCTCGAATTTTCTAACAGCCTCTTTGGCCGAGTTCTCAACCTCATATGCTTCGGGAGAATTCTTTGCCTTCAACCATAAGCTCTCTCCTTGCCTAAAAAGTTCACGTGCAGAGTCAAGGTTGCTGTGAAATATTTCATTATCTGCCATGCTTATTTCGCTGAGCATATTTTTTATTCTTTCCTGCGCCCATTTGGGAAAAAGACCCTGCAGGTAAGAGGCTGCCTTTGCGGTCTCCGTAGTCACAAACGCATCTGCCCAGGTACGTATATAGATATTGCCTTTGGAAGTACCTAGTATATCCTTATATGGCTCAACCAGCCTCCTAAAGGCGTTGCAGATCTCCAAAGGTTCGGTTAAGGCCATAATCCTGTTTACTTCTTCACGGTTAAGTTTTTTATATATCCGCTCTAGCTTTCCGATAACTCTCTTGTTTTTGATCACAGGAGTTCCGTTCACGGTTTTTGAACCGGCATCCTTCAGATATTCCAATAATACCTTAATATACATCTTTAATATCATGGCCTTGGCATTATCAGGTATGGTATCTTTTATCTCATATTTTACTCTAAACTCATTTTTGACCGTGTCGTAGTCTAAGCAGCCGAGGCTGTTATTATAATAAATCTCAAGGCCTGAGAGCGCTTTGTTTAATGCGCTGGTGTCTTGACCGTATATTTCTGTTAAACGGCTTTTGACAACTGTGGCAAAATTCTCTATAATCTCTTCCGGCGCGTTGCTTGAAAGAATGACGAATCTTGAACCCTTTATTAGTATTCTGCAGACATAGTCTGTCATCTCATCATCCGGCTTTCCCCCTTCGGGCAATGTCAGTGTTTTGTCTTTATCCGCATATACAGTGTCTATCTTAAAGGTATCTTTTAGATTAATACCGGAGGGAATCATTACGCCCTTAACCAGCTGTTTAAGTTCTCCATAGAATATGCCATAGGTAAATTTTCCCTCGAGGGCCCTGGCTACGAGCCCAAGAACAGCCTTAGCCCCTGCTATCTGCCTTTCTTTTACCTCTATTATGTTGGAATTGCCGGGGTCTCCTCCGAGATAGAATGGAAGATAAATCCGGTTTTTAAGTTTATCTGTTCCTAAGAAAGAAAGGCCTGCGTCAGAATCTCCTAATCCGACTATGGCCCCTTCGCCAATAAGCGATGGCTCATCCTTTATAAGACCGTACTCCTTTGTTGTTCGGCTTACAGCTATATAATAGTCGCCTGAATATAGATACCTGCCGTTGCTTTTCAAAATGAGGTTGGCTTCAGTAGCAGCCTCCTTTAAACTCATGCTGCCTAATAGCTGTTCGAGTGTTACGTTAAGAGAAGCGGCTGGTTTGGTTTCAGCAGGGGCAAGGGATTTGCCGCTGTTTGATAACTTAGAGGTAATTTCGTGAGTTAGGAGTGGGACATGGACACCGGCAGGAGATATACCGGTGGAAAGCTGCCTTAAGGCGGGCCAATCCACGGGCAAAGCATAGTTTATGTTTGTGACAGCAAATAATATCGAAATGGTTAATGACAGGACCTTAATGTATATACTATTTCTCATCTTACTCTTCCTTTCTTTGTTCAAGGAACGTCCTTGAATATATTATGCCTGATTCAATATAGTATTTATTATTGTTTGAGTATTTTGTAATGCAAAAAATTCTGTATGCAGCAATAAAGGCTCTTCTCTTGCCATAAGCGGGGCCGCGCCGGCTGATGAGGCCTTTTGTGTTGGAGCAATTAAGTCAGGGGCTCTCTTCTTCAGAAATTCAACAACATGTGGAAGAATATCTGTTGGGACAACTATGACCGGAAGATAATAAGATACTGCCCAATATCTATGCCCTATGTCAAATAACTCTATGCTACAAGCCACCCTGCCTTTGAATTTTCTCTTAAGTGCTTTTTGTAACCTTTCGCAAGTCTCCTGTTTGCTCTTACCTGACCAATTGGGCTCTGCTTTACTGGTTGAGGCAGCAGGGTATTCAACGGATATGGTAAAGACTGGCAAAAACAGTTCCGTAACCCCTCTATCTTTTTGTCGTACAGCTATTTTTGGTAAATCATACTCACTTAGATTACCGCGTGCCGCGGCAATTTCATAATGAGAGTGAACGGGTGCGTATCCTAGTATGATGCCTATAAGGACAATCTGCCTATGAAGTTTTTTCCGCTCTTCATCTAAAATCTGTACTGAGCTATTATCCAATTTATCAGCCTGTCTTTTATTTTCGAAAGCTTTGTCCATGCTTGCGTGTTTCTTGATTAAATCCTGATATAGCTCTCTTAGCCCTTCTTTGTTTAGAAGCTCACCCGCCCAGAGGCAGGCTATTATCCCTTGGAGCTCCCCGCCAGAATGCCTGTCGCAAACAAGAACAAGAGACTCTTTCTCAACATTGGTATCGGTAAATCTGCCTACGTTAATCCCATTTTTTACAAGATAACTTATGGCTGCTTTCTCAATACTATTTTTTCCATCTTCGGCTGTAATAGGTTCTATTGTATACTGGTTATGCCCTTTTCCGTAAACAGTATCCATCTCCGGATATAGATTATATGTTTTTAAGTTAGAAATTTCTTGTCTTAGCTTTCTAAGATATCCGGAAGTACTCCTTGTTTTATCCAGCGGGGGTGAGATTTTGATATCGCGCTGCGCTCTGGCGGCAGAGACAGGCCTTAAGGCACAACATAGAGGAGTAGCGAATGCGGTATTTGTTATGAAAAATATGCACGCGACTGTAATTTTTATCATGCGGTAAACATTACATATATATTTTCTCATAACAAATTTTCCCATCGTTCCTTGAATATATTATGCCTGAGATTGTATAGAAGCTACGATCTCACGCGATCTAACGATATCCAGTATAGATAATTTTTCAGAAGCAAGTTCGTTTGTTCTCCTAACAATCTGCGAAAATATTTGGTAAACACCACTGCCTACTCTTATCCCTAAGCTCTCGGCGATAGTCTTCATATTATAATCTTTAATATTGGTTATTCTGTATATTGCGAACTCATATGTATCTGCACCGTCATTAATCCTTTTTCTGGTAAGCATATATGGGGCCTGGTCTTCTTCCTTACCTGCCCAAAAAATATATACTCTTTCTCTCGTATCCAGCGAGCTTTCTAAAGCAACTACTGTAGGAATAGATATATCGCCGACCCTTCCGTATGAAGCAAGGTACTTCTGAATCATATCGGTCTCCATGTCGCCGATAGTATTACTAGACGCTGCTGCATGAGTTTTAAGAATTGATATTAAAGAGTTAAAACCGCTTGCGGGCTCAAGCTTAAGGTTAAGTGAACCTATCTTTCTGGAAAGCTCCTTATCCATAACTGCCGCAACATACAATAAGTCCTGTGATCTTTGCTCTTCAATCAACTTTAAAACCTCTTCAATAGGCTTATCGTCAGCAAATCCTTTTAATACTTCCAAAGCAATGTGATAACTGTCGCCTTGCCAAATCTTGCATTCAGGGGATTTTAGAAACTCAACAGCTTCTTTAACATTTGCAAATTGATCAGTTAGCTCATTAATGCATTGCACTGCTCCTGCATAATCTGATGCATCCTCTGTAAGCGTAAAACCTCTGCCTGCCCAGATGTCTACAATATCTATATAAGTTGAGACCTCATTTTTGGTAAGCGGCTTTGTCAAATTCTTATAGCGGGCTCTTACTGCTTTTGTAATAATAGCGGTTAGATCTTTTATGTTGGCAAATTCCTTTAATAATTTAAACTTTTCAGACAAGACTTTGTTCGTTATTAACGTACGCACTCTCTTTGTTTCAGATTTTTCCACTATTAAACTTACTATCTCAGCATTGATGCCCGCAGAAGAGCTTTTGGCGTTCTTTGCCTTGGCTGCCATAACGGCGGCGCCGACCTTGGTGGCGGCCCGGTTTACCACAATGTTGATTTCTGAGGCTTCGGAACCATAAAAATCTTTAAGCACTTCCATTATCTTTGGCTGCATTACCGGGCTTAATTCTATAAATGCCCCTTCACCAAGCATATTTAATATGTGCGTAAAATCATAATCAGTATTATCGATTGCTGTGCTCAGATGCACGCCTACTACCTCTGCGGCGCGGGTTGTCACCATATCTGCTACCTTCCAGACTACTCTGCAGTCTTCATCAGAGGCATTAGAGATTCCGATTGTCTCAAGGAACTTCCTTATACCCTCTACTTCCTGCTGTGTGTGCTTGCCTATCTCGCTGACATATTTTGTCTCAAAAGCCCATGGCTTCTCAAGGGCTGGGCTGGATTGACCCTTAAATAAAAGCCCCCTTTTTATCATATCGTAAAGGACTATCCTGGTAAGCTCACCGACATATGTGCCTGAAAGCGTTTTCTCTGCAGCGTATTCGATAGGCTGTATCGAGTTTAGGTCAAGCCATATATCAAATGAGCTTCTGTTTTGCAAAAAATCCTCGTCCTTCCAGTTTCCGGCTTCTGTATTATAGATATCGCCCAGGGAAATAAGGCCTATATTATAACCTGTCGATAAGATAAAGCATAAAAGGCAGTATGCATATAAATAAGCCGCGCCTGCTGTCAAAGACTCTGTATCATTGCCCACAGCGACGATCCTTACATCTTCTATACCTCTTCTGGCCAATGCCGAATTAAGCAGGTCCTTTAAGTTATTGCCTACAACACCCTTGACCTTGTACTCCTTGGTCATCTCATAGACAATCCCTTCGTCGATCTTAGTCTTGGCCACGCCAAAAGAAAAGATAAAGGTAAGGTCATATCCTTCTTCCGCTTTGCCTTTATCTTTTTCATATTTCTCTATAAATTCCGCGATACACTCGGCAAAGAAATCGAATAGCTTCGCTCCATCGCCTTTTTTGAGTTCCGCAGGGATCTCTCTTCCAGGCTCAAACTGATAGATATCATATTTATGGTCTCCAAAAAGCTCGACTAAGCCTACACGGACGTTTGTGCCGCCGACTTCCAGTCTTAAATACCTGCCTTTCTCATTTCCTGTGGGAATACCTATATGGCCCTTATTTATCCTGAATATACTCTTCTTCCCTGATAATGCATCTGCGAGATATTGGGTGAACCTTGCTTTCATCTTTTCGGTATCACCGGGTTTAAATGAAAATCGCTTCCTGAACTCTGCGAGATATTCGCTTGCGTTATCTACCTTGGGTATGTTGCTAACCTTGAATATCTTTGAAAGCTCATCCTTGTTATGCGTTAAGCCTGTCTCTCTTAAAACCGCTGGATTGCTGTCTGAGGCGTGTATCCTGTTCTTGCTCAGGCTACCTTCAACCATTTCCCCGCTTTCCTCATCGATATAGATGAATTGTGCGTTGAGTTCTGTTTTATATTTATTGCGGATGGTCCCGGCTGTTATTCCGTCGGTATCGCCTACTATATCTCTGACTTTTTTATAGGCATCTTTTCCGCCTCTTAACGCAATAAGTGTAACCTCATCAGAACACATAAAATTGGTTATAGTATCAAAGTACTTAGCGCCCCTGTGTTCCTGATAAAAAAGTTTTGCTGTTTCAAGGTCGATTTTCTTAGTCACTATAGAGACTATCTCAAGGCCTGCGTTAACAAGGTCCTTGACTATAGCATCAGTGTAGTCTCTGCCATCGGGGTGGCTTTTAGCTTTAGCATCCGGCTTGACCGCGGCAAGCGCAATATCGTCTCCAAATTCAATAGGCTCGGTGGGAAATACATCCACGCTCGATACAACAGATGTTCCGGCAGGCCAAAGGCGCATTGATATATCGCGCACAGACCCTAAGGCATTCTGGGGATTGAAAAGATGAGTACCCAGCCCGGCTTCTCTTGCTCCATCTAGGTTGCCTTGTAGATCATCGACCATCAGGGATTTATTTTCAGACACCCCGGCATCCTCACAAACTTTTTTGAAGCTCAAAGGATCTGGCTTTGCCAGCCCGATATCGCAGGAGGCATAGAAGTGATCCGGTCGCTCCAAAAATGCCGTTATGCCGATTTTGTTAGCCGGATCCATGATATATTGGTTGTGGATCTTGCCAGTATTTGCCAATCCTCGCACCTTATACCCTTTTGCTCTCAAGGCCTTTATCAAGACGATTGTCTCCGGTATGTTGCCTATCCATATTCTATTATAAATATCTTCCCAAACTTCTCTGGTAAGCGCCTCTTTTTGCCCCGTTTCTTTCTCAATCCATAGATTTAACTCTTCCACTAACTGGCCTTCGCCAAGGTAATCTGCATTTTCATATTTGTACATGGGATTTGATGTATCCGTCAGTCTTTCCACACAACAGTAATTATATGCTATTTTACTATCTATGCCGAAGCACCTATGGAATTCCTCAGCGAGCTTTTGGTAATCATAATCAATAGCTACCTTACCCTGGTCAAATATTATAAGATCATAAGGCGAATCTTTCGCAGGAGCGATAGCATCAAGATACTTTTTCAATGTGCCGGAAGCTGCTAAACTATCGGCTATCGCCTTAACGCTGTCTGAGATACGTCTTGGGTTAAAGGTGAGGGTTTTTAACCCTGTGCGTATTGCTCCATCTACGCAGTCCTGTCTGTCATCTATGAATAAAGCGTTTTCTGCAGAGACCCCCGCGTGCCTAACAACCCGAAGATAGCTTTTCAGATCAACCTCTCCTTTTTCGATAAGGGGCTTTGGGAAGATATGGACATTATAGCCTCTTTCATTCAGAATCTTTATCAATGAGGCGACTTGAGGCAAGGCCTTTATGTCATTACCAAAGATTACTAATTTCGTTATTGATTCTTCTGCAAGCGGGATGGTATTTGATAATGCCAGTGCTAAATCTGAAGCTGCTCTTTGGGCAGAAGCGATGGGCCTTAAGGTATCAGGTGGAGGCACAGCAGGCACACTGCTGGTCATGGAGAATGAGACTAGAATTACTGCACATATCATATTATATATATACTTATTCATCGGCTCATTATTTTAGACAGTCCCCAAGCGTCAAGTCCTTGCGCCCAGGAGCTGTCCGGTTTTTGTCAGCGATGGACCTTGAAGCGGAGTACCCGTGCTCAAGGTCCATCCCTAAATACACTAAATACATTCTATACTATAAAACTCAACAAACCCTACAAACGCGATTAACGCAATAAACGCATTACGCTGCAATAAGCGCCTGCTTGGTCGATAGGCTCTTCTCGTAGAGCTCTCTTCTCTTATCGTCAGGTGTTATTATTACAAATTCCTTGGTATCGAGCACAAGGATAAGGGCATCAACAAGCTGCTGCCTTGACCAGGCTGCTACATCCTCTTTGCTCAAAGCGAATACGCGAAGCTGGGTTATCTCTGCTTTCTGTATTGCGCTTGTTATTAATGCTACTATATTCTCCGATTCCTGGTTTTCGAATATAAGGTCAAAGTTGTCTCTTGTTATGCCTTTGGCTTCAAGCTTCTTGAACAGCTCATCAAGCTCTATGCCTTCCTTATTTACTAGATAGTACCTCCTTGTAGCACCTTTATGCCAGAGGGAGACCTGATCCTGCAGGGCCTCGCTGCTTAAGAGGGCGTCAGAGTATACTACTACTGCCTGCTTCTTAAGAGGGGCTGCTATCTCAGGAAGATTTGGAGCATACTCAAGCAGTTCCTTTGTAAGAGTAATTTGTTCTTTATAGGTGCCGGCTGAAGAAGCCTTAGCATACTCACCTGTAGCTTCATCATAAGTCATCATAGGTGATGCCTCGGGCACTCTAAAGCCCTGTTCTGCCGCTTGATCAAGGGTCATGTTCTCGATCTCTATCTTCGTGCCCACATCGCCTACTTTAAAAGGCATCCAGCCTGAAAGCCTTCCGCCTGTTACTGTTGTTATATTTACCACTGTCTCAGGGTCAAACCTCCTTATGCCAAGCCTTCTTAAGAGGAAGTCCTCTATGTGCTTCTGGCCTCCTGAAGACCAGAGCATTATAATACCTCCGTCTCCGCCCGCGCCTGTATTAAACGCTGACATTGATATCTCGGGGTTCTCTTGCATCTCAAGTGCCATTGCGTCATAGAGATCTTTAGAGTAGTCTGAATATAGACTTATCTTGTTTTCATAGAGGTATTTCAGGTTCTTAATAGCATACTCATTAAGAAGCGCTGTATCATCTTCTGTTATAGTCTCTTCTTTCTTCTCTTTCTCAAGGATAGGCATCAATAGTGCCTCAACCGCTATTCTAGTAGGCTCATCAAGGCCATATGTAGCAAGGCCTATCTTATCCGATATAGCATAATCATCGAGCCTCTGTGTCTGAGGAGGCATGCCAAGTGAAACGTCACCCTGCACAATAAGCTCTGCCTCTCTTAATGATAAGCCATCTCTTGCTTTTACATAGCCATCGTTTCCTTCATTAATAAGCCTTACATCATGCTTAAGAAGCCCTTCTCTCATCTTAGCCACAAGAGCGGGCTTTGATTGATGTAATGCTGCTCCTACAGGGTCTATGGGTATATCATTTCCGTTCTCATCTTTTATAGTCTCTGCGGAATGCATCCAGCCTGTATTTATACATGCTGCCGAGCGGTGGGATATCTTTACAACCTCTCCCTTATCATTCTTGGCAAAGTTCGCTCCTACCTGTAAATATGCAGCGTGCTCTTCGACGAATTGTACATCCTCAGGGTTTTGAAGCATAGGTATCGAATATGCGGCATGCGGCTGGAATTGCTCATTGCCATCCGCGTCTCTTATACCGCTTATCCATACAAGGTTGACAGCCTTCGCCCCGTCATTTACGTCTGCGGCTGTAGCTACATAGCCTTCCTGCCCGCCTGTATATCCGCCTGCTATGGTATTTTCAGCATCTATAGCTTCAGCCGCGCAATCAGCAAGTGAGAGACCTGCCTGGCTTAACATCTGACCTGCCTCATACAATAATGTATTTGTAGCGCCTGATGTTCCCATGCCGCCGCCTTTTGTTGCTACTATTCCATAGCTGTCATCGTCTGGATGCTCGGGGGAATATACATTAAACTCAACCTTTACTCCATTTACGCCAAAGAGGTTCCATAGTATATAACCTACCATATCTGCCTGCTGCCTTGGGGCCTTACCATCTATGAGCTTTATCTTGCTCTTATAGACTCCGGGCTTTTGGGCAGTACAGCCATGGAGCTCTGATATATAGACTATGCTCTTTGAGCCGTATTTTGCTTTTTCATCCTCTGAGAGGGCGCTTATGCGTATCTTTGCCCTAAAGTCACTTGGTATTACAATAGTCTGGGCAATATCAGCAAGAGTATTCTCGCCTCTTTTTGTGACAAGCTCTTTTAATCCTGGCCTCATGCCAGCGCCTCTTCCAAGGTCCATACTTGAGCCAAGATCAGCACCTCTTAAAGAAGCCTCCAATGTTATGCTGCCTGCTTCTTCAAGGAAGGTGAGTATCCTTCCTATCTTAACTGTAGGATTAGGTACTGCCCTGTATTTATCAGCTACGTCGCCCTTCATGCCTTTTTCGATAAAGTATCCAGGATCAAGCAGTCTGCCTAAGGCTTCAACGCCTAAGCTGCTTACGCCGGCTGATGAGGCTTTTACATATTCACCAGTAACTTCACTGTAGGTCATCATAGGTGATGCTTCAGGTACCTTAAAGCCTTCCTCTGCTGCTTCAGTAAGCGTCATATTCTCAATAGTTATCCTGGTACCTATCTCACCTACCTCAAAGTCCATCCAGCCTGATAACCTTCCGCCTGTTACCGTTGTTATGTTTACCACTGTCTCAGGGTCAAACCTCTTTATGCCAAGCCTTCTTTCAAGGAAGTTGGCTATGTGCTTCTTGCCGCCTGAAGACCAGAGCATTATGATGCCTCCGTCTCCGCCCGCGCCTGTATTAAACGCTGACATCGATATTTCAGGGTTCTCTTGCATCTCAAGATCCATGGCTTCATAGAGGTCTTTTGAGTAGTCTGAATAGAGGCTTATGTTGTTTTCATAAAGGTACTTTAAGTTCTCGATAGCATATTTATTAAGAAACGCTGTATCCTCTTTTGTTATAGTCTCTTCTCTCTTCTCTTTCTCAAGGATAGGCATCAATAGCTTCTCTACCGCTATTCTTGTAGTATCATCTAAGCCGTATGTGGCGAGGCCTATCTTATCCGATATGGCATAATCATCGAGCCTTTGTGCCTGTGGAGGCATGCCAAGCTTCTTATCACCTTCCACAATAAGCTGTGCTTCTCTTAATGATAAGCCGTTTCTTGCTTTTACATAGCCCTGGTTTCCTTTATTGATAAGGGTTACATCATTTTCAAGAAGGCCTTGTCTCATGTCAGCAGTAAGGGCGGGCTTTCCTTGATGGAATTCGGCTCCTACCGGGTCGTTAGGAATATCATTCCCCTTTTCATCCCTTGTTGTCTCTGCGGAGTGCATCCAGCCTGTATTTATACATGCTGCTGAACGGTGGGATAACTTATCGAGCTTACCCTTTTCATTAATACCAAAGTTTGCACCTACCTGCAAAAAGACTGTGTGTTCTTCAACAAACTCTATATCTTCAGGGCTTGTAAGCATAGGCACTGAAAATGCAGCATGCGGCTGGTATAGCTCATTGCCGCCTTTATCCCTTACGCCGCTTATCCATACAAGGTTTACCGCATTTGCCCCATCTGCTATATCTGCTGCAGTGGCTGTATAGCCTTCCTGGCCACCTGTGTATCCGCCTGCTGTTGTATTTTCTATATCTATAGCTTCAGCTGCGCAGTCTGCGAGTGTTAAGCCTGCGTCAGTCAACATCTGTCCTAACTCAAATAATAGGGTATTTGTAGCGCCTGATGTGCCCATACCGCCGCCTTTTGTAGCGACTATTCCATAAGTCTCATCCTCTGGATGGTCTGGGTGATATACATCAAACTCTACCTTGACACCATGGACACCAAAGAGGTTCCAGAGTATATAACCTACCATATCTGTCTGCTGTCTTGGTGCCTTGCCGTCTTTATCAAGCTTTATCTTCTTCTTATAGACTCCGGGGTTATTTTCCGGACAGCCATGGAGTTTTGATATATAGACTATACTGCCTTTGCCGTATTTTTCTTTTTCAGCTTCTGAGAGATTGCTCACCTTTATCTTTGCCTTGAATTTGCTGGGTATGATAATGGTCTGGGCGATATCCGCAAGCATCTTCTCGCCTCTTTTTGTGACAAGCTCTTTTAGGCCGGGCCCCATGCCAGCACCTCTTCCGAGGTCCATACTTGAGCCAATATCAGCACCTCTTAAAGATGTCTCTAGTGTTATGTTTCCGGCTTTATCTAAGAATGAGTGTATCTTCCTTAGGCCGCTTTTAGGCTTAGGAACAGCCCTGAACTTATCAGCCGCATCACCCAGTTTCTCCTGCTCAATAAAGCGGCCTGGATCAAGCAATCTGCCTATGGCAGGTACGCCTAAGCTGCTTACGCCCGCTGAGGATGTTTTTTCGCCGCTAAATTTCATCTTGATCTCATCTTGGTGTAGAGTAAGGCGGCTGGTTTGAAGCGTCTTGCCTAAAGCTTCGGTTGTTCCGGCATCAACGCCCGCAGCCAAGACTCTTAACGTAGACTCCTTCTCTATGCCTTGCGTAATATCCGGCGCAGCATATGAGATATTGTTGACCACAAATAAAATTGTCACTATAACCGATACTGCTTTAAAAAATACCTTTTTGCCAAACATTTTCACTCCTCCTTGTTTTGAGCTCATGCCTGCCTTTTCTATACTTATACTTTTCATATATATCCTTTTGCACTGTCATAGTTTAAAAAGTCTTAAAAAATCCGGACATAAAAATACCTTTGATATTAATACGAAATTTTTGAGTGGAATAAATCCAGACTCAAGCCAGGTAGACAAGAAAATCGCTTCGGCGATAACTTAGATGCGATTTTCAGTGGTTAGGAAAGTGCTTTATACTTTCCTATACCATAAAAATTTGAAGCGAAGCAAATCTTAAAACAAACGTCACAAGTTGATATTACATACTTTTATAATAGTTACTAAATTATATCATAACTACTTAACATTGTCAAGAATTTATTGTATATTTTTGATTTTTTTTCAAAGAGCTTATTTTCCATAAATCTTTATTATTAAAGTAGTTATAACTGGCAATTCGTATTTCACGCAGACTGCGCTATGCGCGCATCTATCTCTATACTCTCTGGAGCATATTTAAGCATAATCACATCATCAAGCATCTTATCAAGAAACTGCGTAAAGCCTTTTGAGCCAAAAGGGCCGTTATAAAATATAACATTTTCACCCATATCTGCCTCTTCGTAGCCGGCAGGTGTAATAGTATCAAATATAAATATCTTTGCCTTGGGAAGAGCCTTTAGCATGTCTGTTGACATTCTTCCTGTAATAAGTACGTTCTCACCATCATTACCTATAATATCTTCTGTTAAGAAATTCTCTCTTACATAGCTGTTGCTCAAAAGTCTTTCAAGGGTCTGTTTTCTGGAAAAATTAAGGTATACGTTTATATCGTTTATTGTCTTCTGGTAGCTGGCAGTTACAAGGTCTCCTACGCCTGCCTCCTGTAACCTATATATAAGATATTTTCCTATAAGTATTTTCAGGCTGTATCTTCCGAGCCTGCCTGTCTTGCATATATCCTGCATAACCTTAGCCATCTCATTCTGTCCTTCTTGGGTAAAATCGTCTATATCGTATCTATTCTTAAAAAATATCTGCATCTGCTTTTTTGCCGCGAGCTTTTTAAATACCTCGAGCGCCGCTGTCTCAGGAAGATCGTTTAAGGCCAGCAGTTCACGCTGTCCGGATTGAGATATACCATGTTTTTTCCGCCATAACTGGCCCTTTCTGCCCAGCCTGAATGTAAAATATATACCGGCATCTCCGCCTTCTTCCGGAGCCTGTCTGCCAAAATATTCAGCATCACTTCTTTTCTCAAAGAGAGGCATCTCTATACTTTTTTTTCCGCCTAAAATATCAAAGGACGCCTGGTCAGGATCTTTGATATCCAGCGCGGCTGTTAATAGCGACCATACGCCATCAACTTCTTCACCCATTATCCTTATGGCTTCCGGCTCTATCTCTTTACTAATATTATATAATGGCTCTTTATGCAATTCGCCTTTTTCATCAAATCTAAAGGCTTCCATGCCGCTGTAAGGCGCTAGTATAATATTCTCAAGCAGGTGCTTATCCCTCTGGCCTAATACTTTACCCAATGGCTTAATAACCCACTCCATCATCTGGTTAAGCCCTATGCCTGAAAACATGATGATCTTTCTGCCTGTCCTTAGGTATTCGGCAACATTCTTCGCGGTATCATTTCTCATCTTTGTATCCATGCCTCTGATAAGCGTATAATTGACATTTGTTATCAGCACCTTCGGCAACTCCGGCAACTCCGCGATCTCACTCTCCTGCATGGCAACTCTCTCTGAAAGCTTACTTATTGCTTCTATATATGTACTGCCTGTCTTTCTTACATATTCTTCAAGCATGCCCTTTAATTCTTCTTCTCTGCTGTCATGGGCCGCTAAAAGGTCTGACCACTCTTTATTCTCTTTTAAAGAAGCGTTTTCATATAATATCTCGTCAATAACATGCGCGATGCTCTCGGGCCTATATCCTACATACTTTCTGCTGCCGGCCGCACCTGCCTGCCTTACCTCGACCTCTACTATGTCGGCCAGGGCTTCCCTGTATACGCTTACTCCTCTCTTTCCAAGCTCGATCACTTCCTCATCAGTTGCCTCTAAAGCGCCTCTTAACACACTCACAAGCTCGTCAGAATCCGCGGGATCGCGGCTTGAAAGCTTCTTGGGGTTCTCGTTGAGTAAAGTATGCATCTCATTATACAGGGACAATATGCTTTCCGCTTTTTTAAGTTCTGCCTCTTTAGCCTGGATATTCTCTTTGATCCTTGCCATCCTGGCTGTTGAGCCTTCCGGCAATTTGGCAGATATATCTTTAAGGCCTTTTATCTCTTCCCGGATAAACTTCGGGTCAAGAGATCTATTAATGATAATATGGCTAAAAATCTCCTCAAACCTTCTTCCGGTTATGCGCTCCACGCAATTGATTATACTTGTAATCGTATAGTCTTTAGCCCCATTTTCACAATAAGGATTTGAGATAAAAATTACAGGCAGGCCCTGTCTTCTGCGCTCTATGAGTGCCTCCACTATCTCCTCGATAAGTAAGATAGGCATAAGACTTGTGTCGAAACTGCCCGGGCCCATCGCAATAGCGTCTTCTGTTTCTCTTATCAGTCTTAAAAATTCCGGATTTGCTTTAGGTTTTACGCCATTTATAAAACCAATCTCTTCGATAGATGAAAGATGAAGGCTGTGAGTAATATTGCGCTCTTCCATTACAAGGCGCGGCTTAAAGATAATATCAGTATTACCGATTCTCACCATTGTACCCTGGCCCATTCTATCCAGGGAAACAAAAGCTTGCAGATTCCCGGACGCATCTTTTTCTATCCTGAAAGAAGATGTGCCAAGGAGCGGCTTCTCGTTTTTGTTTTTAGCGTAAAAGATATACCTGTCTCCGTAGGGGATACTCTCATATACGGTCATTGTCTTTCCTGTCTTAAAATCTCTCTTTTCTATCTTTAAGCTTATCTTTCCTTCCAGCGGTTTAGCGGTGATTGTCACATCTGCCTGCCCTACAACCAGTTCCTCGCCTGCTTTCAGGCCTAAAGCCACTGTCGATAGGCTGACCTTGCTCTGCTCACCTTCGGTATAAACTGACCCGGGGTTGCTTAGATTGCTCTCTTTATATCTTGCCTCTTTGCTTCCTACTTTAACTATAAATTCTCCCCTGCCTGAAGACTGAAAAGAGACCACTTCACCGTTTTCAGCTATCTGCGGCTTTGGAAGATAGCCGTTTCTGTCATCAATATCTATAAAGAGCGGTTCACTATCTCTTGTAGCACCCAGCAAAACTACTCTATTAAGCTTAGCGTAAAGCGTTGCCTTCTCAAGAGTTGTCAAGACAGGAAAGCCGTTTGTTATGCCAAGCGCCTCTGAGAAACTAAGCAAGGCCTTGCTATACTCCTCTGGTTTAATATACGCCTTTCTAACCTCATCCTGCGAAAGCTTGACCAGCCTCTTTTTTCCATCTTTTTTGCTACTCTTTGTTGTATATACCCCAGACTCTGTATTATTTCCTATTATGGCAAAATTACCCACAGAACCTTTTTCTATAGAAAGCAGGTTATCTTTTATAAGTTTCTCATCAATGAGCCCTGAAAGCCTAAGCATTGAATTACAGAAAAACGGCCAGTCGATATCCAGCGCGACAGAGGCATTTACCAAAGATATATATTCTCCTGAATTGGCGACCTTGAATCGGTTTCCCGCTAGTAAAAATTCTCCGGAAACACCCTTTCCCCTATCCATGTAGATTAAAGCGGACTCTTTGTCTGTAGATATATCTATGAACCTAAAAGCGCCCTTATCATATTTAACCTTAAAAAAACTACCGCTGATATCAAAGATCCTTGCCTCTTTATCGCAGCCGGTAATATTGATCTTACGGGCAAGGTCAGTCACATTGTTTAATATAGTCATTATATTAGGCCTTAAAAGCCCTTCCTGCTCACCAAACCGCCACCTTAAAACTCTTCGCTTTCCGGAGCTAACAAGCCTGGAGTATAACTTGGCTGTACTGCCCATCGAAGCTACGTGGCCCATGTAGGGATAGAGTGCGTCCTGAGCTATTCTTGTAGCGCTGCCGTCTTCATGCGAGGCAACACCCATAGCTACCCTGAAACCTTTGGTCTTTAGGTTAAGTATTTCAGAAAACGGAAGCGTGCCTGCTAAAAATCCGCCGCCTCTGCCGCCGACCATGAGTAATATCTGCGGGGTGCCTGATACTTCTCCCCGGCCCTTAATAAGCCTCCTGCGATAAAGATTCCTATCAGAGCTCTTTGTGCCTGCTTTTACAAGCTTATTCCAATCGCCCCCGGTCTCGGTCATAAGCCTGTCTATACTCTTATTAAGTTGGCTATAATCATAATTGTATACCGCGAGCAGATCACCGTATTCTTTGCCTGTAATAAGCCTTAAAGATTCTATTGCGCGGGATCTTATATCCTTTATTACCGCGGACTCATCATGATACTGCTCTCCGCTTCTGATGGCATCAATAAAATCTTTTAAGGGCTGGATGCCCCTTTCACCAAGTATGCTGCCCAGATAGTGCTTGCGCTCCGGATTCAGCAGCGCTTCAGAGATTACCTCAAGATTGCCGCGGCTTAATCCTTTTAGAATTCGTATTGAGTCTTGCGCAAAGAGCCTTTTTACCACAAGTTCTATAATAGGTTTTTGCCGCTGTAAAGGAAACTTTTTCATATTAAAAAGAAAATCATTAACAATCCAATCCGCGATTATTCCGACACTTTGGGGGCCTTTACCGGTTAAGGTCATGTTTTCAGCAGGTGCCTTTCTCGCTGAAGTTACATTTACTATATTTACGCGGCCTGAAAATTCCTTATCTTCCAGTACCGCTCTATCGCTGCCTGTCTGAAAAGAATCACCAACATATAAACATTCCTCCGGTTCTATGTTAAGCTCTTCCAGCCGCTTCCTTACAACTTCAGCCTTATCTTTAAGCGAAGATCTATGCGTGCGCCTCTTGCCCTTTTCGTCAAAACTATATCCCTGAAATCTGCCGTCATGCAGCCTGCAATATATAATGAGGTTTCTCCTGAGCTTGGCATCTATCTTTTCTATAAAAGAGCTATCCTCTGTCTCGATCGGCTTTCTGCTTATTACATTTATCTTAAAGCCTTCTCTTAGCATGCGCTCTAAATTCTTTATCAGCTGCGCATCTATCTCTTGCCCGGCCAAAGAAAGAGCGTCTCTTGTAAAGAAATAGCCTCCTCTGGTATGGACCCTTATCTGCCTTCTTACTTTTGTTATAACAGGTTCTACATCACCAACCTCGGCCTTACTTACCTCATAAAGTTCTTTCAATATCCAGCCAAGCGTTGCCCTGGTAGCCTCAGGCCCCATACCAGCCCACATAACGCCTTCAGGGGTTGTTTCAGGATTTATATTTACAGATATGGCATTAATGTCCGAGATAGCGGCCACTATCTCATCGTTGCCGCCGGGTGTAAATTCATCGCCAAAATATATAATTTCTTGCGGCGATACGTCTTCCTTTTCAATAACGTCTTCCACAGCTGTCTTTTTATCCACCCCGCCCTGTATAATACCTATCGTGGTTCCGCCTGAAACAGTTACCTTTAAACCGATATGGCCGTCTTTTTCAAGGCGCTTTCTGATTAACCTGGCTATAAGCTCCCTTTTCAATTTAGTATCTATATCATAGCCTTCAAACTGATATTTAAACGCAAGCTGAGTCTCCCTGTCGATAATTTTGAGAGGGTCCTTAACCTTATCTATAATATCTAAAAGCTTATCATCGTTGCCCAGAATATCTTCCAGGATCTTTTCCAGGGATTTTAATTCGCTATTCTGTTTCTGGGTTCTATCTTTTTCTTCGATCTTCTTAAGGCTCTTTATCTCTTTTTCGATATCTTCAACAATGCCTTCTCTTCTATACGCCTGCCTTAAATCTTCGGCATTACCGCAGTCTCGTATCTGCTTAATAACCCTTTCCAATATCTCCGCTATTTGGGCCTTTATCTTGGCATCTTCAACAAGTATTTCATCATCAGAGAGCCTTGATCGCTTTACTGCTTCTAACTCAGCTATCTTCTCCCTTGTAAGAAGGCCTCTTCTATATTGTAAATCTTCTACCAGCTTGCCATCTTCATAAGTATATCTCTGCGTTCCTTCGTTCGCGTATATTGTAAGATTCTTAAGGAGGGAATCAGGAATCGGACGATACCGCCTCTCTTCTATTATGCTATATGAAAGCTTACCGTCGGTTTCTACCTTCTCTTTATAGAGCACGTCCTCTACAACTCGGCCATGCTGTAATACTATACCCTGACCCGTAGTTATCACAATCTTCATGCCATGCTGAAGTAATTTTATCAGGGTATCACGCATGGTGAGGGCAAAGAGCATATTCTTATCCCCAAGCGTCTTATCAACATCAAATATTAATACGCCGCGTGTTGCTTTTATGTAAGGAAATTGTAGTTTATTAAGAAGGCGCTGTATCGCCTGTGGAGCTGAAGAAGACGGACGGAGCGCAGATTCATAAAGCGGGCTTGCGGCAGAGACATTAACAACCAAGAATATAATACTTATAACCCATGTGGCTGTGCGTATAATATGTAATCTGTTTTTCATTTTGTGATTTTAGGAGTGGCTTTAAGATACTGTTGATATATCTTTTGCAAATGATACATAGTCACCAAGTACTGGCTTAGAAGATACCCATAAAAACTGAAGGCCAAACAGCCTGTCTCCTGTCTCCTCAACAGGCCTTACCCATTTCACCTTTGCTAAGGCAGCTAAACTTCTGCTTTGAAATGAGACGAGTTCTATCATAAGCTCATCACCTTTTCTTACCAGTTTGCTTAAGCCCGCGCATATGCCGCCTAAACTTATATTTTTGGTGGTAACTAATGAACTTATAGTAGTGTAGCCATTGACTTTCATATATTTCGCGTCAAGAGCAACGCTGAATCTTCTGAATCTTCTTCTTTCTTTCATAAGATTCTTACTTTCTGCCAGGTGATGTTAATATTAACGTTATTGCGAGCCTTTCTTCGCTCTATCAATGAATATATTATGCCTGGGATTGTATAGCAGTTATAATTTCGCGCAATTCAACTATACCATTTATAGATATATGTGATATAGCTGTTTTTTCAGGCATCGCTGCCGTATCCGCCGGCTCCTTTTCGGCATCTAGTTTCTTTATATTTTGCTCGATTGTTTGTGAGTTTTTGTCGGAAAGAACAAACTCTGCCACATCTCTGCAGATTCTAACATCTCCATAACAATTAGGGGCGCCTGTTGCATCTACGGTATCGTCGTAAAGCGCCGCGGGAGAGGTACTAATATGAACTACAGAGGGCACGAGACCGTCTTCCTCAAATAATCTTTTAAGAAAATCGTTGATTTCGCCGGATTGAGCAACGTCAGAACAGATATTTATTATGACCCTTGTATTTTTCGGCCTCTCTTTCCAGGAGAAATAACCCTCTATATGCTTCTTTTCATATATTCTCACATGTTTTCTTAGTTCAGCTGATCCTGGCGATACCAGTGTTCCATCCGGCAATGCCTCTGTCGTATTAAAACTAAGCCATATATGTGTATCTATAGTGCCTTTCTCAGCTATGGTAATGGCTGAATATCCCGGCTCATAACCGCGTTTCTTGTCCAGCAAATAGGTATCGGAGTGGGCATCTATCCATAATTGAATGTTTCCTTTTCTTGGCACCTCTTCTCTGGCCATAGCATCGTCTAAATAATCCGCGGATTTATCATGGCTGTCGAATACATACACACTGAATCCCAAATTTGTCCTTATCGCTGCATCGTTGTCCATGGCGCTAAATTCCTGCCCTGGAGAAGTATCCCGCTGGATATCGCTTACACCTGCTAATGTCAATTCGCTGTATTTTTTGTGCACCCAGCAATTTCTCGCTCTATCCCAGGTAAATTTTTTCCTATCAATAGAATCTAGTCCTAAGCTCTCGCTATGAGGCCCTGGATATAGTAACGGTGAAGCATCGCCGGCTGCAGAAAGCTTTTCCGCTTTTTTTGTGCCGGCTGAAGATGATTTGGAAAAAGGCACCAGCGTCCACTCGTCGGTCGATATATCTATTATATAATCCGCTACAGTCTCGGGATAAGAAAGGTACCTCATGTAACTCGGGACCAGTGAGAGATCATAAAAGACCATCTGCCTGTCAGCGTCGTTCGGACTCAATATGCGTGTGCGCATCTCAAATTTGGCCTTTGTCCGGTCAGGGTTGTCTTTCAATAGAAACCTTATATCGTAACACTTTTGCAACGCCTTGGTGTTAGCATACTTTCCGTCTATTATAACTATAGTCTTCTTATCTATCTGGAATGAACGCGTCTCTGTTCCTTTTGTCCGCTGCACGTAGGCGTTATCTACAACCAATTCATGCGTGTCTTGCTCAGAATAGCGAAACCTTGTTATCTCTCTAGCTATTGATTCGGCTCTTTCTATATCGAAAAAGGTCTCTTCGTCCAGATGTTCCCCATGCGGCCTTATTTCAGATATCGTACTATCACCAAGCAGTAAAGACTCATCAGCCGTAAGCTTCTCTCCTGTCACTAGCTTTTGAACCGCGTGGCGCCATCTCCTATCCTTCAAAAACATGTCAAGGCCCATAATTACCGTGTTGTAGCCCCGCGATGTGAGATATTTGCTTAGCTCATCGGCGATAGTCGTCTTACCAGAGCCTGAGCCTCCGTCAATAGAAGCCACGACCATCTCACTCATACCGTCTGAGCCCACCTTATCAATTATCTTTTTACCCATCTCTTCTGCTATAGGAGCGAGTTTCATGCGTATACGCTCATCCTCAGAGGAAGCGTAAGGCCTGTTAGTCCTGGGGTCTATGGCCGAATGGCCATAGTAACCGTGTTCTTTTGCGAACTGATCTACTGCGCGCGGCACTATAGCAGGGTCATGGCTGTTGCGGTAGTAAGTAGAGTTTACATTTAGGTCTATATCGGGATCTTTGATTAAAGATACATCAAGAACCTCTCTACGGTCAGCCTCTTTCTCTATCTTTCTTACAATACTATAAAGCTTTTGAAGGTCTACTATTTTACCGAATTCGCCTCTTTGAATAAAAGATAACGTCAGTTTGTGATTTGAATTTTCTAATATATTGTAGTTCCCCAGTATATCTATATATTGTCTTACGTATCTTTTTACCCTGCTTTCTGTCTCAACACCTACCAGGGGAAATATATGTATCTTTTGACCAGCGTTTAACTCAAGGAGCACCGGAATTTCAAGCGCGCCCTCTTTCTTATTATTAGCTTCGCTTCCTAAATCTGTATATCTCATGGCAGGAGAAAGCCTATCGATCACAGCCCTTCCGCTAGTATGCCTTTCTTTCGCGGGAACGCGATCTGATTCCGGCAGGTCCTTATACCCTATTTCGCCTTGAATCCTATATACTACGAAGTCGAGATTAAGGGCATCCATAGCCATCAGACCTATCAATATGTGGCCCCAGTTAAGAGGGTTGCTCGCTATAGGCAGATATCCTACCCTTAGTTCACGGTCCAGCTTATGGGTCTTAAAGCCTTTCGGCTCTTCTGTGTATTTCATAATCCTTAACCCAGCCAAGGGGTCTATCTCGCCCCTGGCAGCTTTCTTCTCAAGCGAAGCTACTGTTCTTTCCGCGGCATGATAAAGCCTCGATAAGAAAGGCTTTGTCTTTTCTGCCACATGCGGATCAGAGGCCTCTATATCGCTTTTTATATATTCCCATAACCTCCTTATGGCATCGACTGCCTCCTTATTAGGTGAATCCGTAAGACTATTCAGCATGTCTTTCTTTTGCTGGCTTGCGGAAGAAGGGGGCCTTAAGGCATACTGCGCAGGCATCATGCACCAGCATAAGCGATCCTGTAACAATATGATGCATGCCATAAAAATAATTATCTTTTTCATTTTTCCTTGTTTGATCATAGTAGTATATTATGCCGCGATTAAGGCAGCGAGGCCCTGACGCTGCAGCACCTCTATTTGAGCGGAATCAAGTTTCTCAACGCTGGGAAGCGTAGTCATTATAAGCTCGAATACCTTCCAGTTGCCCTCTCTCAACGCCTGCTCTATCTCCGCACCTATCGTATCGTTAGTGTATTTCTGATACGCGTTTTTTATAGCCGGAAATATGCTATCGAAGTTTGAGCTGTTTAAAGAGAGCAGCCCCCTGGCTATGGCGATAAGCTGAGCCATTGGAACAAGCATATCATCCCGGCTAACACCTACCTTAAACAGCCTCACGCCTGATATCTTTTTGGAGTCCGATATAAGTATGGCGTTTTCTTTTTCAAGTCCTGCTATGTCCAGATCGCCCAGCAGCACTATATTAGTCTTATTTACCACCTTGCCATTATTATCCCGCGAAGAGAGGCTATGCTCTAAGGCGCTGTGCAATCTCTTATCACCGAGCATAGATATTACAGCTGCTCTTTGCCTTGGGTCCGGAATAACATCAGGGTCTATAATAATAGTGCCATCTTTCTCGATCTTAGCGGCAGGCGCGCACACTTCCGCAAACTCTATAATACTCTTCTGGGCACTTATCCTTGACTCCAGGATCTCCTCCTGCTCAGCATCTATTTTACCTTCGGCCTTAAGTTTAAACAGCTCTTTGCCTAAATCAATAAGCTCCTGCGATAGGATTTCAAGCAACTCCGGCTTAAGAGGCGTTTCTTCATCCGACACAACTTCTATTCCGGCATATAGCGCGCTTATAAGCTTGCTTTCGGAGCCTGATACCTTCTCGCTAAACTCTGCATACGATACAGTGCCTGCGGAAGAACTCTTTGTCCTTACTGTTTTATCATCCCTGCTAAAAGGCTCAATAATATCTTCTATCTTTTCGGATATCTTAAGCAAAGAATCGTCTTTTACTTTGCCTGTTTTAAGGTCCTCGTTAAACGCTACAATGCGCGCTATATCTCCTATTTTAAGGTTTTTCATTCCCGCGCCGTTATCAAGTAAAATCTCTGTAGCGGAAATATATTTTCTAAGATTATCATATCCGCTAAAGAGCGCGATGCCTTCCTTATCAGGAGTCTTGGCTGAGTCGACTCTCTTCTTGATAGGCTCTATCCTGCTTCTTATAAGATCGCCTGCCATATGCAGTAGTATAGCGAATTTCAGATCTTTAGATAT
>JBDRAM010000055.1:0-3375 GCA_043823785.1 Candidatus Omnitrophota bacterium
GCTCGCAAGCTTCTGACGATAGTTTATCGAACCCTAAAAAACGATTGGGTGTTCGAGGACTTTAACAAGTTTAAATTAGCTGTAAGTGTTTGAAGACACAGGTCTTTAGAGTAGAGAGTTGTTGACTGTTAACATAGGAGAGTTAAATATGTGGATTTTGATATTTATGTTTTTCCTTTCCACTTTTATATTGGGCTGGGCGCTCTTCGGCTATTGCATATGGATCTTTTTGCTGGGTGTTATTAAGAAGAAAGAAAAACCGCTGCCGGACACCCTTACAGTAAAGCCTCCGGTATCTCTGGTAGTCCCTACCTATAATGAGGAAGATTTTATTCTCAAAAAGATAGAAAACATAAAGGCTCTCGATTATCCGGAGGATAAACTGCAGGTTCTATTTGTCGATGGGGGGTCTTCCGACAAGACATTAGATATTATAGAGAGCAATAAATCTTCCTGCATGAATATTTTAAGGTCCGACTCCAAGGGCAAGATAAACCAGGTTAATTTTGCGCTAAAGGAGTGCAAAGGCGATTTTATATTTATAACAGATACAGATGGTATGCTTAGTTCTAACTGTGTAATAGAGACGCTTAAAGAGTTCGCCAGAGACGATAATATACGCCTTGTCGGCGTCTATTCTTCGCCAAAGACATCTTACGGAATAGATGGATACTATTGGCTGACTCAGAACAAGGCCAGGCTCCTTGAATCACAGGCCTTCAGCTCATCTATTGTAATAGCTATATGCTACTGTTTCAATAAGGGCCTTATAGAGGCGTTCCCCGATGATGTGATAGCCGACGATATATACATAAGCTATCTTGCCAATTATCTCGGTCACAGGGTCTCTTATATAGATACCTGTTATGCACAAGAGCTGCGGGGGCCTGAGAATATCAAGGATTTCATAAGCCATAAGTTCAGAAAGTCCAACGCTTTCTTAAGGGAGACTCTAAGGTTTCTGTATAAGGTTTCGGATATGCCCCCTGAGTGGAAGGCGATCTTTCTTACAAAGATCTCACAGCTTATATTTATACCCTGGATGTTCGCCTCATATATAGTACTGGGTGGGGCGCTTGTTTCTCTTGGGCGCTGGGATGTCTTTTTCATAAGCAACCTTTTTTTGCTTATACTATTTGTAATCACAAGCAGGATCTTTTCGCTGATAAGAAGGCAGGAGAGGTATTCTGTCGTTGTCATGGGAAAGACATTTCTGCTTTCTATGTTTATACTATTTATCGTGGGAATAAGCTTTATATTCTTTCGGCAGAGCTCAAGCTATAGAAAAATAAATGCTAAATAATATAAGAAAAAGAATAGACTCATTTCGCGTAAATCTGAAATACGCCTTTCGCATAAACAAGCCTATGCTTATCTTAAGGCTGATGTGCAATTTTTTGTCTATTATCTTTCTTAATAAGAGGCTGTTAAGATACGTAGATTTTGCCATTGGCTATAAATGCAACCTGCATTGTGAGCACTGCTTTGCTACGAGCCTTATTGAGAAGGGCCGGGAGGCGGTTACTCCTATGCAGTACGCCCGCATAGCCAGAGAGGCCATGAGAATGGGCGCATTGAATTTCTCATTTCAGGGCGGAGAACCTCTTCTTTACCCGGAGCTAAAAGAGCATATAAGAGCTGTCGGCCCATGGCGTAATCTCATCTCAGTCACCACTAACGGAACACTGCTGACCGACGAGAAGCTCATGGAGCTTAAAAGATGGGGGGTCGATATTTTAACCATAAGCTTAGACAGCGGTATCCCCGAAGAGCATGACAGTTTCAGGGGTATGGAAGGTTCATTTTTAAAGATATACGAGGGAATAAAGAGGGCGCTTCTGCACAGGATAAATGTTACTATCGGCGCGGTGGTTACTCATCAGAACCTAAAAAGTGAGGGCATAAAGAAGCTTATAGAAATATCTTCCGACCTTAAAGTCATTCTTATGCTTATTTTAGCCGTGCCCGTGGGCAGGTGGAAAGATAAAGAAGATGTCCTGCTCGGAAAAGATGACCTGGGATACCTTGAGGGGCTTGTTTCTGAGAATCTATATGTGCGTTATGACTTTTATGCCAATTATTTCAAAAGAGGATGCGGCGCGGTAAAGGAGATATTCTATCTTAACCCTTATGGAGATGTCTTTGCCTGTCCTTTCATACATAAGAAGCTCGGTAATGCCCTGACAGAGCCGCTGGCTGATATAAGAGAGAGAGCTCTCAAGGATGAGAATTTTAAATATTATCATCAAACATGCGTAGCTACCTTAAAAGAGGTCTATGGTGGATAGGTCTGTTCTGGTAACCGGTTCATCCGGTTTTATAGGAAGCAATCTGGTCAAGGCGCTTTTAGACGCCGGCTGTAGGGTAAAGGCTATTGTCAGAGAAAAGAGCGGCCTTTGCCTGAGTCACGGGATCCTTCAGCCCTTCGGGCTTCAGGATGACCCCTCGGAGAAGAATAAAAAGAAAAACTCCCCAAGGGGTCACTTGACTATAAAAGAGGCGGATATATTAGATAGCCGTTCTATGTCTGATAGTATGAAAGATATAGACCTTGTCTTCCACTGCGCCGCATATATCAGCTTTAGCAGGCGGGATTTTGAGAGATCTTACGAGGTTAATGTATCAGGCACAAGAAATATCTTAGAAGCTGCTTTAACTAATAGAGTAAAAAAGGTAGTTTATCTAAGCGCTGCCTCTGTCTTGGGATATACTAAGGACCCACGCAAGCCTCTCGATGAAAATAGTGATTTCAAGCCTGCAAGGCAAAGTCCCTATACATATACAAAAAAACTTTCCGAAAAAGAAGCGCTAAATTATGTAAAGAAGGGCCTGGATGTATCGATAGCCAATATTACCACTGTCTACGGCACAGGGGATAGGAAGCTGAATTCAGGCAGCTTGATAAAGTCTGTTTATGAGAATAGAGTCAGATTTGTTCCTCCCGGAGGCACCAGTTATGTGAGCATGGGTGATCTGGTAGACGGGCTTATGCTGCTGTCAGAAAAGGGAAGAAGCGGTGAGCGTTATATATTCTGTACGGAGAACTTAGAATATCTTGAATTATTCAATCGTATCGCCAGGGCGCTTAAAAGAGATCCCATAAAGCACAGGCTGCCGTGGTGGAGCCGCATGCCGGCATGCTCGGTTTTTGCCCTAAAAGAGATATTTACGCGCAGTTCCGATAAGAGAATAAATCTGATTACAGCACAAATTATAAGGGAGTCGTATTTCTATAAATACTACAGCTCTGAGAAGGCGAGAAATGAATTAGGCTGGCAGCCAAAGGTTTTTCTGGAAGACGCAGTAGGGCAGGCATTAGATTTCTATTTAGAAAAAGGGCTTATATAGATGAGGGGTCGGAGATTTTTTTAGTAT
>JBDRAM010000056.1:0-2845 GCA_043823785.1 Candidatus Omnitrophota bacterium
GCATTTGCGCCTGAAAAAGGCATTATTTCTGTAAAAGGGGAATTCACGCTAAACATCAAAGGCGACACTACTAGGGGCGAAGGCTTAACCGCAGACGTGGAATTAAAAAAGCTTGTGGAGCAGAAGAAGCGTTAAGGTATAGAAATATTTAATTCGGCGAGGCAGTCGCCGATGGAGTCGCCGCCCTGCTTGCCGCCGATGTTGGACGAGACACCGCAGGCTACGAAGAGCTCTTTTCCATCCCATCCCGTTCCCTGGTAGTTAGATATAATATTGACTATTGCGGCTATAGGAATCTTAAACTCTATTACATCACCGTCTTTATGGTAACCTATGGAAGAGAGGTCTGCACCAGGAATAAAAGTGCCATAGCTGTAAAGGCTCATACCCCAACCAGAAGTATCGCCGAATAACATAATCGTAACCGGGCTCTCGTCCCAATTGCATACAGGCTCTCTGGCATTGCAGTGTAATGTATAGTTAATCTCTTCATCTGTCGCCAGGGTGGGCCTTGGCCCCCCCCGCAGCTTAAGACCTACGTAAAGATAGGTGGCGTCCTTTGCCACGTATACGTCTGTCAGGTCGCGCCAGGGCTCTAAGTAGCTATTCTCTTCTTCTACCATGGAAGGGCGCAGGCCGCCGAAGTCCGAAACGAGGCCGTTTAAGAACGTCGTTCCAGGCCAAGCAGGAACGGGAAACTTATAATCCGAGGAAAAATTCTGTTCTCTTAATAAATTTATCAAGCCGGCCCCATCCTTAGTTATGGCTGTGCCGTTTATCTCTTTGATTACACCGTCGAGAGTAGGATCAAAAAAGGACGGGGCAGAGGTGTCATCGAGATTTGTATCCAACACAGGCAGCTCCTCTTCACTTTCCGCATGGTAATAAATCTCAGGTAAGCTGTTTATATCCGGCGTCGAGAAGAGCTTTGATAGGTCGAGCTCTGCTGTATCGCCGTCAAAATCTACAACTGCCGGTGGTGAGTTTAAAGCGAGCTGGACATCGTCGAGGGTACTGATTATCTTTTGGGAATCTTCGCCTTCGGCTATATTGAATATATGGCCGTCCCTGTTTACGCTGCTTCTTTTATCTATCTCCCTAAGAGCTGATTTGATCTTATCAGCACCGGTTGAATAGGCGGCTTTAGCGTTACTAAAATATACCGCGGAACCACCTACTAATTCTCCAACTCCGGAAGGGCTATTATCAATAATGTTTTGTATACCTGTATATTCCGGGTATTCTTTACTGAATTCATCATCCCAATAATCAATGCTTGAACGAAATTCATAGGCAAGGATATGGTTGTAATATGCCTTAAGTCCATATGCTACGGCCTCAAGGATCTTTATATCACCTATATCTACCTTAACCTCTGACAAGAGATCAAAATGCATGCCGGTAGTCAGGGTGGTATAAAAAACAGGGTCTTTGGCAGCATTGGCAAGGTCATTTATAACATTCTCTATCTGCGGAAGTACTACATTTCCAATTAAATCAACACCGGCGTCTGTGGTAAGGCCCGTGGGCCTAGCCCATGTATCAAGAAAAACCGATAGATTATCACTGTAGGTTTGATCATAGATATCCGGCGCTATATTATCACCGCTTGTATAGATATCGTCTGTGCCGCCATAGATATAGAGATTCAGCGCTGATGTTATATCGGCATCGGGTGAAGCGACGCCTGCAGCAGGATCGTCTTTTTGTATTAAAAGCAGAAGCTGGGTAAATCCTCTGAAGAAATTGGCAACCGGATGGTCCGCATCTATGCCGACAGCTGTATCAAAGGCGATGTACGCCTTCTCTAACTCATGCTTCTCTAAATGGTCTCTTCCCAAATCAACATAATCATCGGCACTGACATCAGTGTCCATGGTAACATTTATGGTTATATCCTGAGGCACACCCTGATTATCTCCCACATCGATGATTATGGTTCCTGAATAAAGTACATTGTCATTTCTGTCTTTTAGCTCTACGTAGAATACCCTGTCGTCACCGTTTGGAACAGACAATGTAACAGAGAAGTTTCCCGTTGCGCCTGAAACAGCTTGAGTCTGTTCGATAGCAGATATACCAGAACCGGTTACCTTTATATAAAGAGTGTTAACATAATGATATAACGGCGTTGCATAAGCTGTCTTTGCCTGCGTTATGAAATCAATTATCTTTGCCAACACAACATCTTCGCCTGTACTGTTTAAAGCCAGCCCATCTGCAAGATTAAAAACAAGCGTTACATCACTTTTGTCTAAAGCAGCGGCGCTTGAACTAGAATCGCCTCCACTGTCTCCACCGCCTCCGCTTGAAATACATCCGGAAATCGAGAATATCATACCTAAAGTCAATATAGTGCTTAAAAATTTCTTCATCATCTGCCTCTTTTTTCCAGGCGCAGTGTATAAGCTACCTTCTCTGGAATAAATTCTGGAACTGTAAAATTCATATTCATCTCTTTATCGTCACGCTTAAGCGCTATTTTTATCTGCTTTGCATCCTTTGCGCCAAGAAGTTCGCTCTCAAGTGACTCACATAATTCAATGGCGCCTTTCACTGTATCGATCTTATGGCCGTCAACCTCTCTTACAATATCCCCTTCTCTAAAGCCGTATCTTGCCAGAAGACTGCTGTCTTCAAATTCAACGAGCCTTAAGCCCTCTTCTGATGAAGCTAACCTGGTCCGAAGAAGAAACTCCTCAATAACAACAGGCGCTATCTCATTTTTTATCTGCGCCCTCGTTACAAGAACATCGATATTATTATCAGGCCCTTGGGTAATCTTTACATTCGGGATATGCGCAACTCTCTTCTGTTTAACAAATACTGTTATAAAGATAATAGA
>JBDRAM010000057.1:0-19887 GCA_043823785.1 Candidatus Omnitrophota bacterium
ATAATCAGCTTGCTTGTATTTCTTATTGTTCTGCCCGCATTAGGAATAATAGCTATTATCGGCATGCTTCAGGCTTTATCAGGAAAGTACTGGAGAGCTCCGGTGATTGCTGATTTAGCGGATAAGATAAATCTCTAAAGAGAGGATAAAGCATGCTTAGATTTATTGTTTTTACTATATGCCTGAGTGTTGTATTTATAGGCTGCGCTGAGATAGAACCTCCCTCACCCGAAAGAATACTTTCACCATGGAGCGGAGTCCCTCCTGTAAGGCTGGGAGAAAGCAAGGATTCTGTCAGGGATAGCTGGGGCGAGCCGGATGATATCAGGTCGTTGGGCACAGACGAGACAGGGCTCATAAAGGAAGAATGGACATACCGCGGAAGATATCCTGAGATTCCAGTTGACTATAAATATCTCTCAAAGCCAAAAAGGATTATTTTTACAGGTGAAAGCTTAACAAGCTATGATGCGGATACTGATCATGGTTCACCTGAAAAAGAAATAGCTTTAGAAGAATGATCTGTAATTTCCACTTAGCTTTAATTTTTGTGTAAGATCTATAAATAAAATAAAGGAGGGATGAGGGGTTATGAACGAGACTATAGCTACTTTTGATAAGAATAAGTTTGAGGAGATAAGGATAGGCATTAAGGAATATAAGGGTTTTGACCTTATTGACCTTAGGGTATGGGTAGATTCAAAGGAAGCCGGCGGCAAGGTCCCTACGGCAAAAGGCCTTTCTTTAAACGTAGAACTTTTCTCCAAGTTTAAAGCAGCCGTTTTGGGGCTTGAGAAGGTGCTCAAGGCAAACAACCTATTGATTGACGACCACGCAGAGTAAATTAATAATCTGTTGTAGCTTTTTAAAATTGTGGATTGCGCATCTAATACTAACAACGAAGAGTTGATAAGTTTGTGCAGCGAGGGCAATGAGAATGCCTGGAAGAGCTTTATAGATCGCTTTAAGGCTTTAGTGTTCTGGGCCATAAGAAATAAGCTCTCGCGAGAGTCATTATCCATAGAAGAAGCTGACGTAGATGATATATTCCAGCAGACCTTTTCACACATCTGGTGTAAAAACCGTTTAAAATATGTAAAAAATCCGCAGGCAATCTCCTCGTGGCTGGTAATTGTTTCACAGAATATAACAGCAGATTTTCTTAGAAAGAAGAGATCTTTTTATAAAAACTATATATCAGAAGAGCTGCCCAAAGAGGCAGCTTCTCCATCCTCCAACCCGCGCTCAGAAGTTCACAACAAGCAGATGCATGAAGTATTGGAAGGCCTCATAGCAGACCTCCCTTTAAAAGAGCGCCGCATAATGACTCTTGAGCTTTTTTACGACATGAAGCATCGTGAGATAGCGAATATAATGGCGATACCAATAAACACAGTCTCAACTATTATCGCGAGAATAAAAGAAGATTTAAGGGCAAAGCTTGCAAAGAGAGGTTATAATGCATAAAGAAAATTTAGACTCTATTGTAAAAAGATCACTTGGATCGATGCATAAGGACAATAAAGACGCCTCTTTAGGCTGTCCTTCAGATGAAGACTTGTCAGAATATGTAGATGGCGTGGTGTCTGGTGATCTGAAAAGGCAGGACCTGATAAAGCATGTTTCTGAGTGCGATCATTGCTTTTCAAAAACAGCCTCAGCGGTTTCAGCTTTAGCCGGCTTTAAGGGGGAGGCATCCGTGGCAAGCGGTGCCGCTTCTGTGAAGAAAGCAAAGTCTATACCTAAGATGTTCGCAAAAAAAAGGATGAGTTTGATGAAACGTAATAAGTATCTTTTTGTCGCGGCAGGATTCTTTCTTCTTTCGTTTATCTTTAAGGTCTTTTTTCTGCAGTTTCTTGCAGCCGCGTCAATATTTGGCATCAAATGGGCCATGGATACAGGCGGTTCTAAAGCCCTTATTATGATATATGATACCTGGCAGCACAGGAAAACATCAGAAGATGAGAGAGAAGGGAAAGAAAGGTTTAAAGATAGGCGCGTCTGATAAGAAGCCCTAGGTTTTAAGCTATAGGCTATAGGGAGTTTAATATTTAAGGTGTCTGGTACCTTGGTTTTATGAGGTGTCAGACACCTTTTTTTGTTTTTTTTGAATTTTTTTGAAAGAAAATCACCTCCATTTACGTCTATATATATGAAGGCTTATTTAATAGGCTAAAAGGAATGAGAACCTTTTGCTGAATTAGGGAGCAAAAAGACTAAGTTGGAAAGGAGGTGATTCTGATGAGTGAGGGCGTAGAGCTTAAGGTCGAGCGCATATACCGCCTTGACACCGATAAGCCGCTTAAGGGCTTTGCTGATATTTCAATAGCAGGAAGCTTTGTCATAAGAGGCTTAAGGATAGTGGCTGGCAAAAACGGCATGTTTATAGGCATGCCGCGAGAGCTGGGCAAGGACGGTAAATGGTACAACAGGGTAAATCTTATAAATGAGGCACTTAAGGACAAGTTGGCAGACTTGGTTCTTACAGCGTATGACGAATAGCAGGGAAGCGGGGGCTGGCCGTAGAGGCCGGCCCCCGCGAGTAAAAAAGGAGAGGATATGTTCAGGAAGGCAAGGGGCAGGTATGCTGAGAATATAGCTGTCAGATTTTTAAAAAGAAAAGGATTTAAGGTAGTAGATAGAAATTTTTTATGCAGGTTTGGCGAGATAGATCTTATCGCAAAGGATAGGGGCGAGATCGCTTTTGTCGAAGTACGCAGCACCAATGGGCTCTTTTTTCATGATCCTTTAGAGTCTATCACATATAGAAAGATGGAGAAGCTGAAGAAAACAGCTCTTTTTTGGCTTATGGGTTATAAGGGGAAAGAGTGCGGGGTAAGGTTTGATGTTGTCGCGATAGTTTTTTTGGAGAACGACGGTTTTCAGATAAGGTATATAAAAGACGCTTTTTGATGTAAAGGGGGTGCAGAGATGTTGTCTAAGATAGAATCAAGGGGTATATTTGGAATTACAGCTTACAGGGTAGATGTAGAGGTTGATATATCAAAGGGCATTCCGTCTTTTTCCATAGTAGGGTTGCCGGACGCGGTATGCAGAGAGTCCTCTAAGAGGGTCATAGCAGCTATAAAGAATTCAGGATATAAGTTATCCAGCCTTCGTATTACTGTGAATCTGGCACCGGCTTGCTTGAAGAAAGAAGGCGCAATGTATGATCTGGCTATAGCGCTTGGTATATTGACAGCCTTAGGTATGGTAGATAGCGATAAATTGGCTGGCAGGGTTTTATGCGGTGAACTTTCACTTGATGGCAGCCTGCGCCCCATAGCAGGGGCATTATCTATATCAGACGGATTAAGGGGAGAAAAGGATAAAGAACTAATAGTTCCATATAGTAATTTTTCAGAGGCTTTAGCTGTAAATGGAGTAAGGGCTGTGGCATGCCGCAGCCTAAATGAGGTAATAGCGTATTTGGCTGAAGGGCTTATGCCGTCTTTGCCTATTAAGGCGAAAAGGTATAAAGTAAAAGATCTATGCAAAGATTTTGATTATTCTGACATAAAGGGTAATGTATATGCCAAGAGAGCGGTAGAGGTGGCTGTCGCGGGCGCGCATAATATACTTTTAATAGGCTCGCCCGGTGTTGGTAAGACAATGCTTGCTAAGCGCTTGCCGACAATCATGGACGAGTTGACAGAAGATGAGTCTATAGAGACAAGTAAAATATACAGTGTCTGCGGACTGCTTAATAAAAAGAGTGACCTGATAAAAAGGCCGCCGTTTAGAATGCTGCATCACTCGATCTCATACGCGGGAATGGTCGGAGGCGGTGCGGCAAATAATATAAGGCCGGGCGAGATCAGCCTTGCCCATAACGGAGTCTTATTTCTTGATGAGCTTCCGGAATTCAGGAGGGATGTCCTTGAAGCGCTGCGACAGCCTCTTGAAGAGGGCATGATAAGGGTCTCAAGGGTGAATATGACGGTTGTTTACCCATCGCAGTTTATGTTTGTAGCGGCGATGAATCCGTGCCCGTGCGGGTTTTTAACTCATCCTGAGAAGGCCTGTATGTGTACTGCGCCGCAGGTCCAGAGATATCTCTCTAAGATTTCAGGCCCTTTGCTTGACAGGATAGACATGCATATAGAGATACAGCCTATAAAGTATGAGCAGATGAGGCAGAAGCATAGCGGAGAGTCATCCCTAATCATAGGGGCAAGAATAAAAAAAGCAATAAACATTCAAAAAAAGCGTTATGAGAAATGTAGTTTTAATTTTAATTCCAAACTGCCCCACCGGCTTATAGATGATATATGCCAGATAACCGATGAGGCGGCCCAACTGCTTAAAAATGCTATGGCAGAACTTTTTATGAGTGCGAGGGCATATGATAAGATACTGAGAGTAGCAAGGACAATAGCTGATCTTGATGAAAAACCGGCAATAGGCATAGATGAGATATCAGAGGCTATCGGCTACCGCTGTCTCGACCGCACCTTCTGGACCTAACCAGGTTAAAAAGTGCTTATTTTAACCTGGTTAGCGAAAACGTCTTTAAATGCGCAAAAAACCTTGAAAATAAAGGGTTGCGGGTGTAAGATTAGTTTATAATGGTGAAGATAAAATTAATTATTATTGCTGTTTTATTTCTTAGTATTATAAACCCCGGGGAGGTAGGAGCGATGAGGTTTCCACCTAAAGATGTTGAGCCGGTTATTTACAACGGAGTAAGATATACGGCGCCGCACTGGCCTTACCAGCACGGAGGCAAGCAAAACGGCGGCTATATTGAGGCTTGGGATGCTGATGGCGGGCAGAAGCTCTGGAACCTAAAGGTCTATACTGTGGAATATGATACTTCCATGGAGACAGATGTGCAGGATATATTCATCACCTCTTTAAATATTGAAAATGGTAAATTGATCATTGTAAATGAGAGAGAAGATATATACGAAGTAGATATTATAACCAAAAAAGTAACAAAAACAGGAGGCAGGAAATGAGCTTAAAGCTGTTTGGACAAATAATATTGTTGATGGTAATAGGCACATTAATTCTCATGTTTATTAAGTGCGCTATGATAAAATGCCCTATAATGGGTAAGTATCTGAAGTCTTGTCCTTCGGGCGCCGCTATAAAATAGCATTGTTGCTCAAAACTCATTTGAAATAATACTTGACAATATATTTTTTAGTGATATAATATAAAAGTATAAAAAGCTTTTAATAAGTAGCAAATCCCTTCTTGGGAAAAGGTATCTATTTAAGCTATGAAAAACTCTCACTTACGCAGATTATTAGTATTATTTATACTGGCGAATTTATTTCTCCTGTCAGCGGATATTGTATCTGCTGAAGATTTAGGCCAGTATGAGATAAGAGGAATGTCCTCGAGAAAGAACGGCCAGCTATTTGATAAGATAACAATAGATCTTCTCAATGGTAAGTCACGTTTTATCTCCCTGGACAATATGGTTGATATACTGCGTGAATTTAAGGTAGTTGAGTTTCATTCCGCGGATATAGAACCTGCTGAAAGTATCATCCTCAAGGAAGTAGCTTTCCGCATGCTAAAGAGCCACTATCTGCCGCGTCCCGGCGACAAGATAAAGGTATATAAACTGCAGGATGGGCTTTCATCACCCAACGGCGCACGTTCTCAATCAGCCTCAAGCCTGGAAGCATCAATAATTCTTCCTATCGAGGCCTCAGAGATAAAAGATAATAATGAGCTTGCGGCTATCCATTGGTCTAATATGTCATCACAGATATCAACAGCTATAGAAAAGTTATGGCTTAGAAGAGTTGGCCAGGTAAGTTTTCAATGCAGCAGGGAAAATGAAAAGATATTACTGGATGCGACTGTTCTTTTAAGAAGAAAATTTATACAGGATGAGAATATAGACGAGATATTGGAAAGATATCCCGCGATAAGAGATGTTGTCAGCGCTGCTGCCGAGAAGCTGGAACACTGGCTTGAAGAAGGAGCCATACTGCGCGAAGACGCGCCAGTCTTAGCTGAGATGGCTATACAGTATATAATATTGAGCAATACAGAAAATGTAAGCGAGATCATAAGAGATTTGAATGGCTTCAAAGACCTGGATGATCTGCTTGAGGCTTTGTTATACAGAATAAAGTTTGCGAGTGAAAAGATAAAAAATTATGACCCTTCAGATTATGGCGCTTTTGCCATGCTTCAGAGCCTGCTTAACGAGATATCATATTATTCACCCGGGAAAACTGCCGCAGTGGCAGACCGCCCTATTAGCATAGATTTCCCCAGCACCCAAAACTCCGCCTAATTACACTCAACCGCGTCAATACGGATAATTCATATCAAATAGAAATTTAGTTGAAAATTATCCTATAGCGCGCTATAATACGTTTAAAAATAAGGGGGACATAATGCCAGAATACAAGGGCGTTGATTTTACCAAAGATGAACCATGGCGTGTTTTCAGAATAATGAGTGAGTTTGTAGACGGTTTTGAAGAGCTCTCCCAGGTAGGGCCCGCGGTTACTATATTCGGTTCGGCGAGATCTAAGCCAACGGATAAATATTACAAGCTTGCTGAGAGCATAGCCTATAAACTTGTAAAGGCAAAATATGCTGTTATAACAGGCGCGGGCTCCGGGATAATGGAAGCTGCCAATAAGGGCGCTAAGAAAGCCAATGGCCAGTCCATAGGTTTAAATATAGATATACCGGTAGTCCAGTCTCCAAACCCGTATGTTACGCAGCTTATAGAGTTTAGATACTTTTTTTGCCGCAAAGTAATGTTTATAAAATATGCTAAGGCGACTGTAATTATGCCAGGTGGTTTCGGCACAATGGATGAGTTTTTTGAGTCAGTAACACTGATACAGACGCGCAGGGTAGACCCTTTTCCTGTCATTCTCGTGGGCAGGGAGTATTGGGAAAGCCTGCTTAAGTGGATAAAGAAGACGATGCTAAAGACTATGCGCATCGATAAAAAAGACCTTAATATATTTAAGATCACGGACAATCCTGACGAAGTCATAGGGATTATAAAAAAATTCTACAAAAAATAGAATATTACATATAATGCATTTTCCATCAAGGAGATTCTCCGGAAGGAGTATGCTGCGCGAAAAGCTTATTTACATTTACAATATTCTCTATGAGAATTATGGCCCGCGCCGCTGGTGGCCCGCAGACACACCCTTGGAGGTCGCGGTAGGAGCCATACTGACTCAAAATACAAATTGGGTGAATGTTGAAAAGGCCATTAAAAACTTAAAAGTAAAAAAAGTTTTACGAGCTTCCACACTTAACAAATTAGACCAGAAAACCCTTGCGAAGCTGATACGTCCAAGCGGCTATTATAACATCAAAGCAAAAAGGCTTAAGAGCTTCATATCTTATCTTTTCAATAACTATTCCGGCAGTATGGCTAATTTAGGTAAGCGTCCCTTGCGTAAGCTTAGAGACGAGCTATTAGGCATTAAGGGTATAGGGCCTGAAACCGCTGATTCAATAATCCTTTACGCTGCTGGAAAGCCCATCTTTGTAGTAGATTCATACACCAGAAGAATGATGTCTTGCCTGGGCGTAATAGACGCGGGCTCAAGTTATGAAAAGATGCAATCTGTTTTTATGAGTAACCTACCCAGGAGTACTAAGCTTTTTAATGAATACCACGCGCTTATTGTTGAGCACAGCAAGAGGGTCTGCAGGGCTAAGCCTTTGTGTGCCGATTGTTTCTTAAGCCCCAGAAAGAGTAAAAGGCAAGATAAAACCCAAAGAAGCTCTTAAGGATAGGCTTTAAGCGTGCCTAAACCTATAATGAATAAGATGGAAAAATATAACCAGTATTACAATAAGCTTAATCCAAGCCAGAAGAAAGCCGTGGACATAATAGACGGCCCTCTTCTTATCCTGGCCGGGCCCGGCACTGGAAAGACAGAGCTCTTATCTGTCCGCGCCGCGAATATAATATGCCAGAAGAAAGCCAGGCCTGAGAATATACTTATTCTTACATATACGAATGCCGCTGCTAAGGCTATGAAAGAACGCCTGGTAAAAATACTGGGAAGCTCAGGATATGAGATTGAGGCCGGCACCTTTCACAGTTTCGCGAACTCTATAATACTCGAGTCAGAGGAAGCAGCCAATTATATACAGGATAAAGTTCAGATCGAAGAGATAGAGCAGGTAAAACTCCTTGAGTATATACTTGATAATACAGAAGGCATAAATCCTATAAGGCCGTTTAGGGCGCCGTATTTTTACAGAAAAAGCATTGAAAGCAAAATAAGTGAACTTAAAAAAGATGGTATTACCCCAAAGGATTTTGAGGATTATCTTAAGACAATAAAGCCGGACCATGTTTATGTAGAGGAAAAGCATATACCCCGCCTCAAGGCTCTGGGGATTGTATATAAGCTGTATGAAGAATATAAGAATGGAAAGAATAAAGAGATCTTTGATGAACGCGGCAGATATGACTATGATGATATGATAATATTCGCCCTGGGGGCTGTCAGAGAAGAAAAGGAACTTAAACGCATGCTCCACTCTCAGTACACATATATAATGGTGGATGAGTTCCAGGATACAAACGGTGCCCAGATGAACATGCTCTTTGAGCTCATAGACCCCAAGAAGCCGAATCTATGCTGCGTAGGGGATGATGACCAGTCAATATATAGGTTCCAGGGCGCGTCTGTCGGTAACTTCAAGATCTTCAAAGAGAAGTTTTCGAAATCACATACAGTATCCTTAAATGATAATTACCGCTCAAGCAAGGATATAATAGAACATGCCGATAGGATCATCAGGCATCTGCCGGAAAGCGAGAGGGTAGCTTTAAAGCAGCTGAATCCCAAAAAGAGCTTCAAAGATAAATCCATTGAGTTTCATGAGTTTACCACGGAGGCAGAAGAGCTCCTGTTTATATCGGAAAAGGTTAAGGAGCTAAAAGATATTTTTAAAGAGTCTAAAGAGCTTTCCGCTGAAGACAGAAAGGCCCCCTACAACAATATTGCCGTATTGGTGCGCAAAAGAGACGATATCTTAAAGATAATAGATACATTTTTAAAAGCAGGCATACCCTACGCGACAGACAAGGAGACGGATATAAGTTCGGAGAAGAGGGTCCAGCAGATGGTGGACGCGCTCAAACTCGCCCATATGAGCAGCGCGTCTGACTTATCTGAAAAAGACTCGGTTTTTTACAGGGTCATTACGAGTGATTATTTCCAGGTCAAGCTTAACGATATCTTAAAATTTATAAATTATGTCAGAGGTAAAAGACAAAAGCTTAAGGAAAAAAACGTAGTATCTGATATTACGCTGTTCAGTGAGTTTCTCTCTGCCTTTGTTTTAGATGATAAAGGCAGCAAGCCGGCCCCTAAAGACAGTTCCTCATTAAAAATAGCTAAAGAGCTGAATTTTGATGGCCCGCATGCTATCCATCTCGCATCCTGGGCCATACAGGAGCTTATGGGTTCAGCTGAGGTAGAGCCGCTCCACGCGGTATTAATGCGCTATGTTAAAAACGCGTCAATATATAAATATATTCTTAAGGAATATGATAAAGATAGGATAGCAAGAATAAGAGAACTGCGCGCGCTATCATCTTTCTTGAGGATGGTGAATGAGTCAAGCCTTAGAAATCCGGGCATGAGACTAGCGGATTTTATCGATGAGTTGGAGACAAAGAAAGAGCATGGCATTGGGCTCTCCGGCAGCCTTGTTACCGAGACGCAGGAGGGTGTGAGGATATTTACAGCGCATGGCTCCAAAGGGCTTGAGTTTCATACTATCATAATACCGTTCTGCCTTGAAAACAGAAACTGGCCCGTGAAGCCCAAGGGTGACCTTTTACCTTTGTCCCCGGAAATATTTAAAACAAAAGAAAGGGTAGATGACAAGCTGATGGTAAGGCAGCTCAGCTATTATGATGAGACAAGGCTTTTTTACGTTGCTTCTACGCGCGCGAAGTCACACCTTATATATACCGCGAGCCCAACTAAAAGCGCTATAAGCAGTTCTTACCTTGCGAACGCGGGCTTATTTAGCGAAGAATCAGAATCACAAGTGAGTAATGAAGAAGAGATCATGATAAGATCGCTTGAATTTACAGACGATAGAGACCCGTTCATAGGTACCGAGGCGGTTCTTGGGGATCTTGTCTCAAATATCACACTTAATCCTACCAGCCTGAATAATTATATAAACTGTAAACGGAAATTTTTGTATGATAACGTTCTTATGCTTCCTTCAGAAAGAAGGCTCGGGCTCACGTTCGGAAACTGTGTGCATAAAGCATTAGAGGATACGTATAGATATTTTATGATAAGGAAGAGTTTCCCTGCTTTTAATTTTTTTAAGCAAGCCTTTGAGCGCGAACTCCAATATCAGGGCGTTGAGAGCTCTATAAAAAAAGGTTGTCTTCGCCAGGTCGAGACGCTTAAAGATTGGTACAAAATAGAGTCTCAAGACCCTATTAAGCCAATAGGGCTTGAAAACAAGCTGAAAGTCATGTTAGATGACGATCTTGTTTTTACAGGAAAGTATGACAAGACGGAGATTTTTAATAAGAGCAAAAAGAGTGTGCGGGTTGTGGATTACAAAACAGGTAATCCTGATGATCACATAAAGCAGATTGTGTCTGGGCCAAAGGATATGTCAAGCGACGAGTGCGAAGGTTATTTCAGGCAGTTGGTTGCCTATAAGCTGCTTTTTGACAGGCAGAAGTTTCAGGGCAAGGGTTATAAGGTAAGCCACGGAACATTAGTATTCGTAGAGCCCGTTAAAAAGAGTGTTATAAAATATGGCCTCAAGAAGGATGAGTTTATAAATAAGACTGTCGAGATAACGGATGAGATGGTTTTAGATCTTGAGAGAGTAATAAAAGAGAGCTGGTGCTCTATTAAGAATTTGGATTTTAACAAACTGCCTAAGGAGGACGACAGTATTAAAAAATGCGGCGGCTGTAATTATAGAAGGATATGCTGGGAATAAAAAATAGCCTAATAAGGTTTTTATCTTGCATTGATATTTCTGTGTGATACAATAAATTTAAGAAGCGCGGAGGAGATATGATATTTGCCTTTTTAAAGAAGAAAAAGCCAAAATCAGCGGCAAGTGCGAAGGAGCAGGTAAAGATAGAAGGCAAGGCCTTAGGAACTATAGTTCATTATTTCTCGCATTGTAAGGCCGGCGTGTTGAAACTGAAAGGGCCTTTGAGCGCGGGAGATACTATCCGTATCGTAGGCCATACAACTGACTTTAAGCAGAAGGTCACTTCTATGCAGGTAGATGGTAAGCCTATGACAAGCGCGAAGAAGGGTGATGAGATAGGCCTTCTTGTCAAGAAGCGCGTAAGGATACACGACACTGTTTACGAGGTAAGCTGATAATGGATAGATCTATGCTGTTTGGTTTGGGTTTTGACTGTAAAGACGGCCAGAAACGTGTAACTCTGGGTGAAAATTTCAGTATTTATGGCGGCTCGAAGAAGACTCATCGCACAATGCAGGAGAAGTGCGTTAAATTCAATGAGCAGCTTAAGAAAACAGGAAAGAGTTTAGATGATATCGGTAATAAGGAATTTTGTGAGATTGCCTGCAAGGTGGGGCTTGAGTTTCCTAAGAGAAGGTTCTAAAAAGGTATGAAAAAGAGGTTTGCCGCTATAAGCCATGCAAGATAAATTTAAATCCGGTTTTGTAACGATCGTAGGAAAGCCCAATGTCGGCAAGTCGACCCTTATAAATAGCCTTGTAAATAAAAAGATAGCCATTGTCTCAAAGCGCCCTGAGACTACAAGGGCTAACATCCAGGGCATTCTTACCACTAAAGATTCACAAATAATATTTATAGATACGCCGGGCATACACAAACCGCACTTGTTGCTTGGTAAGGTGATGGTGAGGAAGGCGTCATTTTCATTACTGGAAGCGGACCTTGTGCTGTTTATGGTTGAGTTGACAACAGGCCTGGAGAGAGAAGATCTTCAGATAGTAGATCTTATAATCGATGCTAAAAAACCCGCGATACTCATTATAAACAAGATAGACCTGGTAAGTAAATCACGCCTTCTCCCGATGATAGATGAATTAAAGGATCTCTATGATTTTATTGATTTCATACCTATCTCTGCCCTAACGGGAGATAATATAAATCTGCTTAAGGAAAGAGTGAGCGGATTACTTAGCAAGGGCGATAGTTATTATCCTGATGATCAGATTACGGACAAAGACGATAAATTTCAGGCTGCTGAGATAATACGCGAGAAGATCCTGCTGCTTACAAGGGAAGAGGTGCCCCACTCTGTCGCGGTAGTGATCGATACGCTCACGCGGAGGCAGGACAAAGATATTTTAGATATAGAAGCAACTATTTTCGTTGAGAGAGATTCGCAAAAAGGTATAATAGTAGGAAAGAAGGGTTCTATGGCTAAGGATATAGCCTCACGGAGCAGGCTGGAGCTCGAAGACCTGCTGGGAATGAAGGTATTTCTTAAGATATGGGTTAAAGTTTTAAAGAATTGGCGCAAAGATCACAGGTCGCTAAAAAGATTGGGGCTTGAATGACCCCGAACCTCTAGTATAAATTGAGTTGGGGGATTGGAAAATATTAAGTCAGCAAAGTAGTTGTTACGCATAAATAACTTGAAACTTAGTGTGGAGGTACGGGGTGAAGAAGGCGAGTATTTTTTCTTTAATCATGGTAAAGGAGGCCGGGCAATACCTGGTTACCCTGGAAGAGGCTGTGGGCATGAGGCTTATTCCTATATGGATAGGACCGGCAGAGGGTGTGTCGATAGCGGCTGCTTTGCAGAAGCAGAGCTTTCCTCGCCCGTTAACCCATGACCTTTTCATATCTATGCTAAAAGAGATGGAAGTTAAAATTGAAAAGATAATAATAACAGATTTAAAACACGATACCTTTTACGCGAATATTGTGTTAAGAAAAAATGGGAAATCCTATGTGATAGATTCCAGGCCCAGCGATTCCATAGCCATAGCGGTAAGGGCGCAAGCCCCCATTTTTATAGAAGAAGAGGTTTTTAATAAATGCCCAGAAATACTCAAGCCGATAACTGAAAAAGAAGTTGACAGGTTTAAGAAGGTTCTGGAGAATCTGCGTCCCGAAGATTTCTTTAAAGAGAAGAGAGATGGATGAAGGCCTAAAAAAAGCAAAATCCTATTCTATGCTGAAGTATCTGATAGCTATTTCAGGCATAATGCTATCGGTAATATATTTTATAACTATTCAGCTAAGCGGTTTTTCATCTTTTATTGCAGCCAGCGCGACTGCCATAACCGGCAATGTTTACCTTTTAGTTTTTATTTATTTTATTGTCATAGGATCACTTCTTCAGTTAATAAGTTTTCCGCTGGATTTTTTAGGTTCATTCAGAATAGAGCATAAGTTTGGGCTATCTTGCCAGAATTTCAAATCATGGCTTAGCGACTACCTAAAGAAGGCCGCCATAGGTGGTTTAATATATTTAATACTTATAATGCTAATCTATTATTTTTTGCGTATTTCATATTTATGGTGGGTATATGTTGCTGTTATATACTTCGCGTTCAGTGTAGTTCTTGCAAAGATCTTTCCTATTTTTATAATACCTTTATTTTATAAACTTACTGAGATATCAGAGACCACTCTGAAAAAGCGCCTGATCTTACTCGCGGACAAGGCAGGAGTAAAGATACTCAATGTGTATAAGATCGGATTGGGAGAGAAGACAAAAAAGGCAAATGCGGCTGTCTGCGGCCTAGGTTCTACCAAGAGAATACTTCTTTCGGATACGCTGCTCCAGGCATACACCGAAGATGAGATAGAAGCAGCCCTTGGGCATGAGTTGGCCCATCATAAGTACCACCATTTCTGGAAGCTTACTTTTTTCGGACTTGCCTTGACACTGCTTAGTTTTGTTATTGCCGATGCGCTTCTGCAAAGAGCGCTAAGCGCCGGAGATATCATGTATATGCATGATGTAAGCTTTTTTCCTGTCCTGGCGCTTATGTTTACGTTATATGGCATTGCCACCACTCCTTTACTTAATTATATATCACGCATGTATGAAAAAGAAGCTGACCGCGAAGCTATGCATCTCATAGAAAACCCTTTAGCCCTTGGGAGCTTAATGAAGAAACTCACTATTCAGAACATGTCAGATCCTCAACCTGGTAAGGTCATTAAGTTTTTCTTCTATGATCATCCGCCCGCGTCGGAAAGAATAAAGATGTGCGAAGGGCGAAAAGGCTGAGGCGTATAATTTACCGACGAGCTTAGCGCTGCTTTTAGGCAGTATCTATAAGACGAGAGCACTTTTAAAAAAAATGATAAGTTAACTCTTTTTTTGTTGCACGGAATTTTTATTTATGTTATTATACAAAAAAAGAAGGAGGTGAGGTTGGTGAAGAAGTTTTTAATAATTGCACTATTAATATCTGTCGTTTTAACCTCGATGTCTCTTAATGCTTTTGCGGAGGGGAAAGTCAAGAGGGCGGCTAGTAACACAGCTCTTGGTTGGACAGAAATTCCAAAATCTATCGTAAAGGTTACAAAAGATACCGATAACCCGTTTATGGGCATTACCGTAGGCCTATTAAAAGGTATCGCCAATGCATTTGCGCGAACAGCTTCCGGTATTGGTGACGTCGTCACTTTACCGGCTGGTTCTAAGTCGGATGCAAAACCTGCTATCAAAGAGACAATGATTGATACTCCTGCGACAAAATAGTATCACAAGATTGCAGATATTTATATATATGCGTATAGTAAAAGGGCTGTCAACAGACAGCCCTTCGCTATTGATTCCGGGATCAAGCTAAGAATGAAAAAGATATCTGTTATACTGCTCATGATATTTGCATGTGGCTGCGCGGCAAATAAAATATACGTTGATAGCGATGAAGTCCCTGGGTTAGGGGCTGAGGTATCTTTTCCTGCGGGTAAGATAGTGCCCATTGAGCTAAGGCGTGTATTATCAGGCAACAGGATAGAGCTGACCAACGGTGAGGTCGTATCATATATAGGAGTGTACATCCCGCAGATCCATGAGATACCTTGTGAAGCTAAGAGGCTTAACGAGAAGCTGATTATGGAAAATGAGATACGCCTTGAATTTGACACTGAGCAGCGTGATTCCAGAAGCAGGCTGCTCGCTTATGTATATACCGTAGAAGGTAAATTTATAAACGAAGAGATTATAAAAAGTGGATTTGCCAAGGCCCTTAATAAACCGCCAAACCTTAAGCACGAAGATACTTTTCTTAAGGCAGAAGATGCGGCGCGCATGGCATCGCGCGGCATATGGTCTAAAGATCTTATGACGCAGGGGGACTGAGATGAGTATATTTATATTTATTGTAGCTATTATTATATCATATCTTGTCGTCAGGATTGGGGCGGCGGCTTTTGAGCTTACAGGCCTTGATACCGAACAGTCACATTTTCAGTCTCTCTCAGCCTTCTCAGGCACCGGATTTACAACCCGCGAAGCTGAGCTCATAGTTATGCATAAGCAGAGGCGCAAGATCGCGTCAGTGCTTATGATATTAGGAAATGCGGGGCTGGTTACCTTGGTAGCTACTCTTGTCAATTCTATAAGGCCTGATGCCCCGTCATTTGTATTGATACCCGCGCTCTCAAGGAACATACCAAATGCTTTTTTGCCATATATAAACCTGATGATAATTTTGATTTTTTTGTATTTAGTGTACCGCCTATTCAGGTCTAGCAGGCTTTCAAGGATTTTTATGCAAAAAATACAACAGAGGATGATAGATAAAAAATTCATCCAGCCCGCATGTTTTGAAGAGCTGCTCCTTAATTCAAAAGGTTACGGCGTTTCGCAGATAGAGCTGACAGAAAAAAACCCTTTATCAGGCAAAACCCTTGCTGAGTCTAAGCTGCGCGAACATGATATACTGGTATTGTCTGTTGAGAGGGGGGATGAGCATATTGTAAATCCCACGGCTAATATAAAATTTAAACCGCAGGATAGGCTGGTATGTTTTGGAAAAATAGAAAACATTAGGGATGTTGCTTATGAAGAGGCGCCCTAGTTTTATGCTACAAAATTTGAGAATAAGCTTACTTTAATAGGGCGTCACAAGAGTGCCGCCCTTGATTATAAAGATTACTAAATGACAGATTACAGAGATTGTTTATAGACTAGGTAATCGCTGTAATCTTTTTGAAAATCACTGTAATCATAGGCTAAAATTAGTTTCGTGACAGCCTATTACTTTAATGAAAGGAGAATAATCATGCCTGAGAAACCATTTGTTTCAGTGGTGGTGCCGGTAAGGAACTTTGAGCGAACCATAGATAAGACATTTGAGTATCTTCTGAATATAAAATATCCGCACAGTAGATGGGAGATAATTATTGCTGACGGCGGTTCAACCGATAAGACGCTTGACATCATAAGGTCATGGCAGGCTAAGTATGATTTTATAAAGCTGGTCGAAATACCAAATTGCCCCTCGCCTGCTTTCGCAAGGAACAAGGCGCTTGAAGCGGTAAAGGGGGAGTTTATATTTTTTACTGATGGAGACTGCGCTCCCTGCGAGGACTGGATAGAGATAATGATAACACAGTTTATGCGAGATGAAAAGATAGGCATTGTTGGGGGTGAGATATATACATTGCGCGTAGATAAGGAGAACCTCACGGAGGCGTTTTGTGAGCAGTTTAAGTTTAATATGGTCTCTCCCCGTTATGGATTTATAGGTGAAGGTTATTTCCCTCAACTTTCAGATAAAAGGCCTACGCAGATAGCTGGGCATAGGGCTTATTTTTTTGTTACCGCTAACGCGGCATACAGGAAAAAGGCGATCGATGAGGCAAACGCAAAATTTTGGGATCATCCCACTGGCGAGGATATGGATCTCTGCATTCAGGTGGTAGGCAAAGGATGGAAACTTTACTTTGCGCCTGATGCCAAAGTAGACCATATGCATCGCGCGACATTTCAAGCACTGCGCAAAGTCTGGGTTACATATGGCATGGCGCATGCTCCGCTGCTCGACAAGCACGCGACAAACTACATGGAGATAGTATTTCAGGCGATCAAGGGTTTTCCGACTATTACGATACCTTCTCCGGTGAAGGGTTTTATTTATATCGGAAATTTTCACATGATGCATTTTTTTGGTTTATTCTTTTTATTTGGCATGATATTTTCTATGCTTAATCCACATATTGCATGGCTGCCACTCGCTGCGATTCTTATGCTAGTCCTTAGCTTATACCATCTTTTTAGGTTTTGCCGGTGGTGCTGGTATATGGAGCCCAGAAAAAACCTTTTAACCTGGTGCATGATGAAATATACGACTAACTTAAGCTTTATAATCGGCGGGATGAAAGGGTCTAAAAAATATAAGACATTTTGCGTAGAGCCCAGTTTCTAATTATAAGCATAAAATGTATATTAATATCCCCAAGGAGGTAAATGCATAAAGCAGATAGCTGTAAGAAGTACGCGCAGGAGGTCGCGAGGGAAGCTGGCGCCTTGCTGTTAAAGCATCTTGGGAAAGTAAAGAAAATATCATACAAAGGCCGGATGAACCTTATGACTGATGTTGATAAAAGATGCGAAACCTTAATATTAAAGAGAATAAGAAAAAAGTTTCCGCATCATGCGATTATCTCCGAAGAAGCCGGCAAGCGCGGGCAGCAGGGTTCAGAATTTTGCTGGCTCATAGACCCTCTCGACGGCACTACTAATTACGCGCATTCCTTTGGATTTTTTTGTGTTTCAATAGCCTTGCTTAAAGGTGAGAAAACCTTGGCTGCCGCGGTCTATGACCCTCTTAGGGATGAGATGTTTTCCGCTTTGAGGGGGCGGGGGGCTTATTTAAACAAAAAAAGAATCAGTGTTTCAGGGGTAAGCAGGCTTGATAAGAGCCTCCTGGCGACAGGATTTCCTTACAGGTTAGGCGAACAGCTGCGGCGCAATTTAGAGAATTTTAAACGCTTTATATTGAGGTCACAAGCTGTGCGCAGAGCCGGCTCAGCTGCCCTTGATCTTTGCTACGTAGCATGCGCGAGGTTTGACGGTTTTTGGGAGCTTGGATTGCATCCGTGGGATACTGCCGCGGGCTCACTTATTGTTGAAGAAGCGGGCGGAAGAGTGAGCGCGTTTAAGGGTGAACCTTTTAACCCTTTCCTGCAGGAGATAGTTGCTACAAATTCAAAATTGCATAAAGTCATGCTTAAGGTGCTGAAATGAAAATACTAGGAATTGCCGCAAGCGCGCGAAGCCGAGGAAATTCAGAGGCATTGCTTGACGAGGCCCTTAAAGGAGCGCGTTCTAAAAAGGCAAAAACAGAGAAGATAGTACTCAACATGCTTGGTATAGCATTATGCGGTGCCTGCGGCCGATGCCACAGAACCGGTAAGTGCCATATAAAGGATGATATGGCTGCTATCTATGATAAACTTAAAGAAGCAGATGCGGTAATAGTAGCGTCACCTGTCTATTTCGGCTCCGTGCCTGCTCAGCTTAAGGCGATGATAGATAGATGCCAGCCGGTATGGGTTGAAGATTTTATTATAAAGAAGAGAAAGCCGAAGTTAACCCGAAAAGGGGTATTTATATCCGTAAGCGGGCATAGCAAGAGAAGTTTTTTCAATAACTCAAAAGAGATCATTGAAATATTCTTTATGATACTAGGTATAAAACTTTATAGAGATATGTATGTGCCGAACTTAGAGCATGCCAATGATGTATTAAAAAATAAGAGAGCGCTTAGTAGGGCTTATAACTGTGGCGTGGAGCTGGTAAATAGCGCCAGCAGTAAAAAGAGTATGAAAGATCAGAAAAGCAGCAGGAAGAAGTAAGCATGTGGATGCTGCTAGCTTTCTCCTGCGCCTTCTTAACCGCGACATCAGCTTCAATATCAAAGATAATATTAAGGAGAAACAACGAATACCTGGTGGGTTGGCTCGGGCTGATCATAAGTGCCCCCATTCTTTTATTTATCCTTTTTCTTATAGATATACCGAAGCTGGATGCTCTATTCTTCCAATCTTTGCTTATACTTATACCGCTTGAGATAGCAGCGTATATTCTCTATATCAAAGCGATAAAGCACTCACCCCTGTCACTTACACTCCCTTTTTTAGCCATGACGCCCGTCTTTATTATCTTGACCGGGCGCATCGTGCTAGGTGAAACTATTAATAGGGCAGGGATATCGGGCATAGCATTTGTTGCCATAGGGGCATACCTGCTTAATGTCCATACTCTTCAGTCGGGCTTTTTAGAACCTTTGCGTTCTATATCAAAGGAGAGAGGCTCTGTGTATATTATTATAGTTTCGTTTATCTACAGCATAACAGCTGTGCTCGGTAAACTCGCGATAAACCACTCAAGCGCTATGTTCTTTAGCGCTGTTTACTATCCGATAGTCTCGATATTTCTGCTGCCGCTGGTAATAATAAAATATAGACAGGGAGTTATTGAGCCAGGAATGCTTAAGAAGGACAGGTATCTTCTGATATTCCTTGGCGTATCGTTTGCGTTAACCATGATCCTCCACTGTATAGGTATTTCTATGACTAAGGCAGCTTATATGATAGCAGTGAAGCGCTTAAGCATGGTATTCGCTGTCTTTTACGGCTGGATACTGTTTAAGGAGAAGCAGATAGCTAGAAGGCTTTTCGGCGCCTTAGTCATGCTTATCGGCGTACTTATAATCGCATTTGCCGGGTAAACCGCATCTTCAACATACTGCTACATATTGCCACCCGCATATCTTTCAATACGATTATAAAACTTTTCTATGGGATCATTGTGATTCAGACAGTAGAGGGGGTTTCATTAAAATTTTAAAGTCATAACTTTTTATAATCAAGGTGGTTATAGAAGTTTAATAGCTATAATTTTTCCTATAAGTTTCCTCTTGAAAAATGGGCGGATTAAATTTTTAA
>JBDRAM010000058.1:0-24932 GCA_043823785.1 Candidatus Omnitrophota bacterium
AACATTGGATAACCGCAGATGAAATCTCCCGGTTATTAGCGAATTAAGCGGCAAATATAGGCTTAAGAAAATGCTATAACGGTATTTTTACCTATAGTACAGAAAAATTCTTGTTTTTCAAAGAGCAGTGGGGAAACTAAAACAATTTGGCGCACAGCCTGTTAAACCTCCGCTACTAATGATAAGGCTAAACAGGTTGAGAGTCATATTATTATGATGAAAATAATTAGTATTATTACTATTATAGTATTTACCTTGTCCTCGTTGCCACTTGTGGGAACTGCAGAGGCGGCAAGCAAGGCCATGGAAGCCCTTTATAAGTATAAGAGGGGAAAATCCTTATATACCCCATGCCAGTATAAGGAGACCTATAGATATTACATGGAGAAGGCCAGGGCATATTATGATGATAACCAGTTTGAATCTGCTTTGTTGTGCCTTGAAAGGGCCCTTATACTGCAGCCTAACTCAGATGAAGCGCGCGATTTAGCACGCTTGATACTTGAAAGGCTAAGGTCAAAAGAGGATACCATGCTTACGAGTGTAAGAAAAAGTGCTCTTGAGAAGGCTATGAAGCTCGCGGATGAAGAGCCTCTTCCTGAGAAGGCTGATGAGGAGGAAAAGAAAATAGTGCCTCCTGCCAAGCCTAAGCGCCGCGTTGCAGCAGATACAGCTGAAGCGGAAGAGATACCTGCCAAGAGGCCTGAAGCTAGCCAACGCAGCGGGTATAGGAGGAAAGAGCCTTTAAAGATATCCAAAAGAGAGAGAAGGCCTTATATAGCTCCAGAGCCCAAGGTAGAAAAAGAGGTAGAAGCAAAGCCGGAACCTAAAGCAATAAAAAGCAGGCGCAAGCCTTATATAAGCAGAGATACAAAGCCTGAGAAACAGGTATCCAAACCTTCCGTAGAGCAAGCCAAGCCATCAAAGAGGATATTCCATATTCCTACGCCTGAGGATTTCGATGATGCCTATGATGAGTATATAGACCCTGCCGCGTTCAGTAACGGCATAAATGACAGCATACAAAAGGCAGGAGACTCACTTAACGAGGCGATAGAACCCAATAGAATAAGGGGCGAATACAGGGTAGCTTTCGGCGCGACAAATGACGATATCTTATGGAAGGATGCCAATGCTGACTATCATAATATGCCGGGCGATACAAGCTGGAGATATATATTCGGTAAGGATAAGCATAATAGTTATGATAAGAAGATATATTCAAGGCTTAAGGTAGAAGTAGATAATCCTATAAATGAGAATTTGAAGACTTATAATGAGCTGGTTATTGACCCCTGGACATTTGTAGGAAAGAAGAGAGTATTTATAAGAGGTTCAAATGGCGACAATGTGGAGATGGACTTAAAATACTGGTCCAACACAGGAAAGACCTTGAATGAGACTTATAGGACAGAAAGAGGCGATATAGTAAATGTAAACGAGATGAAGATACAGGATGGAAAGAACGACGCGACGACATTTCTTGGGCTCTTTGATTGGGGCAGTAACAACTTTACTGTTCCTGAGGTCGATATAGATAATATGTATGTGCCGCTTAGAAAGTCATGGCTGGAATACGCGAATGATCCGTATAAGGTCAAACTCTTTCTTATGGCAAGTCAGGATGAAGCCCTTACCTCCGATGATCCTATGAGGCTTTCAAATAACAAGATCTGGTGGGAAGAGAGCCCTTGGCTTGATCAATATGAACCAAGCCGTGTCTTTGAGAGGGCCGGTGTTACAGGCCCCGGTGATTACGGGCGCACCAGAGAACCTGTAAAAGAGGGAAGATGGGTAAGGAGGCTCTCTTTTGTCGCGAAAGACAGCGATGACCAGTTTTTAACATTTTTAAGAGGGGTCTCATTTAACGCTGATTTTAACGGCACAACAATAGATGCTGTAGCAGCGGCGCCAAGGAATCTATGGGATAGCTATGACCAGGCAACGAGTTTACCAGCTGCTCTAAGGGTAAAAACGCCTATTACTGACAATCTTGACATAGGCGGCCTATATACGCTTAAGGCAGGTTTTAACCATAATTCGGTTGAGGCAGTAAACAATATGTTTGCTGTAGACAGCACATATAGAGTAATGCCTAATACAGAGATACTATCCGAAGCGGCAGTAAGCGCTATAAGCGTTGATGAGGCGATAGGCTATAATAATAAAGAGACAGGTTATGCCAGCATGGTAGGTATTAAAAATAAAGGCGATCTTAATATATTGCCAAACAGCGAGAATGGCGAATATGAGCTTAAGGCGGCATTTAATCACATGGACCATAGGTTTAATCCGGGGCTTTCAAACTACAGGCTTACAAGAAACGAGTTTGAATTCGCGAAACATATACACTTTGATGAGCTTAAACCTGAAAATGAGGCTGTTAAGTTCGGCGATGGTATAGACATAGGAAGAAACTCGTTCAATTTAGGCGTGAAGGCCCAACTTCCTGAGACAGGCCTTTCTACCGAGTTTGACTATAGAAATGTCCATTCTGACGGCGGTGATTTTATAGAGAATGTATTCAGGAGTGAAACGACATATAAGGCTATACCTAAACTTACCCTGAAAGGCCTGGCATTCTACAAAAATCTTCCTAAAACGACCGCTGGTATAGACCCTCTTATAAACGCGAAGAATTCATATAGCGCGTTTACAGACTATTTTGCTGATGAGGATGTGTGGCTTGAAAATACCGCTGTGCAGGGAGGCGAAGACCCTTCTATAGGCGCTTTTTCAGCAGGCATGAATTATGATTTTACAGACTATTTTTCAGGAAGGGCCATAGTCGAAGCTACAAATGACCCCAAGGATTGGCCTAGGGGGCTTCTTAATAATACATATGTAACCGATAGCTATAGCGAAGGTGTTATATGGGACAGGGTAGTCCCGTTATTATATAATCAGTCAGTATTTGGCATACCACCATATAGTTACTATGGAATATACAAAAGCGGCGTTACTTATTATCCGTTTAAGCCCCTAAAGGTGGACCTTAGTTATGTATATAACGAGAATAAATATGCAATGGCAATAGATGACAATTCTACGCATCAGGGCATTGAGCTTGAGTATAAGCCAAGCAGCAGGATGAAGGTGGGATTCCTATACCAGTATACCCGTCAGAGAGATATATATAAGGAACAGGTCCTTGGCCTCGGGCATAACTATGACGGGCACCATAATATATTTGGCTCACTGGATTATGTGATAAATGAGGACCAGCATTTTACGCTTATGTTTGGCGAGTATGTAGGCTATAATTACAACTACCCTGAGTCGCATGCCGCTCTTACCGCTCTTGATACTCAGCATATAATAAGGGTCTCGTATAGCGGCAGCTGGGGCGAGCCAAGGGGCCAGAGGCTTGAGAGCTCTCTGGACAATTCATGGGCACCTTTGGGCAGTCTTAATCCCGCTATACCTGGCGCGGCATTTACTACAAGCCTATATGCGGGTGTCGCGGATTATGAGATGGACGCGGATATAGTTCCTGTAGAGTCAGGCTGGGAAGCAGGATACACAAAGCTCGAGTTTGGCGTAGATGCGTATGATAAGGAATATGTCGAAGGTTCTCTGAAATTCGGTCTGTTTGGAAGCCTTGAGAATGAAGAGAGCTGGAATAGAAGCGGCGCGGGAACATACCAGAGAAACGACATGGACTTCAGGGGGGCGGATATAAACGCTAATATAGGTATAGCCTTGAACAAGCCTGAAAAGTATATAACATTTACGCCTTTGATAAATGCCGGATACAGAAGAATGGAATTTGAGCGCACAAACGCGCTTTTTCAGGGAGCCGGAGTGCCTGAGCTGGGCGAGGTTGATGATGTTTATAATATATCATTTCTTGGTATAGGCGGAAAGATAGATTGGCTTATGTCCAAGAGGCTCGATCTTTATACAAGCGGATATTGGGCGCCTTTTGTTTATACATCTTATAAGAACGACGCTATAGGGAGTATTGCAGCTGATAACGGTAATATATGGCACGCGGAGAGCGGCTGTGACTATACCATAAACGACAGATTCGATGTAACTGTGGGTGGTTTCTGGGATAAGCAGAACATAAATAGCGCGCAGCGCATAGACGCAGGAGTGGTAAGCGCCGAGCTTCCGGAGAGCAATCTTAAAGTACTTGGCCTTAAGTTTGGCGGCCTTTATAGGTTCTAAAACCCGCAACACTCGTCTTTGCGAGGAGCCGAAGGCGGCGAAGCAATCATAAGTTTTAAAAAAACTCCCCTAGGTAAATTCTCACATTTTTTTAAAAAAAACTTGACAATTACATGTTTATCTGGTATACTTTTATCAAACCTTTAAAAATGATAATTTAAGAGTAAATAATGTATTCTAGGTTTTTAACTCAAAATAGGTATATGAAAATGAAGAAAAACATACTCTTGTATATCCTCATATTACTAGTATCTTCTATTAATATGGCGCAAGCGCAGGAGCTTGAAGCGCCGCTTTATGATTTTAAGAAGATGGTCTCTGAGAATTACGGTACTATAAGGGATAGTTATTTCGCGGGAAACAGCCAGGGCATAGTAATACATATTCAGGACCTGCATTGTAATTATGACGCTCAAATGAGCATATATAATATATTGGGTGAGCTTATGGATAAGTATGGAGTAGACCTCGTTACCATAGAAGGCGTAGAAGGTGAGTTAGACACAGCTCCTTTTTCATCTTATCCGGACATAGAGATAAAGGAGAGAGTAGCGAAGTATTTTGTAAAGACAGGTGAGTTAAATGGAGCCGCTCTTTCACATATTATGCGCGAAAGCGGCTTTAAATTCTGGGGCGCTGATGATAAAATTATGCATACCGATAATGTTGAGGCTTATAAGGTATCTTTAAGAGAACACCAGGCAAATACGAAATATTACAACAATATGAAGGCAATACTTGAGGATTTTAAAGCCAAGGTATATCCCCCTGAGTTAAAAGAGCTGGATGATAATATTCAAGCATATAAGAAAGAGGATATAGAGTTTTCAGAATATGTTACGTATCTTAATCAAGCCATAACTACCCAAGGTATAAACAGCCAGGATCACAAGAACCTTATCAAGCTTACACAGGTATTAAAGATGGAAGCTGATATAGATTTCTTAGAGGTCGATACCCAGCGCGCGGAATATATAGATAAGCTGAGTGAAGAACTTAAAAAGAACGCTTTATCGGATTTATTGGATAAGAGCCTGCACTTTAAGGTAGGAAAGATAGGGGCTTTAGAATTTTATAAGTATATTGAAGCTGTTTCACAGGGCGAGGGACTAACTCCTATCGCTGACTATCCGCAGCTTACAAGATATATAGAGTATATTAAGTTATATTCTGAAATAGAGAATATCAAGCTTTTTGATGAGATAGAAGGTGTTGAGAGTGCTCTTAAAGATAAGATGTTTGAAAACGATGCACAGCGCACCATAGATAAGCTCTCAAAAGGCCTTGAGGTATTAAATGATCTCTTCAATCTAAAGCTGACTAAGGAGACTTTGCAGTATTACCGCGACAATAGAGCAGGGCTTGCGACCTCAAATTATATAAACTTCATATCTGAAAACGCACCTAAGTACGGCGTAAAGTATGACCTGGACCCCTCATTTAGAAAGATAGACGCGACATTGCCGCAGCTTGAAAAATTCTACATGCTGGCGGAAGAGAGAGACATAATGCTCATAAAGAATACATTAAGCAGGATGAAGTATGAAGGTTCGCATATCGCGGCATTGGTCTCAGGCGGATTTCATACAGAGGGCATTACAAAGTTTTTAAAGGAAAAAGACTTATCTTATGTAGTTATCACCCCGAAGGTCGATAAGCTGCAAGAGGATAATCCATATAAATCGGTCCTTCTCGGTGAGAAGAATGAGTTTGACAAATTTTACGAAATGGTACTAAAAACCGCAAAAAAATAGTAGGACAAAAAAGGAGAGAAAAAATGGACAGGAAAATTTTTAAGGTAATCGCGGGATTGATGGTAGCAGCCATGCTGGGAGCTTTTGCTATTAAAGCAGGCACGGAATATAATAGCGCTACAGCGCCCATGCCCAAGGCAACTGTGAATTTGGCCCAGGCTGTAGAGATAGTCAAAGGGACTACAGCTTATACAGCTTTCCAGGAGAGAGCTAACTTTCTTGCTGAAGTTGCAGCGAAAGCCAAGAATCTAGGAGATGACGCGCTGGTTATCGAAGGAGCAAAGACCGCGATTGTCAATCTTCCGGGTGTAGGAGATATCCTCATCGGATATTCAGATAGCGATATACCTGGCTTTGAGATGGCGGCGGCAAATGTAGTCCAAGCAGCTGGTGGCATAAATTTTGGTGTATTAACACCTGCGAAGCTTGAGTCTCTCAAAACAGCTGGGGAACAAGGCGAAGCAGGAGCCAAGCAATCTTCCGCTGGCCAGGTTCAGCAGATCGTTGACAGCATTATGCCTCAGCTTCAGCAGTTTCAACAGACGACAGATGTCAATAAGCTTACAGAACAGCTTGTTAATGATGTAAAAGCCCAGATTGATGCAGCCATAGAGCAGTTGAAAGCGTTGACGGGTTTAGAAGCAAATGAGATTGGACAAAAGGCAACAGTTCAAAAGCAGCTTACACATTACGCTAATACAATAGAAGAATCACAGGCTATGGCACAAGATATAAATGCTTTGAACAAGCCTCTAGGAGATGCTGTAGCTGTTAAGACAAATCTTATAGCTCACGTCAAAGAAACAAAAACGGACTTGATAGGAACTCTTATTATACGCTTGGGTGACTATTCGGGTGTTCAGCAGGATATAGTAAAAGAGTATTTTAGCAAAGGCAGTGAATACAGAACGGCAGCAATAGAGAAATTCGGTATGAATATAGTTTTAGATACTGAATTTACAGACGATGACAGAGCGCCTATCATGCTTGCTTTATCAGATAAAAAGATACCGCAGGCACCGGACGCGTTTCTCTTAAATGTGAAAATAGTTGATGGGCAGATACCTATAGATAAGGCACTTTCTGCGACAAGAGTATTACTTCTTTATCTGTTTGTTGGAGAAGAGAATGCTGTTGTAGAGAAGGCCGTTATCGACATATTCGGAGCACTTTCAAAGGGCATGTCTAAGCTTGATCAGGCAGCATTGAGACTAGCAGTAAAGAATAAGGTATTCGAGCTTGTATTACCCGTTGAACCTATTGGTGAAGAGTACTATCCAGAGCTTTTAAGAATCAGACTCTGGGCTTTAGTCGCAGCATAATATTACGAAGAGATTTTGCGCCAGGCAAAACAGCCCCGCACCCAATGTGGTGCGGGGCTTCTCTTTGGGACGGTCCTAAAAGGGACACCCCTGAGCCTGCCCGCCCTTCAAGAACAGTGGCAGGCGGGCACAAAAGTTGCAGGAATTTTATAGAAATTGCCCCTCGCCCTAGATCTCCCCCTGAAAGGTTTTTGTTGACTTGGGGGTGAGGTTGGGCATAGAATAGCCCTCATGAGCCCCGAACCTCAAGTATAAATAGAGGTTAGAGGTTAATATATATTAAAATCAGCAAAATAGTTGTTGCACATAAACAGCTTATTTTTTAGTATGGAGGTACGGGGTGAGAATCGCGCTTACTTTCGACGATGGGCCCAATGGTGAATACACTCTAGAGACCCTCAGGATCCTCAAAAAACATGGCATTAAAGCGTGTTTTTTCTTTTTGGGAAAGAACGTAGAGCGCTTACCAGAAGTAGCTCTAAAAACTAAGCAGGAAGGCCATCTTATAGGCAATCATACCTACGACCACCAGCACATAGCTGATCTTACCCGGGAACAGATATTATTGCAGATAGAAAAGACAGAAGAGATATTTAGTAAGATTCTCCATATAATTCCTAAATTCATACGCATGCCTTATGGTGAATCTAATGAAATAGTAGAGAAGATCACCAAGGATAAGGGTTATACGCTTATAGGCTGGGATCCGCGCATAGAAGACCATAAAAAGAGCTCTCCTGAGGAAATAATTGAAGAGGTTATGGAGAAGGTTCGCTGCTGGGAGGCGGTCACTGTTCGCCGCCAGGAGGCGGCTCCTACGATAGGAGATGGTATAGTAATTACTCTGCATGACGGAGCTAATATAAGAATAGGTGAATCACGCGCTAACACTGTGAAAGCGCTCCCTGAAATAATAAGACTGCTTAAGAATAAAGGTTTTGAGTTTGTGGGGTTGGACCAGTTCTTTTAACCTGACAATTCTAACCTGGTTAGAATTGTCTAGAATTGTCAGGTTAGTGTTCGCCGCCAGGCCTGCCCCGTACCTGAGCGAAGCGAATGGTTCGGGGAGGCGGCTCCTACGTTTTATGTCAAGGATAGAGAAGATAATTGCGGCAGTACTAATAATGATCGCTTTAACGGGCGTGGCATTCTCATGCTATGTGAAGTTGTCACAGAATAGCATCCGGATAATATCTCTTGGGCAGGCTGAAGATTCAGAAAGAGCAATAGCGACAATCAAGCAAGTCTCTGTAATCAATATAAATACTGCTGACAAATATACACTTACAAAGATACCTGGCATAGGGCCTTATCTGGCGCAGAATATAATAGATTATCGACGAGAATATGGCTTATTTACCTCTGCGGTTGAACTTATGAAAGTAAAAGGCATAGGCCCTGCGAAATATGATAAGATGAGGGGATATGTAAGAGTGGATGAATAGGCCTATCCTGATAGCGTTTATAATTTTTATTTTAGGAATATTATCCGCCAGTTATCTCTCTCCCACAGTTATAATTGCCCTCTCATCTATAATATTTCTTCTTATTATACCTTTAGTCTTTAAAAAAAAGTTGACTGCTGTATTTTATATATTAAGCTGCCTATTAATATATATTTTGGGCGGATTAGTTTATTTTAATTTTAATCTACTGCCCCCTAACCACATATCTCACTACGTATCCCATATTTTAAAAGATGAGTATTATATAAAAGGAACAATCGTCTCATCACCTGAATATACCTGGGGCAGATGGGGCGTGAGAAACGGCACTTTTATATTTAAGGCATTAAGCTTAAAGAGAGAAGGCTTGTGGCTTGAAGTAGATGGTTTATCAAAAGTAAACATAAGAGACAGCAAAAAGACCTATTCTTACGGCGATACTATAGTAATTTCAGGAGAGATGAAAAGGCCCAGGGCGGCGGAGAGTGCTGGCGGATTTGATTACGCGGGATACCTCGCGAGAAAAAAGATCTATACCATCATAGATGTAAGATCCGACGACAAGATCGCGTTTCCTGAAAAAGATAAAGACTTTTTTATAAAGGAGTTTATTTATAGGTTTAGAGAAAAGATAGAGAACCTTATTAAAAAAAATCTGACTGTGGAAGACGCCTCTATTTTAAACGCTATGCTTATAGGAAGGCGGTCTGTGCTGTCAGAGGGTTTAAAAGAGAAGTTCAGAAAGACAGGGACATCTCACATCCTTTCTGTAAGCGGGCTGCACGTAGGCCTTTTATCTTCAATAATATTTTTTCTACTCAGGGCCGCGGGGATCCCACGCAAGGCATCAAGCATATTTGTAATGGGTTTCTTATTTTTTTATATCTTTTTAGCGGGCGCAAGAACGCCTATAGTAAGGGCTGTTATTATCATAGCGGTATATCTTTTCTCATATATCTTAGAAAGAAGATTTGATATATATTCCGCCCTTTCGCTGGCAGGCATTCTTATACTAGCGCTTAATCCTATGGAGGTCTTTAACGCGGGTTTCGTCCTATCCTTTACGTGTGTATTTTCTATATGTTATCTTTCCCCAAAACTGAAGAGTTATCTTTTCAGGCATCTCGAGAGGAGAATATCTATCACTAAATTTGAGAAGAACTGGTTTTTTCGTTATCTATTTATGCTTATCATAGGCTCTCTATCGGTATACATCGGAATAGCTCCGCTTACCGTGTACTATTTTAATATAATCTCATTGATCACTGTTTTAGCAAATATATTTGTAGTACCGCTTTTATGGATAGTGCTTTTTTTTGGGGTACTTTTTTCTGTAACAGGCAGTTTCTTTACTGTGTTCGCGGCTCTATTTTCATATCCGCTGCATTTTTTTATATCTATAATCATAAACATGGTAGAATTGTTTTCAAGCGTTAAATTTGGGTATTTTCATGTCTCAGGCATACCATTTTTTGCCATAGCTGCCTATTATTCAGCCATAATTTTAATAGCAGAAAATAGGAGAATAATTCCGCTTTTGGCATATTTTGTACATCCAGATGATGGATAAAGAAACATTTTAAATAATTTAAAAAAAGTTTAAATTTTCCTTGACAACTTATAATATATAGTGTTATAATGAAATCACCTCGAATTCTATTAAGTTTTCCGTAAGCTCAAAGAGGAGTACTACATGCTGCCCTATGTTAAAGAAAAAAGGAGCCATCCGAGGCTGGATGTCCGCCTTCCTGTTCAATATAAAGATATACAGCGCCCGATAGAAGCATACTCAGGTACCCTATCCAGAGACATAGGCGAAGGTGGTATGCGTTTCTTATCCAACGAATTTCTTTCAGTTTTTACGCGTCTTTTAATTGAGGTGTCTATCCCTTCTTTGTCACGCCCCATAAAAGCCATATCCAAGGTTGCCTGGATACAGAAGGTTCCACGCAATAGCCAATACAATGTGGGGATTAAGTTCATGGACATGACAGAAGAGGATAAGAAGCAGCTAGCCTCCTTCATAGCGAAATCACCTGCCCCAAAAACAGTCATCCCTTAGCCTGATCCTGTGAGTATTTTCATTCGAATTAAATACAAGGAATGATAGGTTCTAAAATTTCTTTACTCCCCCATAACCATTCGATTATCCATCTTTCTTTAAACCGTTTTGGGTTGACAAAAAACAGAAGCAGTGCTATATTAACTAATCTACAAATATACCCAAAAAGGATCATTAAAATGTCTAATAAAATAAGAATAATATTAATTATAGTACTTGTATTTATATATTCTAGCGCGGAATGCGCCTTCTCTTACTGGTTATGGACCTCAGAGACAAAGAGATGGATAAATCCAAAGCATGCACCAAAGGATACGCCCAAAGAACAGCTTCTATATGCCATGGATTTTTATGAGGAAGGGGATTGTAAAAAGGCTCTGGGTGAGTTCAAGAAGATAATAAAATATTATAAGCGCTCCGAAGCAGCTTCAGAGGCGCAGTATTATATGGGGCTTTGCTATGAAAAGCTTAACAAACCTTATCCAGCTTTTGAGGCATACCAGAAGGTTGTAGATGATTATCCATTTACGCAGAGGGTAGACCAGATAATAGAGAAGCAGTTTAATATAGGTGAGAAACTCTTTGAGGGCGGCAAGACCAAGGTCCTGGGGGTTGGGTTTAAGGCATTCCCTGAGCAGATAATCGAAGTCTACAAGAAGGTAGTTTCAAACGCTCCATACAGCAAATACGCGCCTATTGCCCAGTATAGGATAGGTGAGCTTTACAAGAGGGTAGAGTTTTACAGAGAAGCGCAGGAGGCGTTTGAGAAGATAGTAGAAGACTATCCTGACAGCGATGTCGCGGCTGACGCGAAATTTCAGGTAGCCTTTTGCGCGTCTGTCGCGTCAGGCAAGAGCGGATACGACCAGGAACTTACAGAAGAAGCTATAAGGGAGTTTGAGGAATTTGCCAATCAGCATCCTGACAGTGAGCTGGTAAAAGATGCCCTTGATGAGAAGAGACAGCTTGTTGATAAAAGGGCAAACTCTTATTTCAAGATAGCAAAATTCTATGAACGTGTCGGTAAGTACGAATCCGCTTCTTTGTATTACAATAAGATCATGGAAGAGTTTCCGCAAGCTTCTGTATTGCCCGACTCTGTCGAGAGATTAGGGGTTGTGGAAAAAAAGCTTAGCAGAAAGAGAAGATAGCTTCATGCGTCCCCGCTTTAAATTACTAATTTTATTCATAGTGTTAATATCTTTTAGCGGCTGCGGCTATACTACCGGGTCGCTTCTTCCTCCCCATATAAAAAACGTATATGTGGAAAGCTTCGCTAACAACATACCTATTACAGAGGAAGTCTCTGATCAGCGCATATATAAGACCTATAGGCCCCGCCTTGAAATAGACATAACCCGGGCTATAATAGATAAGTTTATATTTGATGGCCATCTAAAGCTGGTGCAGAAAAAGGATGCGGATGTGGTGCTTTCAGGTGAGCTGATAGATTTTAGAAGGGAGCCCACTAAGTATGGAAACGATGATAACGTGGAGCAGTATCGCATCGCGATATCGGTAGATATGGAGTTTAAGAGCATAAAAGATAACAAGATGTTATGGGAAGAGAAAGGTTTTACAGGAAGCGAAGATTATTATACCGTAGGCAGCCAGGCGAGAAGCGAAGAGTCTGCCGTTGCCGATGCGATAGATGACCTTGCGAGAAGAGTTGTAGAAAGAGCCATCGAGGTCTGGTGATGTGTCAGCCTAGATTCAAAGTTCGCATATCGCATATCGCATATCGTATATCGTATTTATACTAAGCAATCCGACAATAAGATGCCGCAAATAAAAAAGATCAAAACAGCATCCCCGCCCGCTAGCGGGGTTTATCTATTTACCGGTGATGATGAATTTAGGAAAGAGTTGTCGCTGGATAGGCTTAAAGCTAAATTATTTAGCGGTGGTATAAATGCATTTAACTATGAGAATTTTTCCGGTAGATATAATACCGCTGAAGAGATCATCTGTTCTTTAGAAACCCTGCCGCTGTCTGGCAGTAACAAACTTATAGTTTTGAGAGAGCCGGAATTTCTTTCCAAAGAAGATAAGAACAGGCTTGCTGTTTATCTCACCCGCCCGCGCAGTGAAAAGACCATACTTGCCTTATTGTGTAAAAAACTCACATCAAAGGATGATATGCTGGGTTCTTTTATTTTGAAACAAGCCAAGGTTATAGATTTTTCTAATCTAGAACCTGATGAGTTGAGGGCATGGATAATCAAGGAGTTTAAGGCGCGCGGTAAGATAATAGGTAACACGCCGGCCAGGCTTATATGCGATGCTTCGAGCCATGACCTTGCCCAGGCATTATCTATAATAGAACAGGTAACTCTTTTTTCAGGTGAGCAGAGAAAGATAACAGAAGAGGACGCCACTTTTTTTACTGAACATGCTATGCCAGAGGTATCAGTGTTTAAATTCCTGGATTACATAAACGATAGAGATACAAACCGCTCTCTGAGCATATTAAAAAGTATGCTTTCCTCAGGAAACAGTCCTCAGAAAATCATAGGACTGTTAAACTGGCACATCACAAGGTTGATAGCCGCGAAGAGACTTATTGTAAAGAGGGTTCCGCGAAGCGGCATGTCGCCCTATTTCAAAATAGGAAGTTATGCCTTAAACAGGTTGATATCCCAGTCTGAGAATTTTACATTGAAACAGCTTAAGAGTCAGCTTAATATATTGCTTGATACTGACCTTATGCTTAAAAGAAGCGGCCTTAAGCCTGAGTTTTTGCTGGAGATGCTTGTAATTAAATGGGGGCGGTCCTGAAAAATTAGGATTTTTTCAGTTTTACGATCTTAGCAGCTAAGCGGGATTTGCTGCGGTCAGCTGTATGATGCCTTATAATATTTTTTTTAACTGCCTTATCCAGTTTTGACATTACGACAGAAAGTTGTTTCGCGGCTTCGTCAGCCTTGTTTGAGTCTATAAGGTTGTTTAGCTTTTTGACCGTTGTCTTTAGATCAGATTTTATAGCTGTATTTCTATCATGCCTTTTCTTGTCTTGCTTTATGCTCTTTTTTGCAGCTCGTAGATTTGCCATATATTCCTCCTCAAACGAAATGAGAAGAAAGTATAACATACGGGATAACCTATGTCAAGTAATAAATCTATAGCAAAATCAGCGGGAATAATCGGTTCTGCTACGCTTTTGAGCCGGGTATTAGGCTTTGTGCGGGATATTATGTTTGCGGCATTCTTCGGTACAGGTATGTACGCCCAGGCGTTTGTAGTAGCGTTCAGGATACCCAATCTTCTGCGTGACCTTGTCGGGGAGGGTGCTACAAATGCCGCGGTTGTTCCTGTGCTTGTGGAAGAGCTGATGCACAAGGGAGAGAAGCAGTTCTGGAAGCTGGCGAATATACTGCTTAATATACTTCTGCTTATCTTAACCGCGTTGACTGTCATGGGAGTTCTCTTTTCAAGGCCTATGGTAGTAGCGATAGCTCCGGGATTTTTAGCAGATCCCGCGAAGCTAAATGTTACTGTTGCCCTGACCCAAGCTATATTCCCCTACCTCTTTCTTATAGGCCTTGCCGCTTATAGCATGGGGGTATTAAATTCACTGAAACATTTTACCGCGCCGGCATTTGGCCCCAGCATGCTTAACATATCATTGATCATATGCATGCTTATATGGCGCGCAGACATAATAGGTTTGGCCGTGGGCGTGCTGCTGGGAGGGCTCCTCCAGGTTCTTATGCAGATACCTCCTTTGTTAAAAAAAGGCGCTGTATTTGATCAGAAACAATTTATGCATCCACAGGTCAAGAAGCTCGGCCGGCTTCTACTGCCGCGTGTTTTTGGAACAGGTGTCTATCAGATAAATGTATTCATAAGCACAATATTAGCATCTATAGGCGGGATAGTGGGTGAAGGTGCGGTAGCGGCGCTATATTTTTCAAACAGGATAATGCAGCTTCCGCTTGCTATATTCGCGATAGCGTTAGCCCAGGCAGCTCTGCCGACTTTATCAGGCCACATAGCAACAAATCAGATGGATAAGTTCCGCAATGCTATAAATTTTCTATTAAGAGGCGTATCTTTTGTTCTTTTGCCTGCCAGCGCGGGATTGATAGCCCTGTCTTCTCCTATAACAGAGACACTTCTTCAGAGAGGAGCTTTCGATAAATACTCTACAGCCATAACATCTTCCGCTTTATTATATTATGCCTTTGGGCTTTTGGCTTATGGCGCTATAAAGATACTCGTAAACGGTTTCTATTCTATGCAGGATACAAAGACTCCTGTAAAGGTCGCGGCGTTTTCAGTCGGTGTAAATATTATCCTAAACCTCATCTTTATGTTCCCGCTTAAAGTAGGGGGGCTTGCCCTCGCTACTTCAATATCAGGAATATTAAACGCGGTCATTCTTTTTGTAATTTTAAAAAGAAGGGTGGTTACACTACACGAGGCGAAACTTTTTCGTTCGTTAGTAAAAATAATAATCGCCTCAGCGCTTATGGGTTTATTCGCTTTATGGTTTTACAATTATCTTTCTTCTGTTTTTACTTCCTCTGCCTCGTTAAGCTCCATAATAAATCTTCTGGTTTCTATAGCGGGCTCAATAATAGTCTACATTGCGGCATCTTATCTCCTGCAAATAGAAGAACTTAAGGAAATTAAAAGATGGGTATTAAGGAAAAGATAGACAGCGCGCCAACCAGTCCCGGCATTTATCTTTTTAAGGATAAAAGAGGAGATGTAATATACATAGGCAAGGCCGCCTCGGTAAAAAAAAGGCTCAAAAGCCATTTTTCAAAAGATTCAGGCCCCAGGCAGAAGATGCTGATGGAGAATGCTTCGGATGTGGATTTTATACTGACTCCCGATGAATCGACCGCGCTTCTCCTTGAGGCTGCCCTCATAAAAAAATATAAACCGCGATGCAATGTTTTATTAAAGGACGATAAGTCATATCTCCGCCTTAAACTTACCGTGAATGAAGAGTATCCCCGCCTTTTCCTAACAAGAAGGATAAAGGGCGACGGCGCTTTATATTTCGGGCCATATACTAATGCCAAATTGTTAAGAAAAGCGCTTAACCTTATGCGCCGCATTTTTCCATTAAGGACATGCCCGCGTTTTCCTAAAAAAACATGCTTAAATTTTCATATCGGACAGTGCTTAGCTCCTTGTGTAAATAACTGTAAAAAAGATGAATACCTTAAGGTCGTAGAAGAGCTAAGACTTTTTCTGGATGGCGAACAGGATGAACTGTTAAGGTTTATAGCCGGCCAGATGAAAATAGCCTCGGATGAGAAGGATTATGAAAAAGCGGCCAGGTTAAGAGACAGGGTAAAAGCGCTTAGCCTGGTGTCTGAGAATATTTTTGATACAGGGCCTGCGCAGACAGAATCTCAGGGGAAAAAGACGCGTTTCTATCCGACAGAGCAGGTAGAGCAGCTTCGCTCTGTGCTGAATCTTTCTAGGGTACCCTACATTATTGAGGCATTTGACGTATCAAACATAGGCGGCAAAGATGCTGTGGGCTCAATGGTATATTTTAAAAACGGAAAGCCTGACAAAAGCCAATACCGCAAATTTAGGATAAGGACAGTAAAGGCCATAGATGATTACAGCATGATGCGCGAGATAGTATCAAGAAGATACAGCTATCTTATATCCAAAAAGCTTGATCTGCCAGACCTGATAATAATAGACGGAGGCAAAGGCCATCTGGCAGCAGCTAAAAAGGAACTGCATAAACTTAAGCTTTGGCAGGTGCCTACTATAAGCATCGCAAAGGGGCTTGAAAAGATATATATCTCAGAAGATAAGGAGCCTATAATTTTGGGAAAGTTTGAAAGCGCGCTTTTACTCGTACAGAGGATAAGGGATGAGGCGCACAGGTTTGCTATAGGATATCACAGGCTATTGCGCAGAAAAGAGACCGGTGCTTCTGAACTTGATAATATCAAGAGCATCGGGCCTAGGAAAAAGGCAAATCTTATAAGGTATTTTGGAACGCTGGATGAGATAAAGATGGCAGATGTTGAGGACCTTAAAAGGGTAGAGTTTATAAATGAGAAAGAAGCAAAAGCCATATACGATTACTTCCAAAAATAGGAGCATATCCCTGTTTGAAAAAAAAGTCTATAAAGCGGTCTCTACCATCCCAAGTGGCGAGACCAGAAGCTATAAATGGGTAGCTGAAAAGATAGGTAAGCCATTAGCGTCTCGCGCTGTGGGCAATGCTTTGAATAAGAACCCATATCCCGGAATAGTGCCCTGCCACCGGGTCATAAGATCAGATGGCACAATAGGTGGTTTCGCAAGAGGCACCAAAGCTAAAAAATCCCTCCTTTTAGACGAAACAGCGGAGGTTTAAGCCTCCTCCGCAGCTCACCACTTCAGGGACGTTGTTTGAGCAGGAGTAGTTGTGCTCAAGCAACGTCCCTGAATATTTTTACCTTTTTCCAGCCAAAAACTTGATTTTTCACAGATATATGGTATACTTGTCTAAACACTTTATAAAACATAAAACTATGTTAATTGAGGGTAAGGCCATGAAATGTGTATGCCCAAAAAGAGGTCTATTTACTTATGCAATAATGCTAGTATTTATAATTAGTATTATTACGCCTGGGGAGGCCTTTGCCTTGCGTCCAAAGGCATTAGTTAATACACCCGAAGAAGCCGCTTTATTACCTGCTAAAATGTCCTCCGCGGGCAATGATAAAATAAGCAGAAGATTTTTTATGCGGGCAAGCGCTGTTACTACCGCAACTATAGCATTGAATCCATTAGAGGTTATAACCGCTTTAGGGAATCATGTCCCGACAAATATCGAAATGATGTTAAAAAATGCCTTATTGGATACAGGGATCCCTGCTATAGAAGCCCTTCTCAAAGCCGCAGACAATAGAGCGAGCAAATTTTTTCAGTTAAATTCTGAATCACAGATAATAAATAATATGCAAGTCTATCTTCCGGGCACCCACTATATTAATGAGCTTGATGTTCCCTCGGTCTATGCTGTAATCAACGCGACCAATCCAGGTGGAGCACGATTTGAGGAGCGGGCGACGAAGGTGATGAATTTTTATGATGTAAGTTGTTATACGATATCAAATAGATTTGATACGGAAGGCCTATGCCCGGGCCTTATCGAGGTATTAGACCATGGGCGGTGGGGTGAGATGCCAGTTTATTCCAATCCAAAATCCTTTCCTGCTGATGGAATAATCCTGCCTTTTAGAAGCACCGATAGGAATGGTATTTTCAGGTATACTGACCCGGTATCTGGTGAAACAACCGACTGGTTTGAATGGACACCTGTTGCAGGTGAAGCAAGTTGGGACATATTAGCGCTTGCGCATACACACAATGCAGTGTATGGGAAAAATGATGTTGAGACTCGTGAACTAAGGATTGCAGAGGAGATAGCGGCAAATCTCATGTTGATGCAGGCTGAGAACGGAGGAATACGTCACAGCCTCCCGTTTGAGGTAGTAGGCGCCAATACACCGCAGCCTTTGATAGATTATTCATTATGGAATACTATATCGACTGAAAATAATATATCAGCATACGCGGCATTCCGAGCGCTTTATGATATTACCGGTAAGCAAGAATACATCGATGCTATGAAGGGGATAGAAGATTATCTTTATTCTGTGGCAAAGTATAACCCATCTACAGGCGAATGCTATTTTGCTTTAGGCGCGCATTCTATAGGTAACGGAGAGTGGGTTGCTGATGATCTGTTTTTTGCGACAGACTGCCAGACCTGGTCTATTCTCTGCTTAGGCATTGATAAGGTAAATGAGATATTTCATGAGAAATATGGAATAACAGATGCCTCTCTTTACGTCTGGGATACAACAGTAAAAAGGACAGGGCAAGAGACAGGCAGCATCAGAACAGGAAAAGAACTTATTGGTTTCTCATTTTATGATAAGTCAGCCGGCGTTAAGCAGGATGCGGTGATGGTCGAGCAGGCTGCAGGAGGAATGCTAACAGCTTTAACTCTCTATGAACGCTATAAACAGCACAGATTTTTAACTAACGCGCTTTCTATGCGGAAGTTCGTTGAGACTCTAAGGTGGGACTTGGCGGGCGGAGAAAGGGGATATCCATATGCCAACAAAAGGATATATAATAATTTCAATTGGTGGATCCTGCCTCCCAATGTCTTGAACACCGCGGCAACCGCATGGATGCGCTTCGCAGATTATGGACGCAATATATTCTTATTAGACGCGCCTACAATGCCTGTGGCGCAGGTAATATCTTATATCGCCACAATAGTTGAAGATGAGAGGCGCGGCTTCACGACAATTATTAAATCATCTTCTGCCGGCATGAGCCAGCCAGCCAGTCCTCTCGTAATACCCAGAAGAGAGATTATCTCATCTATCCGAAGCTCCGCATAGTCTTGCTGCTACATAACGAAAATATTCGCCGCCAGGAGGCGGCTCCTACGTAAAGGATTCCCATTATTAGTAAAGAACCCCTTGTTTTAGCGAAAAATTATGCTATAATAACAGGCGCTATGATAAGCGAATTAGAGCAGATTCTAAAAAAGATCAAAGGGAAGCTCGAGCACCTAAGGGGGTATCTTTGACGTTGACAAGAAGAGAGAGGAGATATCCCATATAGAAGCCTCCATGTCAGAGCCTGATTTCTGGCAGAATAACCAAAAAGCAAACAAGATAATCTTGCGCTTAAAGAGCCTAAAATCCACAGCAGAGCCTTTTCAGAAATTCTTTAAAGAGTATAGCGATCTTGAAGAACTCTTATCCATAATGGATGACGATGATAAGGATTCTATCGATGATTTAAAAAAGCATTTGTCGGAACTTACCAAGGGGGTGGATGCGCTTGAGTTTAAGAGCCTTCTAAGCGGTGAGCATGATATAAACAACGCTATTCTCAGCATAAATGCCGGAGCGGGCGGTACTGAATCATGCGATTGGGCAAATATGCTGCTTAGGATGTACACCAGGTGGGCTGCGGCAGAAAACTATAGCGTGCAATCCATAGATCTTTTACCCGGGGAAGAAGCAGGCATAAAAAACGCGACAATAATAATAAAGGGAGACTGGGCATATGGTTATTTAAAGTGTGAAAGCGGTGTCCACCGCCTGGTGAGGATATCTCCTTTTGATTCAAATAAGAGGCGCCATACATCCTTTGCTTCTGTAGATGTGATCGCCGAGATAGAAGAGGATGTTGATATCGATATTCCAGAAAAAAATCTACGTGTAGATGTATACCGCTCAAGCGGGCCCGGGGGGCAAAGCGTTAATACAACAGATTCAGCGGTGCGGATCACACATATACCTACGGGTTTAGTTGTCCAGTGCCAGAATGAGCGTTCGCAGATAAAGAATAAAGCTACCGCAATGAAGGTGCTTAAGGCGAGGATCTATGAGGGGCGGCGGAAGGAGCTGCAGGAGAAACTTGATAAAGAGTATGCCGCAAAGCAGAAGATAGAATGGGGAAGCCAGATACGTTCTTACGTATTTCACCCTTATAATATGGTAAAGGACCATCGCACTAAAGAAGAGACATCAAACACCCAGGCGGTAATGAACGGCGATATCAACAGGTTTATTCAGGCGTATTTGAAGCGGAAGAAATGAGATTAGCGTTTAGGTTACGTGAGGTTACGGATGTTGCGTGAGGTTACGGATGTTACTTTTTAAGCTACTATGTAACCTTTGTAACATGCGTAACCTTAAGTAACCTTCGTAACCTACACACTATACACTAAAACACGAGAACTAGTCATGATAAATCTTATTACTAAGATCATATTCGGTTCGCAGAATGATAAAGAGATAAAGAAGCTTCAACCTTTTTTGGGGAAGGTCAATGACCTGGAAAAGGGTATATCTTCTCTTTCAGATGCCCAGCTTCGCGCAAAGACAGATACATTTCGTTCACATGCTAAGAAGAAAGAGAATGAGCTCAGACAGCAGATAGAAGAATTGAGGCAGAAGGCAGCTGAGGCTACCTCTCAGCCCGAGAAGGATAAACTAAAGCAGAAGCTTAAAAAATTATATAACAGCATATTTGAGGATATACTGCCGGAGGCATTCGCGGTTGTAAGAGAAGTTGCTAAGCGCACGGTAAATATGCGCCCTTTTGATGTACAGATAATAGGCGGACTGGCTCTGCATCAGGGAAGGATAGCGGAGATGACTACGGGTGAGGGAAAGACGCTTGTCGCGACTCTTCCGGTCTATATTAATGCCCTCCTGGGCAGAGGCGTTCATGTGGTAACGGTAAATGATTATCTTGCGCGCCGTGACATCGACTGGATGGGCCCTATATATGAGTTTTTAGGCCTATCGATAGGCGTAATACAGCATGACATGATGCCCCAGGAGAGAAAGATAGCTTATAATTGTGATATAACATACGGCACGAACAATGAGTTTGGATTTGATTATTTACGGGATAATATGGTAGTGGATAAAGATGATATGACCCAAAGGGAGCCTTTTTTTGCCATTGTCGATGAGGTAGACAGCATACTTGTAGATGAAGCGAGGACGCCTCTTATAATATCAGGCCCTGCCGATGAATCTACAGATAAGTATTATAAGATAAATAAGATAATCCCGCTATTAAAGAAGGGCCGCCGTGACGAGGCTACTAAGCAAGAAAGCGGCGATTATATTATAGATGAAAAATCGCGCAACGCATACCTTACAGAACAGGGTGAGGTAAGGGCAGCGGAGCTTTTGGGCATAAAGGATATGCATACACTCTCATCGATGGAGTATAAGCACCATGTAGACCAGGCCCTTCGCGCGCATTCTAATTTTAAGCTTGATGTAGATTATATTATAAAAGATGGCAAGGTAGTCATAGTAGATGAATTTACAGGCAGGCTCATGCCCGGGAGGCGCTGGAGCGATGGGCTTCACCAGGCTATTGAAGCAAAAGAAGGCGTTAAAATAGAACGTGAGAACCAGACGCTTGCTACCATTACTTTTCAGAACTACTTTCGTATGTATGAGAAGCTGGCAGGCATGACAGGAACCGCTGTTACTGAAGCAGAGGAGTTTTCTAAGATATATAAGCTTGACGTGGTTGTGATACCCACAAACCGCCCGCTTATAAGGAATAATAACCCTGATGTCGTCTATAGGACTGAGAAAGAGAAGTTCAACGCGATTGTAGCTGAGATAGAAGAGCTTTATAAGAAACGCCGGCCTGTGCTTGTAGGGACTATATCCATAGATAAGTCCGAGCGCATAAGCGAATTCCTTAAAAGAAAGGGAGTACCTCACAATGTTTTGAATGCCAAATACCATGAGTTTGAGGCGCATATAGTCGCGCAGGCTGGAAGAGCCGGCGCTATAACTATAGCTACTAACATGGCGGGCCGGGGAACCGACATTCTTCTCGGAGGAAATGCGGAATTCAGAGCAAGAGACGCCGTTATGAAGATAGAAGCCGGCGGAAAAGACATATCTGAAGAAGAGCGTAAAGAGCTTCTTAATAAATTCAAGGCTGAAGCAAGTAATGAACATGACGAAGTAGTAGATATCGGAGGGCTCCATGTAATAGGGTCAGAGAGGCATGAGGCCAGGCGTATAGATAATCAGCTTCGCGGAAGATCAGGCCGCCAGGGAGACCCAGGCTCAAACAGATTCTATGTATCGCTGGAAGATGACCTTATGAGGATATTTGCTTCAGACAGAGTAGCCCGTGTGATAAATTTCTTTAAGCTCGAAGAGGGCACGCCTATAGCAGAGCACAAGATAGTCGCAAGGTCTATTGAGACAGCTCAGAGAAGGGTTGAATCGCATAACTTCGAGATAAGAAAGCGCGTATTGGAATTTGACAATGTCATGAACAAGCAGAGAGAAATCATATACAGCGAAAGAAAGGCTGTTTTAGAGAGCCAGGGCCTTAACGAGCATATATTCAACATGATAGAGGATAATTCAGATGTTGCATTGGGTACTTATGCGCCAGAGGGCCTGCACCCTGAAGAATGGGATTATAAAAGCCTGATAAACTGGCTCAGGTCTAAATTCCTCCTACAGCTTAAAGAGCAGGACTTAAATATCTTAAGCCGTGAAGAATTAAGAGATCATGTTATAGGCAAGATAAAGTCGGCATATGAGGAAAAAGAGAGGTCCCTTGGGCATGACAAGATGAGGCAGATAGAGAAGTTTGTTCTTCTGCAGACAATAGATTCAAAATGGAAGGACCATCTCTTAAACATGGACCATCTGAGAGAAGGCATTCATTTAAGAGGTTATGGCCAGAGAGACCCTCTGGTAGAGTATCAGCGTGAAGGCTATGACATGTTTATGACAATGTCTGATTCGATAAGGGATGATTCATTGGAATATATATTCAAGATCCAGGCTGTTGAAACCAAGGCAGATATGGGTATTTTTGCAAGCACTCCCCAGGAGTTTATACATCCCGAAGCAGCAACCATGAGTGATATAAGATCCAGAATTCCCGCTGTATCGCAGACTACCAGCTCAGATCTTCCGCAGCCTCCTGTGCCTGATTTCGAAGCACCTAAGCCTTTTAAGCGGGAGGAACCTAAAGTAGGTAGAAACGACCCCTGCTCATGCGGCAGCGGTAAAAAGTATAAAAAATGTTGCGGAAACTGAAATTCGCATATCGCATGTCGCATATCGCATGTCGCATCACTACTAAAGCGAATGTTTTTTTACTTTCTGCGACATCGGCGATATTATTGGCTGGAGCGTTTTCGACATTCAATATATCATTGTTTGTATGGGTCGGCTTAATACCTCTCTTTTTTGCGATAGAAGGCAAGAGCCCTAAGCAGGCATTTATTATCTCTTGCCTCACGGGTTTTTTATTTTTTCTATTCTCTATGTACTGGCTTATGCATGTTACGCCTATGGGATGGGTTATACTTTCATTGTATCAAGCCTTATATTTCGGGTTATTCGGCCTGTTTTTATCCTTGCCGCTGAATCACCCAACTCTTAACTCCAAACTCTCAACTTATTTAGCTATTCCCAGCGTATGGTCTCTGCTTGAATATCTGCGTTCACATATTGGCGGAGGCATCGGCTGGAACCTGCTCGGTTACGCGGAATACCAGAATCTCCCTATTATACAGATAGCGGATATAACAGGTGTATATGGTGTATCTTTTCTGATAGTGCTGGTTAATTTTTCAGTATTCTCAATTATAAGAATGGGCATAAAATGCCAGAAGACACATAAGAGGCTGTTCGCAAAAAGCGCGTTGTCTTTTATCGAACAGGTAAAGATAAATCCTTTTTTTCAAAGTTTTGCGGTTTTGTTTACAGTTATAAGTGTGATCTCTTATGGGTATATCAGGATGAATGCTATGGAAGAGAGAGTCCTGCAGCAAAAAGAGATAAAAGTATCGGTGGTGCAGGGCAATATCCAGCAGATGCACAAATGGGATCCTGGGTATAAAGATTATATTATGAGAAAATATGAAAGGCTTACGTTCAAAGCTGCCAAAGACAGCCCACAGCTCATTATCTGGCCTGAGACATCTATCCCGGGCTATCTTAATGTTGAGGGTGAACTTAAAAAGTATGCCCAGGATATGGCCAGGGCATCTCAAAGTGAGCTTCTGGTCGGCGCTCCTATGATAGATATTACAGGTGAGCGTGATATAAATGAATATAACAGCGCCTTGTTATTTTCTAAGCAGGGTGAGAAAATAGAGCAGTATAATAAGATGCGACTAGTTTTGTTTGGAGAATATATACCGCTGGAAAGATATCTGCCTTTTTTGAGAAGATATCTTCCTTTAACAGCCAGTTTCGTTCCTGGTAATGAGTATACGTTATTTAGCTTTCAGAATACAGGGCTAAGGATTCAGCCAAAATTTGGGGTTCTTATCTGCTTCGAAGACATTTTCCCTGGAATGGTACGGCGTTTTGTAAAAAATGGCGCTGATCTTATGGTAAATATAACAAACGATGCCTGGTTTAAGAGGACCTCCGCCGCTTATCAACATGCGGCAAATTCTGTTTTTAGGGCAGTTGAGAACAGGCGCCCCTTTGTAAGAAGCGCCAATACAGGGCTTTCATGTTTTATAAATAGAGCAGGCAGGATCTACGCGGGGGTAAGCACAGGCAAAATAGACCTTTTTGTAGATGGCTATAAGAGCGCGCCTGTAAAGATCCTACCTGGCGAAGCCTTTAGTTTTTATACCAGATTCGGGGAT
>JBDRAM010000059.1:0-2167 GCA_043823785.1 Candidatus Omnitrophota bacterium
AGGAGAGTTTGCAAGAGAAAATATAAAGAATCTTATACTGGCTGACTGGTTCCAATCCTTAAGCATTGAACTTATAAAGCTTGCGGATGAGATAGAGAGGCATGGAGATATTTATATAGACAGAAACGGTACGTTTACTGTGAAAGCCGTAAAAAAACTGATAGATTTTATATTAAATGGTTACGCGGATTTTAAGAATAATCTAAATATAAGACATTTGATAGCAACCCAGCCTGATTACGCTGCAAGCACGGTCATACCTGTTTGGAAGAACAGAAATGCCGAGCGCGCTTTGGCATTTATCAGGTATCACGGTTATTTCTTAAAGGAAGAGGTTGCTAACACAAGACTGAGAAAAAAGATAAAGTATGGGCCTGACTCTCGGCGCCATGGCGGGTATGCAAACGGGATAGGCGTAGGTGTGACACCCGCAGACTTTCAGGTAAATGGCGAGTTGAGTTCTCCGGATCCCGGATATGCGCAGAAGATGCCTCCTGTAACAAGCGAAGAACACGCTCTATTAAAAGCCAGGGGTGAGGAACTTTTAAAAGCCGGAGTTGTAGCATCTGGTTTTTCAGCAGGCGGCATGTCCAAGCGTTCAGGTGGTATCATGAGAGCAGTTTTTACCTTCAGCTTGCAGAAAGTTGACAAATACCCCAGGTCTTTCTTAGCCTGGAAGATAGGCATAATAAGAAGTTCTATGGAAAAGTACGGGGCTAAGATACCGATTATCATACAAACAAGCTTTATGTCGCACGATATCATAAAGAATATCTTAAAGGAGAACGAGTATTTCGGCCTGGAAGAAACCGATATAATACTCGTAAACCAGGGTGTAACAAAATATATTATACCCTCTGAAAGCTGGTTGGATGAGTATCTTCAGGAGGAAAAATCAGAGCGAGGCGATGAGAAGACACGCTCGCTTGCCAAAGGCATTGAGTATGAAAAACTTTTTGCAGGCGATTCTCTTGCGTTCGGGGACGGAACAAATGCTATATATCCGCCAGGGCACTTTGGATTTATAAGAAGCGCTGTTATAGACGGAGTCCTGGCACAGCTTAAGAGAAGCGGCATTAAGTATATACTCCACGCCAACATGAACAACCTTCCCGGGAGCATTATAGACCCTGCTATAATAGCCAAGTTTGATAAAGCATGCGAGGACGCGAAGAAAAATAACAATCCCCTTCCTGTTATGCTTGTGGAGATAGGTGAGAACAGAGGTGAAAAGGGCGGCTTACCCGCTGTGGTTAAAGAGCCCGGTCAGGAACCCTATATAAGGCTTATAGAAAAGGCAGCATGGCCCTCTAATATCCCAATGGAAGGCTTTAAACATTTTAATACCGCAAGCTATGTATTCTCGGTTGACGGACTATTGGATCTATACGGCTTACCCAAAACTTATGATATGGGATTTAGGAGGACAAGGGATTTTGTAGAAAATATAGATAGAGCGGTTCCTGTACCGCACATACTTGGCGAGGAGATAGTCTTTTCTCCGGTCAGGGGAGTGGAATACGTTGTGTTTAAGTCGGAACAGTGCCTTGGAGACCTCACGGCAGTAGCAGGAAAAGATGGGAGAGTCGTCTGGCTTGAGATAGACCGAGACAAGAGGTTTATCCCGACAAAGACCGTTGAGGATATAGATATATATAGGCCTATCATAGAAGATATTCTTAAGGGTAATGTATTATTGCCCGAACCGGTACTAGCCGGCAACGATACTAAATCTTCTTCAGCAGAAAGCGTAGTATATCTTGATGCAAGCTCGCTTATCGAGTTCGGGCCTGACACGACAGCTATCCGCAACGCAGTGAGTAAAAAGAAAGGTACCTTGTTAACAGGCAGTTTAGAGGGCTGGCAGAAGGCAGAGGCTTTTGATTTTGCCAGGGCCCATGAGATGATAGAACTGCTTAAGGGTATAAGCGTCGCGCTCCCTGAAGAGTTAGGCGATATTAATTTATACGATGTGCTTAAAAACGCAGCTATTTTAAATCTGGCTGTCTCCGGCAATGACTATTCTAATGGTATAAGGGCAGGTGTATCGATAAGAGATAACTCGATATTTATAGCTGTGGATGAGATAAATAGTTTAAGCGATAAAGAGCTTCTTAGCGTGCTTATCAATTCCGCGGTAAAGTTAGCAGCGATAAAGCGGGCAAAG
>JBDRAM010000060.1:0-2629 GCA_043823785.1 Candidatus Omnitrophota bacterium
TGATTGAGCAGACTGAGCATTGGCACCTGGCGAAAGAGCGACTACTAAAGGGTATTTTTTGCTGATATCCATATCGGCAGGGACGCATAGGATATATTTAGAGTTATCTATGATCTCGGGCTTCTTAAAAGGGGGAGAACAACTTGATGAGATAAAGGAAATCCCTGACAGCAAGATAAGCAATAAAAAAGCAGGTTTTTTAATCATTTTTTCTCTCTCGCTAATTTCTCTCCAAACCACTTTTTTAACAACCTTTGCCCTCGCTTGTTCTCTTCTCTCTATCTAAGCCATTGCTGCATCGAAGCCCTAAATCTTTTAAGCCCTCCTACCACACACTCCACCCAACCACCAAGCCTAAGACCACTATAAACATCCCCTCTACCCTGTAAAACACTAAAGGGAGTGACAGTATGCGGTTGAAGAAGGTTTTTAAGAGAGTATACGGACATATAAGGAGTAATAAGGCCTTAAGGAAGCTTATACCGGCCAGTACCCTTATAAAGGGCTGGAGGCTTGAGGCAGGGGCTGACCAGAGGAAGAGTAAGCCGGCTATCAGGGGTAGAATAGATAGTGTTTTTGATGCTCCGCCACAAAGCGTTGGCGGATCTATGATCGATTTTATTATATGAGAGTAGAGCTCTTTTATCTTTAGGGGGTAAAGAAGGGCTGTTATGCCTATAGTGAGCCAGAATATTGATATAAGTAACAGGAAGAGCTTCATATACCACGCCTTTGTGGTTAGTAGATATATGATACTACTTTGGGGTGGTTGAGTCAAGGTATGTCCCGGGGCACTTTGAAGCGTGATTCTGGGACATCTTGGTTAGGAGAATCGCAAAACGGTACAGAAATCATCCAGATGTTTGTACGGGGCAGGCTCCCTATTGATAAGGAGGTACTATTAAAGCGACATATTTAGAGTCGCCTTGTTGTCCGGGGTAACCTTTCCCGGGAAGCCCTTTGTTGTTTTCTGTCTCTTTCTAATTGACACGCACCAGCCATAAAAATTGACTTCTATGTGAAATTCCTTCCTTAATTCTATTACCTTCTCCTCCCAATATTTCATCTCATCCGTTGGTTTAATCAGCATGAAATCATCCAATCTAGGACTAAAATATTGATCAGAATTATCATGGTCATCTGTTATCATAATGCCTGAGTCCTTAAGCCATCCTGCAACTCTTGTGATAAAAAGATGATACCTGGCCGGTATTTTTTGCCCTGCCCTTTGATAATAGAAATCCAGCTTGCCATTCAACTTTTCTTTCAGATAATCTGAAATGTTTGTTATATCCTCATTGATTAGAATAATAGTGCGGTCGGTTTTTGATTTTTTACCAAAGTACGCCCACTTGAATCTTATTCTGATATTCCCGTCTTCGTCCCTATCGATATCAATTATATCTTCTTTTTTAACCCCCATAGCTTTTAATTCTTTGATAAGGGCCTGTTCGATATTTCCTGCTATATCAGCTTGATCATCATAGCCCTGTCTATATTTATCAATATAATATCCTGGTTCCCCTGGTCTCACTGTCCTCTCCGAATCGAAAAGTTTTACTGCATCCCGGCCTTCCTTCCAGTATGCCTTCAATGAATCTAAAGACGCTTCTCGATAACCATAATCGATAAAATATACCCTACTTGCATTTGTCGACAGAAATACATTAGAAACGTCTACGCCAGCCGCAGCGTATACCCCGACCAGTTCGTCATCATTCGGATTGACAGCCTTTTTAACCGCTATGTCATGCATCACATATTCGTAAGCTAATAAACCATTTTTTACCGGAGATAAGTCATTTGGGGACGGTCTATACAGAGATATATCGCCGGTCAGGAAATCTTCTACTCGCTCAAGGTCGTTCATTGGGACCCTGAGGTTCGAGGCATAAAGCAGGCTATTGAGCAGGAATAACGCGCCGACTGCCATGCAAACCGTCTTTAGCTTCAATCCTTTTCTAAACTTCCTCATAATCCACCCAAAAAAATAACCTTCTCCTTCTATTAAGGCTATATTGACCTATTTATACTTTAAATATAATTATACCACAAAAATAGCTCTTATGAAAGGGATTTTAGTGCTTTTTAGGGCGTTTTCTCCCTCGCCAACCCATCTTCAAGCTACTTTTTTAATAGCCTCTGCCCTCGATTGAGATTGGCCTCGCCCGGAGGGCTCGGCATTTCCTCGGACATTTCGTCCTCGGTCGCTTCACTTCGCTCGCAATGACATAGGTTTTGCTCTTCGCAATGATGAAGATATTGCTGTATCTAGGACTTAAAGCTTTTCTCCGCCCTGCTGTTTTTTGGCAGGGCTTAAGAAATAAAAACACTTAGTAAACCATATGTGGTTGAAGAAGCTTTTTAAGGGGGTATACGGGCATACGAGGTGGTTGGTGTATATATGAGACTACTTTGGGCTTATCGAGTCAAGGTATGTCACGGAACACTTTTAAACGTAATTCTGAGACAGATTGGCGAGGGAATTCCAATACGGTACAAGAATCTATCTATTCTGGATGGGATTGCGAATACTGTGTAACATATTTGTCCAGGAGCTTGCGTATCATTTGCTGGTATTTGACATGGTGCTTTTTGGCCTGTTGCTTAAAGAATTCAACACTTAGCT
>JBDRAM010000061.1:0-9332 GCA_043823785.1 Candidatus Omnitrophota bacterium
TGAAAAAGGATAATGATATAGTCTAATCCATTAGTAATAATGGTTGTCACATCGACGGCCCGGTTTGGCACCTCGATGTCGGCTCATTGCATCCTGGGGGTGGAGAAGCTCCCAAGGGTCCGGCTGTTCGCCGGTTAAAGCAGTACGCGAGCTGGGTTCAGAACGTCGCGAGACAGTTGAGAAATTAGCTGTCTTTAAATCTGGCTGTATGCTGGAAAATCTGAGTATCTCATATTACTACTTGACATCTCGGTCTCTACAATATAATCTAAGATTCAAGGAGTGAAAATATATGAGTGCAGATAATCAGCAGGAAAGATCAGATGAATGGCTAGGACATTATATAGCAGGATTTGTTGATGGTGAAGGAAGTTTCCATGTAGCCGTCCAAAAAAGCAGGAATGTGAAAGTAGGGATTCAGGTTATACCTGAGTTTCATGTATCACAAAACGCTAACAGGACAGTTACATTGAGGCTGGTAAGTAAAATGTTGGGTTGTGGATATATTAAGCCTAATCATAGAAGCAGGCTTAATGACCGAACCAATGTTTTAGTTGTAAGAAACCATCAGGATTTGAAAATGAAAGTCATACCTTTTTTTAAAAGGTATCCTATAGTCTCTTCAAAAAACCAGGATTTTAATAAATTTTCTAGAATAATAGGGTTAATGGACGAAGGATACCATCTTAATAAGAAAGGAATGATAAAAATTCTCAAAATAGCTTTTTCTATGAATGAAAAAGGCAAATACCGTAAAATAAAGTATAATGACTTAGCTGATTATCTGGAATCCTCAGAGACTGTACGCCAGAACTTGAAAAAGTAAGATACAGTCCGAGCTGCATAGCGATATGCAGAGGTTTTCGCCAAGGGGCGGATCCGCTTAAGTTTGATAGCGGAGGCAGAAATGACCAACCCCTCAAGATATATTTGAGTGTAACAAAACTGTCGGTCTCTATCTGTCGCGGGCGCAGGATATTTGAGGAGAACAATCCGTAGTACGAGAGGACCCGGATTGACGAACCTCTAGTGTTCCAGTTGTACCGCCAGGTGCAAATGCTGGGTAGCTATGTTCGGAAAGGATAAGCGCTGAAAGCATATAAGCGCCAAGCCCCCTTCAAGAATGGATATCCCGCATCATAAGATGCCTAAAGGGACCTTGTAGACTACAAGGTTGATAGGCCCCGGGTGTACGCTCCGTGAGGAGTTTAGCTTAAGGGTACTAATATCCCGTGAGGCTTGACCATTTTGATTAGTTTAGAGTTGAGGGTTGAGAGTCGTGAGACTTAAAACCCTTGACTCTAAACTAGGGAATAATATTACAATTTCAGTAGTTTTCTCGACTATATATGTTGTCGTTACAAGTTTTGAGAGTAAGGTTGAGGGGTTAGTATCTCTCAACTACAGACTCTCAACTAATCTTGCCAGTGGTTATAGAGAGAGGGAAACACCCGTTCCCATTCCGAATACGGTAGTTAAGCCTCTTATCGCCGATGGTACTGCATTCGTCAGATTGTGGGAGAGTAGGTCGCTGCTGGCTTTAATTTGAAGGGCATACGAAAGTATGCCCTTTTTATTTTAGCAGCTTTGGGGCAACCTTCGCAAAAACGCAAAAAATTCCCCACCGAGGAATTTTTTGCTCCGCATTGGTGCTCGCTCTCGCCTACGTGTTAACGAAGGCGAACCATGGCCGCTCGCACCAATAAGGTTTTGCTCCGGTTACCCCAAAACTGCTGATAATGTATGTTATTTTTCTTGCGCTATACACTAAAATATAATATAATAGCACTATTAAAACAATCAAAACCCCTGGCAAAAGCAGGGGTTTTTCTATTTTATGGACAAAATGGAAATTATGAAAAAAATAATAACTATAATCTTATGTATCGCGTTATTAGAGGCAGCCGTGCCTGCGGATGGGTTTTGCCTGCGTCCGGCGGCGTATAGGTCTACACAAGTTACGTACACAGGTGAGCCTGAACTGGGTAAACAAGACGCTATGGCGGGATATGTAAATGGGAAAAAGAACATTTCGGCTTTGAGTAAAGAAGGGCTTCAGCTAATCAGAGAAAAGGCCACTGAGATTGTTAGCCATTTTACTCCTCCTTTATCTGGAACAGGCAAAGGAATCCGCAAGTGGGAAATACGTTATTATGAACATGATAGTTCCCATGCTAAAGCTTATCCATATGATGCTCTTTATCTGTTTATTTCACCCAAAAAAGCTTCTTTGCACTATAAGGTATCAGGATACGACTATATAGGTGACTCTTTCACTGCTTTCAAAGTAGCAGGCCATTCTAACGGATTGGAGGCGTTACAGGTAAGATACTTACGAAAACCGATATCTTTCAATGAATTTATGGCAAAAAGCATTCGAAGTTTTTGGAATAGAGCAAACATTGATATCGCAAATCAATATAGACAGGAATTATTAAGTAGGTTGATAAAGAAAATAAATTATGCCGCAAAGTATGCGGAGCCGGCATGTACTATTTTTAGAGAACCCGAGGGCCCGCACACGGATATCTGGAAGAATAAAAGGACAGCAATAGTTTGTATAGATGTGGATGGAAAAGAAATTGATGTGAGCTGGGAAACCGACGATCAAGGAGAAATAAATTTTATAAACAAAAGAAGTAAGACGAACTATTGGGAAAATAGAATAGGGATATTTCTGCATGGTCACCCACCCAAAGAATCTTCGGAGTCTTTAAAGCAGCGATTAACACTTAGTGAAGGGGATATTGTTTGTATTGTGGATTGGGCCGAATGGTACAGAGACAGCTGTATTATACCGGCTATCATTTATGGCATAGCTGCTTTTCGAGACAAAAACACGCTGGTATTACGACTTTATTATCTAGATGGCGATATCCCTAAGGACTTTAATCCGGAAGACAGGGAAAGCTTTTTACTTACTAATTGTTGGTTTCAGGATGTGCATATTATTAAAGAAGGAAAGAGGGTTAAGGTTAAGCAAAAAAGCACACTTAAAAAATATCAATCTATAGTATTAGCCACATTTGAAAATGAACGCAAGGTGCACCAAAATTCCCAAGATCTTTTAACAGCAGAGCTTTCAAGAGATGTTGGTTTATCTACGACCGAAGAGCACAGCGGGCTGACTGAAATAACCCCTGCCTCAGCGCTTAAATTTGTTTTTACGGCGAAAATCATTGCCTCCGCCGCCTGAGTTTTTGTTTGGTGCTGTTTTCTGGCAGGCGTTACTGAATTATATAGTTTTCGGGGACAGTCCCCGTACTGTTTTAACAGGCGGTGCTGAATTATATGGTTTTGCGTCCCTGCGAGAATTGCCACAGCTGTTTCTACTTTTATTCCTTGACATAATCAAGCTAGTTTTTATATAATATATACCTCTACATAATACTTAAACTTAATATTTATATAGGAAGGAGTGTATGCTATGGCAGATGTGAAGGATAAGAGAAGCGTTGTTTTTGTATCCCATTCAGGCGCTGGTAAAACCTCAACTATAGATGCGATTCTTTATAAGGCCAAAGTCAATACTAGGCATGGCAGTGTTAATGATGGCACGAGTATATGTGATTATAATGCTGATGAGATTGAGCGAAAGATTACCATGACCTCAAAAGTAATGCATATAGAACACGCCGGAAAGTTAGTATATATAATAGATACGCCTGGCTATATGGATTTCACAAGTTCAGTAATATCTTCACTAAGAGCTGTAGACTCAGCAGTTTGTGTCGTGTGTGGTGCAAGCGGAGTAGAGGTAGGTACAAGCAAGAAATGGGATATGCTGGACGCAAAAAAAATTCCCAGGCTTTTATTCGTAAGCAAGCTGGATAAAGAAAACGCAAATTTTCAAAAAGCCGTAGATTCTATACGTGAATCGTTTGGTAAGGGTTGCGTTCCTTTGGAATTTCCTATAGGCAAAGAATCATCTTTCAGCGGAACAGCGTCGCTCATTAAAAAAGAGAATTTGGAAAAATTGGAGGCAGCTGACAAAGAGCCAGCAAGTAAGTATAGAGAGCAGCTTATGGAGGCTATAGCTGAAACAGACGATACCCTTATTGAGGAATACCTATGCGGTCAGGAACTTACAGATGATGAGATAAGCAAGGGCTTGAGAAAGGGGATCATGGACTGTAAAATATTCCCTATTCTTTGCGGTTCTGCTGTAAAAGAGATAGGAATAGAATCTCTCATGAACGCTATGAGCGATTTCCTGCCTTCTCCGGCAGACAGGCCTGCGGTAGAAGCACAGGAATTGGGAAGTGAAAATCGAATTAATGTAAATAACACAAAGGACGATCCTTTCGCAGCTCTTGTTTTCAAATCTATAATAGACCCATATATCGGGCAGCTTACTGTATTCCGTGTATTTTCCGGTTCCTTGAAAAGCGACACGTCCTTTTATAATGTTACCAAGGATTCTAAAGAGAGGATAGGCCAGCTATTTTTACTGCAAGGCAAAGAACAGAAGCCCGTTGCGGAGGTCTCAGCAGGCGATATTGCCGCAGTTGCTAAATTGAAAGATACGACTCTGGGTAATACTATAGCTGTGGATGGCTCCAAGATAAGCTTTGATCCTATTGTGCTGCCTGAACCCGCTATATCGCTTTCAGTTAAGCCCAAATCGCGGCAGGATGAAGAGAAGATAATGAGTGCTTTGGCTAGATTAACCAGCGAAGACCCAACCTTTAAATATGGCAGAAACGCTCAAACCAAGGAACTTATTATATCGGGATTAGGCGACCTTCATCTAACTGTAATGGTAGCCAGATTGAAAGAAAATTTCAAGGTAGAAGTAGAGTTGGGTACGCCAAAAGTAGCTTATAAAGAGACTATAAAGAAGAAAGTCCAGATACAGGGGAAATATAAAAGACAGTCCGGAGGACGCGGCCAATATGGAGATGTATGGCTTGAGTTAGAGCCTCTTTCTAGAGGAGAGAATTATGAATTTGTAGATAAGGTAGTCGGTGGTTCAGTCCCAAGGCAGTATATACCAGCGGTAGAAAAAGGGGTAAAGGGCGCTATGGAACAAGGTGTTATTGCCGGATATCCGCTTGTTGACCTCAGAATAAGCATTTATGATGGTTCTTACCATCCTGTAGATTCTTCAGAAATGGCATTTAAAATAGCCGGCAGCATGGCTCTTAGGAAAGGTATTTTGGCGGCAAGCCCCATTCTTCTTGAACCTGTAATGGATGTTGAGATAACTGTTCCGGATGATGCCATGGGCTCAATAACAGGCGACATAAATTCAAAACGCGGAAGAATAATTGGCATGGAAGCCAAGGGGGCAAGTGAGACTATCAAAGCACAGATACCTCTTGGTGAGATGCTCAGATATGCGACAGAGCTAAGGTCTATTACTGGAGGCAGGGGTTCTTATAGTATGAAGTTTTCACATTATGAAGAGGTTCCTTCTAAGATATCACAGCCTATTATAGCGCAGTATCAGAAATCGAAGGAAGGCCAAGATGAGTGATTTCGTATGTCGTATATAGTATATCGTATATCGCTTTTTCGACATACGATATGCGACATGCGATATACGAAAACATGAGAACAAGGAGTAGTAGATGTCGGGACACAGCAAATGGGCGGGCATAAAACATAAGAAAGCAATACTGGACGCAAAAAAAGGAAAGGTATTTTCAAAAATAGTCAGAGAGGTAACCATGGCGGCCAAGAAAGGCGGTGGAGACTTATCCTCTAACCCTGTTTTGCGCGTGGCCGTGGACAGGGCAAAGTCTGTTAATATGCCAACGGATAATATAGACCGCGCGATAAAAAAAGGCACTGGCGAGCTTCCCGGTGTTACGTATGAAGAGATACTGTATGAAGGCTACGGTCCAAAAGGTGTTGCTGTAATGGTTGAGGCCACTACTGATAATAGAAACAGAACTACTGCGGAAGTAAGAAATATCTTTTCTAAAAAAGGCGGTAACCTTGCTGGAAGCGGAAGCGTAAACTGGATATTTACCAAAAAAGGCTATATCCTTATAAAATCATCAGAAGCTGATGAAGATAAGGTCATGTCAGTGGCGTTGGAAGCCGGCGCTGAGGATATGCAGACCGAAGCAGGGACATATGAGGTTACTACTTCTACCGGGGGCTTTGAAAAAGTAAAAGACGCTCTTGTGGAAGCAGGTATTCATATTGAATCTGCTGAATTTACAATGATTCCTTCAAGCACCGTAAAACTAGTAGGCAAGGATGCGAAGCAGGTCTTATCTATGATGGAATTATTGGAAGACCTCGATGATGTACAGAATGTCTATGCCAACTTTGATATACCGGACGATGTTTTAAACGAGGAATAAAATCTCGTATTGCGTATTGAGTATTGCGTTCAAAAGTTTTTACGCAATACGCACGACGCAATACGCACGACGCAATACGCACGACGCAAAAAATGAGAATACTCGGAATAGACCCAGGCCTGGAAATTACAGGATACGGAGTATTGGAAGAGCGATTTGAGCAGCTTTCAGTTATAGAGGCAGGCGTAATAAGGACTTCACCCAAGAACCCTCTTGCAGATAGATTATATTCAATAAATGTACAGATAACCGAACTTATAGAGCAGACCAGGCCGCAGGTGTGTGTAATAGAGCAGCTCTACTCACATTATAAGCACCCGATGACCGCGATACTTATGGGCCATGCAAGAGGCGCGGTACTGTTGTCCTGCAGCCAGAAGAATGTCACAGTTAAGGGTTATCCCGCAAAGACAATAAAGCGCGCTATTACAGGCAACGGTAATGCGTCAAAACTTCAGGTGCAGCGCGTAGTGAATAGGATCTTGAGCTTGGATGATATTCAAAGGCCGCTTGACGTAACAGATGCTCTTGCTATATGCATTACTCATTTGCGTCATACTGAAAAAGATGTGGAGATAGCTAAAAGATGATATCCAGCATAAGGGGCAGCTTTGTTAAAAAAAGAGACAACAGTATTGTGATCGATGTAGCAGGCATTGGCTATGAAGTGCTTGTGCCTTTTACTGTATTGAATGATTTAAAGGATACTCCCGTAGGAGAGGCCATATCATTTGTAACATTCCATTATTATGCCACAGACCGTTCCAAGGCAATACCTGTTCTTATAGGTTTTATGAATGAGGTTGAAAAAGAGTTCTTCGAGAAGTTTATAACCGTATCCGGGGTAGGGCCCAGGGCAGCAATAAAGGCTATAAATAAACCTATATCTCAGATAGCCAGAGCAATAGATTCAGCGGATGTATCTTTTCTTAAGTCTCTCCCGGGCATAGGAGAACAGAGGGCGAGGGAGATAATAGCGAAGCTTCAGAACAAGGTAGGAAAATTCGGTTTGATACAGGACAGCTTTGAGGCTTCAGAAGTTACTCCAAAACATGACATAGAGGAAGAGGCCCTGCAGGTCTTAATGCAGCTTCAGTATAAGAAACATTTGGCTAAAGAGATGCTTCAGAAGGCGCTGGAGAGAAATCCAAATATCTCATCAAGTGAAGAACTTCTCAACGAAGTCTATCGGCAGAGGAAAGAAGGTTAACGGGTTGGCGGGTTAGCCGGTTGGCCGGTAAACCCGCACACACGCAAACTCGCACACACGCTAACCAAGCACAGAGGTAGGCAGTGAAAAAAGAGAATATGATAAAGAACCAGGACAAGAGGGAGAAGCTGATAACGCAGCAGGAAGCTGATGAGGATCAGGTATTAAATATCTCTTTGAGGCCTGCCAGGATAAATGATTTTGTAGGCCAGAAAGATCTGATTGACAATCTTTTAGTTTCTATAGAAGCCGCTAAGAAGCGAAATGAGCCTTTAGAGCATCTTCTTTTTTCAGGGCCGCCTGGCTTAGGCAAGACTACCCTTGCTCATATCATTACACATGAGATGGGGACTAAGATAACAGCGACCTCAGGGCCTGCTATAGAGAGGGCAGGGGACCTTATAGGAATATTGACAAACCTGGAAAATGGCGACGTGCTATTTATAGATGAGATACACAGGCTTTCAAGGACGGTTGAAGAGTTCCTGTATCCTGCCATGGAGAGTTTTCAGATAGATTTTGTCATCGATAAAGGCCCGTACGCTAAAACCATAAAATTCAATCTAAAACCTTTTACCCTGGTCGGCGCTACTACACGTTCAGGCCTTCTTACAGCCCCAATGCGCGGAAGGTTTGGAATATTTCATCACCTTGAGTTTTATAAGCCGGAGGACCTTGTAAGGATAATAAAAAGGTCAGCAGAGTTATTGTGTATCAAGATCGATGAGAAGTCTGCTTTGGAGATAGCAAAGCGTTCAAGGGGTACGCCCCGGACCGCCAATAGGCTTTTACGGAGAGTAAGAGACTATGCGCAAGTAAAAGCAAATGGATCGATAACAAATGATATAATAGACAACGCTCTTAGCGCCCAGGGCGTGGATAAGGCAGGCCTTGATCCGATAGACCGTAAGGTTCTCGAAGCAATTATAGAATATTACGACGGTGGGCCTGTGGGCATAGGAGCTTTAGCAGCATCGCTTAATGAGGAACAGGATACAGTAGTAGATGTTGTAGAACCTTTTCTACTGAAGGCAGGTTTTTTAAAACGTACCCAGCGCGGCAGGCAGGCAACAAGCCTGGCCTATAAGCACTTAGGTATTAAGGAAAAACAGAAGGAACTGTTCTAACTTATGATCTCTCATCTCTCAACTCTCAACTAACTATGAGTATACTATGAGAATCTTACTCCACATATGCTGCGCGCCATGCGCAATATACACGGTTAAGAGGTTAAGGGAGAAGGGCCATGAGGTGGTAGGGTTTTTCTATAATCCCAATATACATCCCGCGTCTGAGTATAAGCTAAGGAAAGATTCTGTCCTGAAGCTTTCTGAGGCTATGGATTTTAATACAGTATCTTTTAGGGATTTTCAGTTTGAAGATTTCTGTAGAAAAGTCAACTTTCACGAAAGCGATAACAGGTGCCATATATGCTGGCGCCTTAGGCTTACAAAAACCGCAGAGTATGCGTCTAAAAATGGTTTTAGCGGGTTTACGACAACTTTACTTATAAGCCCATATCAGGAACATGACAAGATAAAGGCCATAGGCAATGATGCGGCAGATAAATATTCCGCAGCGTTTGTATATGAAGATTTTAGGCCTGGATTTGTGGAGTCTAAAAAGGTTTCAAAAGATATGGAGCTATACCATCAGAAATATTGCGGATGTATATATAGTGAGCGGGAACGATATGTCAAGACTATCAAAGTTTAGTATATCGTATGTCGCATATCGTATATAGTGATTATTTTTTACATAGCAGCGGAAAAATCCATGAATTTCATACCTAAAATACTTATAAT
>JBDRAM010000062.1:0-6409 GCA_043823785.1 Candidatus Omnitrophota bacterium
AGAACTGCTTTAAAAACCGTATATCATTATCAAAAAATAAGCGGATGTCATTGACGCCGTATTTAAGCATCGCTATCCTTTCAACACCCATGCCAAACGCAAAGCCCGTTACCTTTTCCGGGTCATAGCCAACCGCCTTAAAAACATTTGGGTCTACCATGCCGGCACCCAATATTTCAAGCCACCCTTTCTGAGAACATACCCTGCACCCTTCCCCGCCGCATATCATGCATGATACATCTACCTCTGCGCTGGGTTCTGTAAAGGGGAAAAAATGCGGCCTGAACCTAACCTTGCTTCCAGGCCCAAAATACTGCCTCACAAATTCAAAAAGCGCCCATTTTAGATTCGCGAAGGTGATGTTATCCCCTATCATAAGGCCCTCTATCTGATGAAACATAAAAGAGTGGCTCGCATCAACGGCATCCGGCCTATACACCTTACCCGGAACAACTATTGAAAGCGGGGGGCTGTGAGTCTGCATATACCTGACCTGCACAGGAGATGTGTGGCTTCTTAAAAGCCAGTCATCCTTTATGTAAAAAGTGTCAAACGCTTCGCGCGACGGGTGGTCTGCCGGTATATTGAGCGCCTCAAAATTATTATGCTCTGTCTCTATTTCCGGGCCCTCTACAACAGCAAACCCCATATGCGAAAAAACTCCGCATAGATCATTTATAGTCTTTGTTATAGGATGTAAATTCCCTATGCCAGATTTCTCACCCGGCATCGTTATATCAAGAGTATCCTCAAGCACGCCCTGGCTAAATTGTATCTCCTCGCCGCGCTGTTTAAATTCTATATCAAGTATTTCCTTTAATTTATTTATGCCTTCACCAAAAGCGGGCCTCTGCTCAGGGGCCAGGCCTTTTATCTCTTTAAATAGATCGGCAACCAGGCCTTTCCTGCCTAAGTACTTTATCTTAAGCTCGTTAAGCTCTTCCGGCGTGCCGGCAGAGTCTACCTCTTTTTGCGCCTTAAGTTCTATGTTTTTAAATTTCTCATCCATGGCTTATATGATCTTTATTTTCTCTTCTCAAAAATCTCTATATTTTTGTTTGGCCCTACAATTATTAACTTATCTTCAGGCCCTATTTTGTAATCAGCTTCCGGAATAGGATTGACTGACTCATGGCCCGCCTTATCTTTATTCTTTATGGCGATGATATTTAACCCCGCCTCTACTCTGAGATTAAGCTGCTTTAATGTTTTTCCTATAAACGCGTCCGGAGGCTCTATTTCAATAATGCTGCATTCTGAAGAAAGCCCGATAAATTCACTCACCCCCGGAGAAGTAAGCGCGCTCGCAAGCCTTATGCCCATATCTCTTTCAGGAAATATTATCTTATCAGCTCCGACACGCTTTAAGACCTTTCCCTGCTCTTCGGTAACTGATTTCGCTATCACTTCCTTTATGCCTATCTCTTTAAGCATAAGCGTAATAAGTATCGAAGATTCTATGTTGTTGCCAACGCTTACAACCGCTACGTCTATGTTCTCTATGCCTACAGCCCTAAGAGCTTTCTCATCGGTAGCGTCAAGGCATACCGCCTGCGCAACTATCTCCGAGAAGTCTTGCACCTTATCCTCATCGGTATCTATGGCTAATACCTGGCACCCCTTTTCGCTAAGTGTCTTTGCTATGCTCGAACCAAATCTTCCCAGCCCTATAACCGCGAATTGTCTCATTGTTATTCTCCCTTATTTTAATAGCTCGTCGTGCGTCGTACGTATTGAGTATTGCGTAAAAGATTTAACGCAATACGCGATACGCGATACGCAATACGAAAATCATCCCACCATCAACTTCTCTTCCGGATAAATGTACCCTATTCTTTCCTTGCGCATGGCAACCGCGAGAGCGATCGTCAAAGGCCCTACTCTGCCTATAAACATTGTACATATTATAATAAACTTGCCCAATCCGCTAAGGCCGGGGGTTATCCCCGTGCTTAACCCTACTGTACCAAACGCGGAGGTTACCTCAAAGAGTATGTTTAAAAAGTAGCGGCTGCCGCCAGAAGCGGCGGCCTCTGTTATTGATAAAAGAAACGTTGATAAGGCTATTACCCCCAGCCCTAAAAAAACTATGACTGCCGCGCGCCTGTATGTCTGCCGGGGTATGGTCTTTCTAAAAACCGATATCCTGTCTCTGTTATAAAGCATGGAGACAAAAGCAACTACCATAACGCCAAAAGTAACTGTCTTTATACCGCCTCCTGTCGAGCCGGGAGAGGCGCCTATAAACATAAGGATGATAAGCATGAAAAGTGTAGCCGGCCTTAATGCGTTGGTCGGTAATACATTGAAGCCCGCGGTACGCGGTGTAATAGACGCGAATAAGCTGCATGACAGCTTATCCTTATGCGCCATGCCGCTTAGCGTATTATTGCTCTCAAGCAGCCATACCCCCGCTGCTCCTATAATTATCAGAACGAACGTTATCAAAAAAACCATTTTTGTCTGTATGCTTATGCGGGAAAATATAAGGCGCCGATCCTTGCGCCAAAACTTCAATTTCGGTATATCCAGAAATACTATAAAACCCATGCCACCTATAATTATCAACGCTGAAAATATCCCGAGGACAACGCCATCGGAATAAAACCCTTGTAAACTCTTAGAAAATAGGCTAAAGCCCGCGTTGCAAAACGCGGAGACAGAATGGAATACCGCTCTTTCTATATCCGCGAGGGTGTTTGTGCCTGATATGGATGCCCATCTTAAATAAAGGAGCGCCGCGCCTATTAATTCTATGCTAAGAGTAAACTTGACTATATAGAGAATAAGCTCTGGAAGGCCCTGTATTTTGGTATGGCCCAACGCCTTTTGAATGGTGACGTTCTGCGATATGCTAAGCTTTCTGCCAAGAGCAATAGCAAACATGGTAGAAAATGTCATTATACCAAGCCCGCCTGCCTGGATCAGCATGAGTATTACCATTCTGCCGAAAGGCGAAAAGAAGCTGCCCGTATCCTTGACAATAAGGCCTGTAACGCAGGTTGCGCTGGTAGCTGTAAATAAACTATTTAAAAAACCTGGGCTTACATTCTCTCTTGCGGAGATGGGAAGGTTCAGAAGAAGCGCTCCCAGCAATATAACAGAAAAAAAACTCAGCACTATAGCCTGTGGAGGCTCTAGCTTTATCTTTTTCATGCTTTAGTTAGCCTTTTTTTGGTTTAACAAGATCGACGAGCTTCTTAAAAGCTGTCTTATTTGAAACCGCAAGCTCAGCAAGGACCTTTCTGTCAAGTTCTACCTTTGCTTTTTTAAGGCCGTTGATGAATTGCGAATATTTTATACCGTTTGCCTTGCACGCGGCATTTATCCTGACTATCCACAGGCTGCGGAATGTGCGTTTTTTGAGTTTCCTGTCTTTGCTTGAAAACGCCTGCGCCCTGATCACTGTCTCTTTTGCTGTTCTGAAAAGCTTGCTTCTGCCGCCCACGAATCCTTTTGCGGCCTTCATAACGCGTTTTCTTCTCTTCCTTGATGCAACATGATGTTTTACTTTTGACATTTGTTACTCCTTGTTCTTTTGCTCATATATCGTTTGTCATATATCGTATGTCATGTTTCGTATGTCGTATGTCGCATATAGTATGTAGCTTTTAAAAATCCCATGCGATATACAATATCCGATATACGATATACTATATACGAAATGCGAAACTTATTTATTACGTTTAATTATGGAGCATCGCCCTGATCTTTTTTTCTTCTGTTTTTGAAAGAGTGCTCTTTCTGTTCAATGACCGCTTTCTTTTTCTGCTCTTGGAAGTCAAAAGATGCCCCCTGAAAGCCCTTGATATCTTGATCTTGCCCCTTTTTGTCAGCTTGACACGTTTTGACGCTGCTTTTCTGGTCTTAAGTTTTGGCATTGTAGTCTCCTTTTAAAATGCTATATGATCGCTTAGCAAGTAGCGCGCATAGGGTCTAGGTTGTAGGCTCTAGGGTATTTAAATAATATAAAATCCCTACACCCTGGGACCTGCACCCTATAACTTATACGCTATCCGCTATCCGTTGATTATCTTTTTATAAAATGGCCCTATTTTGGCGCGATTATCATATTCAGGAAGCGCCCTTCGCGCATCGGTAACTTCTCTACTTCCGCGATACCGACCAGGTCCTCCGCCACACGCTTCATTACCTCGCGCCCTATATCGGTATGGGCGAGTTCTCTGCCGCGGAACATCATGCTTATCTTTACCCTGTTGCCTTTCTTCACAAAATCCTTTATGTGGTTTAGTTTGGTCTGGTAATCATGCTCTTCGATGCGAGGCTTATACCTTACCTCTTTCATCTTAACAATGTGCTGCCTTTTCCTTGCTTCCTTTTCCCTTTTATCCTGCTCATACTTGAACTTGCTATAGTCCATTATTCGGCACACTGGAGGATCGGCAAATGGCGACACCTCCACCAGGTCCAAGCTTTTCTCGCGCGCTATGCGTAAGCCTTCCTGCGGCGTTATAAGCCCCAGCTGCTCACCTTCCGGGCCTATAGCCCTTATCTCTTTTATTCTTATCTGTTCATTTATCCTTAAACGCTTTTCTATGGTCACTTCCCTCCCTTCAAATTTGCGAAGCACGTTTGATCCCGCGGTTCGCTTTGCTCACCATCCCTCGAATCGCCCCGAGCGAAAGCGAGGGAAGGCAGCGTTAAAAAATGCGAACGAATAGTAAGCATTTTAGCTGCCGAAGGATCTCTTCAGGTTTACCTCATCAGTTAATACTTCCATAAACTCCTTAAGTGTAGTCTCGCCCTCATCGCCCTTCATTCTGCTTCGCACAGTTATCTTATCGTCGTCCTCTTCTCTTTTACCTATAATAATCATGTAAGGAAGCTTCTCAAGCTGTGCCCCTCTTATCTTATATCCTATTGTCTGGCTCCTGCTATCAAGCTTTGGCCTGAAGCCCTTTTCCAGAAGCTCATCATTTATCTTTTTTGCGTATTCAAGCTGGTTATCTGTTATGGGTAATACCGCTATCTGCACAGGAGAAAGCCAAAGGGGCAGCGCTCCCGCATGCTGCTCTATTAAGGCCCCAAGAAACCTTTCCATGCTCCCGAGTATAACCCTATGTATCATAACCGGCCGCTTTTCGCTGCCGTCCTGCGCAACATAGGTCAGGTCAAATCTTTCAGGCAAAGCAAAGTCGCACTGTATGGTCGCGCATTGCCATAAGCGCTTGAGCGCGTCTTTAAGCTTTATATCTATCTTCGGTCCGTAAAACGCTCCGTCTCCTTCGTTGATAGTGTAGGGTATATTCTTTTCTTTCAAAGACTCTTCCAGGGCAGTTGTGGCGCTATGCCAATCATCGTCGGTGCCTATGGATTTTGCAGGCCTTGTGCTTATCTCGACCTCATACTCATTAAATCCAAATATCTTCATAGCATATATTACAAAATCTATTACATCTTTTATCTCACTCTTCAATTGCTCAGGTAGGCAGAATATATGCGCGTCGTCCTGCGTAAAGCCTCTTACTCTAAGGAGCCCATGCAATACCCCGCTTTTTTCATGGCGGTATACGCTGCCCAGCTCAAAATATCTTATTGGAAGATCCTTATAGCTTCTGGTCTTGATATTATATGTTATCATGTGGGCCGGACAATTCATGGGCTTTACCGCATACTCTTCATTATCCATTTTGAATATATACATGTGCTCCTTATAAAATTCATAATGTCCGGAGCGTACCCATATATCAGACTTTAAGATATGCGGGCTTATTATAAACTCATACCCTCTTTTTATGTGCTCTCTCTTCTCCCAGTCTTCTATGATAGTCCTTAAAAGCGCTCCCTTTGGCTGATATATTATCAAGCCTGCTCCCGCTGACTCATCTATTATATAAAACCCTAATTCCTTGCCAAGCTTTCTGTGGTCACGCTTCTTTGCTTCTTCAATAAGCTTAAGATGCTCATCAAGTTCCTCTTGTGTTAAGAAAGCGGTGGCATATATTCTCTGAAGCATCTGTTTTTTTTCATCGCCGCGCCAGTACGCGCCTGCTATGCTCAAAAGTTTAAATGCCTTTATCTTACCTGTTGATTCTATGTGCGGGCCGCGGCAAAGGTCTGTAAAATCACCATCTGTGTATATAGATACTGTCTCATCAGGTATATCATTTATAATCTCTGCCTTATATGGCTCCTTTTCCTTCTCAAAGAGCTTTAGCGCCTCATCTTTCTTTATCTCTTTGCGCACAAACTCATGGTCTGCCTTTATGATCTGGCGCATCTTCTTTTCTATCTTCTTAAGGTCTTCCGGCAAAAACGGCTCTTTCTTATCAAAGTCATAGTAGAAGCCATCTGAAATAGCAGGGCCAATAGCTATTTTAGTATCAGGCCATAAACTCTTTACCGCGTGCGCCATCACATGCGCCGCGCTATGTCGTAATGTCTCTAA
>JBDRAM010000063.1:0-31664 GCA_043823785.1 Candidatus Omnitrophota bacterium
GGGGTCTATCTTTTTTGTGTCTCCCGGATATTATAGATTCGGACTTTTCATATTTCGCTTGTCGTAATAAATTTTTAACTGTTTCTGCTGGTATAATTAAAAATCTGGGCTTGATTGCCCCTCTACTGTCTGAATCACAGATGGGATCAGAATAGGCTTGATTTTTGATAGGGGTTGGTGTATATATTAAGTAACGCGGTAAAATGAATACGAGAGGTCATGTTGTTGAGTAAAGGTCAGGAAGCCGGGATGGTAGTTAGGTTAGGTGGTTGGTGGAAAAGATTAAAGCCGATAAGGACCAACTACCAAACCCAATTTTCCAAACTGGCATCTTGACCTTAACCTGGTTGCCTGACCAGGTTTGTTAACATATTATACGAGGAGGGGAAAATATGAGAAAAATACTTTTTGTAATAGTTGTAACTGCTTTTATCATATCCTTGTTACAAAGCGCAAGCTTTGCCGGCAGTAGTAAGACATGGGCTACTGTAGGGAAAGGCCTGGCTATATATGAAGGCGTAAAGGTTCTTACAGGCAGAGAGGGCAATATTGTTGATGATGTAACAGGCGGCATGCGCCCAAGAAAAGGCTCTACTGATTCTTCCGGAGGAGGAAGCTATGAAGACGGATACAACGCCGGTTTTAAAAAAGGGTATGATCAGGGATACAATGCTGGCTTCAGGAATGGCGCAGAGCAGTCGAAGTAGAGAAAAGAAAAAATCCGTATTAATTATTTGTAGAGAGGCCTGAGCTTTTGGCGGGAGAAGTTTTTAATTCGGAGGCAATAGTTTTAAGAGAAGAAGATGAAGAGTCAAGCCCTGTTCCTTCCGAAGTTGTATCCAATCCTGCGCTAGATGCAGTTGTTTTTGAAGTGGTTTTTTCACCCCTTATTACTTCGAGTGGCAATGTTTCAACACCCTCACCATAAGGATTGGCATAGTCGTAATCTTTTCTGATCCTCATTTGCATGGATGTTTCGTTATCGCTCTTACTCTTTTTATACCGGTAGCCGCCGTAACGATCTTTTGACAATTCACCTTTTTTGATATTGTCCCCATCATAAAACCTGTATTTGCCCTTCTTCACATCAAATTTTAATTTTCCAACGATACTGCCGTTTGTGTCATAGTAGACATAATCCCCATCTTTATCGCGGGAAGAGAATCCTATTTTACTACCTTCAGAGTCATAGAAATCATAGCCGCCACTTACATTTGGACGGGAATAGGCGGTCCCGGGCATATCATCCGAAAATGCATTGCCTGAAGCAAGTGAAAACAGCAGTGAGATCAGTGTTATGTAGATATATTTAGTCATCATTTTATCCATCCCCTATTATCATACACGCTATATATGGGCTTGTCAATGGTAAGCGAAATATTTTTATTTTTTTCTTGCATTTATTTGGGAAATATGCTATATTCTTTTTGTTTTTAAAATGAGGTTCTAGCCCACCGAGAAGGGCCCGTTGGTTTAGTAATCTTTATCCGATGGGTCCTTTTTTAATGCGCGTGTATTATGCTAATTAAAAAAGACCCCGATGTTATATCTGCCTACCTCAAGGACTATTCAAATCTAAAGGGCGGTTCCTGCGTTTCGGTATTTTTTCCTGAAAATGAAAAAGAGGTTTCCGAGCTCTTGAGCTCTGCTTCCAGGCAAGGTATGCCTATAACTGTTTCCGGAGCAGGCACAGGCGTGACTGGGGCAAGAGTGCCTTTCAATGGCTCTGTATTATCAACAGAGAAGATGAACCGCATCCTTGATATCAAAGTTACTCCTAACGGCGGTGAAGTTAGGGTTGAGCCGGGAGTTCTGTTAAATGATCTGCTTGACGCGGTTTCTTCTAACGGCCTTTTTTATCCGCCAGATCCTACTGAAAAGAGCTCATTTATAGGCGGCAACATAGCTACATCCGCATCCGGCGCAAGGAGCTTTAAGCATGGCTCAACAAGAGACTATGTATTGGGGCTTAAGGTGGTCCTTTCATCAGGCGAGACTGTCAGATTAGAAAGGGGCGATCTTTTTTCAGATGAAGATAGGGCTATGGAGTTGAAGCTGGTTTCAGGGGAAACCTTGAAACTTGATCTTCCTAAATACACTGTGCCAAGAGTTAAAAATGCCGCTGGTTATTATATTAAAGATAATGTCGATGCCATAGACCTGTTCATCGGCCAGGAAGGTACCTTAGGTATCATAACAGAGGCAAGGCTGCGATTACTGAAGAAGCCCGATGATGTACTTGAATGTTATTGTTTTTTTGATAAGCTCAAAGACGCGCTCTTGTTTGCGTATAAGGCGAGGGATATCAGCCGGAAAAATATTACGCAAGCAGGCAGTGTAAATGCCGCGTCAATAGAATTTTTTAATGGGAGCGCCTTGCGTTTTTTAAGAGAGAAGCATAAAAAGATACCTGAATCCGCTCAGGGCGCTATATATTTCAGTCAGGAAGTCAGGAAAGATACAGAGTCTAAGATATTGGATGCCTGGGCAGGGCTTATTACCGAGTGCGGCGGATCAGTTGATAATACATGGTTTGCGCAGTCAAGGCAAGAGAGAGAAGAGCTTGCCGGGATAAGGCATGATCTTCCTGATATGGTAAATGAGTTTATTAATAGGCACAACATGACAAAGATCGGGACTGATATCGCGGTTGACGCGCCTTATATAGACAGCATGATAAGTTATTACAATACAGTTTTGACTGAAGCCGGATTCAGCTATGTTATGTTTGGGCATATCGGTGATGGCCATCTGCACGTGAATATACTTCCCAAAGATGACAAAGAGTATATGGCTGGCCATAAGATATATGAGCAGTTTGTCAAAAAGGCCATATCCTTTAATGGGACTATTTCAGCGGAGCATGGAATCGGAAAGATCAAGCATGAATACTTAAAGATGATGTACGGAGAAAAGGCGATAAGAGAAATGGCCGCGCTTAAAAAAACACTTGACCCTGCCTGCATTTTAGGGCTGGATAATATTTTTCCTAAGGAGTTGCTTGAAGCATGAGCATTCTTGCCGAGACAAATATTTTTATAAGCGACCTGCATTTAGGCGATGGTTCTAAAGCAGATGATTTTATCAGGAAGAATGAGTTCCTGCATTTTTTAGACAGTATAGAGAAAGAAAGCACAAGACTCTTTATTGTTGGTGATCTTTTTGAGTTGTGGCAGGCTGATCTGGATAGGGCGGTCTTTCATCACAGCGAAGTGATAAAGCGGCTTTTTAATCTAGCTAGCAGGAATAGGCTAGTATATATAATAGGAAATCACGATCACATACCTTTTGTTAAATATTTAGACCCAAAATTATCGATATATCTTGAGTTTATTGATAAGGAGCTGGGCTTAAGGGTAGAGCATGGTAATCAATATGATATATTCAATCGCTACCAGGATCCCCGCATGGCTCTCCGCAACGTATGGGGCAGAAGAGCCTCTTATCTCATCGGTTGGCTTGAACGGATAGTGCACCCGGATATCGATGAGTGGGGAAGGAGGAATTTAATCAGGAAGGGTGGGCTTTTTCTGGAAAAGGCAGCCTATATCAATAATAAACTTACCCCTTCATCTAAAGAATATTTTGAGAGAGGCGGCGGACTTTTGGAATTTGAAGAAGCTGCCAGGAAACATATCAATAGCGGCATGAGAATAGTTATATTTGGGCACACGCATAAGGCGGTTTTGACAAAGATGGGCAGTGGCATATACGCCAACTGCGGCTGCTGGTGCGGCAGTGACGAGCCCACATACATAAGATTGACTGATTCTAAGATAGAGCTGCTCAACGGAATTGATCATAAACTCATTAATTCTCTTGAGCTTTAATTTTTCATAAGTTATAATAAAAGCTTCAAAAGAAAGAGGTGATAAGGTGCAGAATTTTAAGAACATAGAGAAGCTGACAGATGAGGCAAGAAAAAATTTCCTGCCGTACGCAAAGGAGATGCTGAACATACATAAGGATAATATCTTATCTATCTTTATATATGGAAGCTCCGCAAGCGGTGATCCCATGCCGGGTACATCAGGAATAAACAGCACGATCGTCTTTAAGGCTCTTGGATTTCTTCAGCTTAAAGACAGCCTTCGCGTAGTTGATAAAGGTATAAGAAAGAGGATAGCGGCACCGCTTTTTTTTACGCCTGAATATATAAATAGTTCTCTTGATACCTTCCCCCTTGAGTTTCTTGAGATGAAGGAGAACAATACTGTCATCTTTGGAGAAGATCTTTTGGCTGATATTGAGATTAACGCTTCGCACATAAGGTTTATTTGTGAAGAGCAGCTTAAGGGCAAGCTTATAAGGATACGCCAGGCTTATCTTGAAATAGGCCTGCGAAGCAAGGGTATAGAGGTTCTTATAAAAGAATCGCTTGGCTCTCTTTTTCCCGTATTTCGCGGCCTCCTGCGCTTAAAAGGCATTAAGCCTCCCGTAAAAAAAGAAGAGGCCATAGGCCTGCTGGGCGAGACATTTGGTATTGACTCAAATGTTTTTATGGCGATCTTAAAGGATAAAGAAAACGATGAGAAGATAGGCGGACTAAAGACGGAAGCTTTCTTATCAAAATATATAAAACAGATCGAGAGACTGGCCGAAATTTCGGACAGCGAAGTATGAGTATTGCTTATTCAGGTTCTGCCCGCATGATCAAAAGATCTATCGGATATCTATTTATAGTATCTGTGCTATTTTTTTATCAAAATAGTATATATGCGCAGGACGCTGATATTCCTGCTTACAGAGGCTATGTTAACGATTACGCGAATGTCATAGATCCCGGAGCCGAGTTGTCGATCACATCTATGGCACGTCAGCTGGAAGATAAGACCACAGCCCAAATAGCGGTAGTCACTCTTACTACGACATCACCTTCAGATATAGCCCAATACACAACAGAGCTTTTTGAGAAATGGGGCATTGGGCAGCGGGACAAGGATAATGGGGTTCTTATCCTGATGTCTGTAAACGATAGAAAGGTGCGTATTGAGACCGGATATGGTTTAGAAGGCGCGCTTCCTGATGCTATATGCAAGCAGATCATTGAGCAGCTTATGATACCTGAGTTCAAGAAGGGCGGCCTTGGCAAAGGTTTACTTGTGGGCGTTATTGCTGTTGCGGAGTTTATAGCAAAAGAGTATAATATCACATTAACATACAGTGAAGGCATTCAACGGGTACCCGTAGATAGATTGACTTTATCTCCGAGAGCTGCCCTGCTTAGATCTGTTATCTATCTGCTATTTTTTGTATTATTCTTCGGATTGCGCTCAGGGCTTCTCTTCTATTTTATACTAGGCCCTACCGGCAGGAGAAGGGGCGGATACTGGCATGGCAGTGGTTTTGGCGGAGGTTCAGGAGGCTTTGGAGGCGGTTTTGGAGGATTTGGCGGCGGCATGAGCGGCGGCGGTGGTGCCGGAGGAAGCTGGTAAAAAGTAATGCGGTAAAATGAATACGAGAGGTCATGTTGTTAGGTAAAGGTCAGGAGGCCAAGATGGTAGTTAGGTTAGGTGGTTGGTGGAAAAGATTAAAGCTGATAAGGACCAACTACCAAACCCAATTTTCCAAACTGGCATCTTGACCCTAACCTGGTTGCCTGACCAGGTTTGTTAACATATTATACGAGGAGGCATTGACATGAACAAGGTATTGATAATAGTAGGTATATTAGTTGTAGTTCTTTTAATGGCCGCTGGCTGGTTTATCGGCGAGCTTAATAATGTAGTAAAACTTGATGAAAACATAAATGAGAAGTGGAGCCAGGTAGAGAATCAGCTGCAGAGAAGAAACGATCTTATACCAAATCTGGTGAATACGGTAAAGGGTTATGCTGCGCATGAAGAAGGAATATTTACTGAGGTTACTAAGCTTCGCAGTCAGTGGGGAAATGCCTCTAACAGGGCAGAGAAGATGGAAGCGGCAGAAGGCATGGGTGGGGCTCTTTCAAGGTTGCTTCTTGTCGCTGAAAATTACCCTGACCTTAAAGCAAATCAGAATTTTCTTTCTTTACAGGCACAGATTGAAGGAACAGAGAACCGGATATCTACGGAAAGAAATAGGTATAACAAGGCAGTAAAGGAATTCAACTCTTACAGAAGGACTGTTTTTGGCGGTTTCTTCGCGGGATTAAGGGGCCTTAATAAACCCTCGGAATATTTTGAGGTGGAAGCAGCTGCGAAGGCTGTTCCAAAGGTTGAATTTTAGAATAACTAAAAACATCATCAAGGTATATTGAGAGGGCACCAAAAGTGAGCCCGTACCTCTAGTATAAGTAAAGGTTGGGGGTTAAAAGATTAAAATCAGCAAAATTTGTTATTATTCATAAAGCTTATTTTTTAATATGGAGGTACGGGGTGAGAAAAATCTTTGTGTTAGATACAAACGTTTTATTGCATAGCTCAGCAGCTTTAAGGTCTTTTGCGGATAACGAAGTAATTCTGCCGATAGAGGTCATAGAAGAATTGGATGAGTTCAAAAAAGATAATGATGAAAAGGGCAGAAACGCGCGTATTGTAATAAGGACGCTTGATAAACTAAGGCGGAAGGGAAGATTAGGAAACGGCGTTGAGATAGAGGGTGGAGGCGTTATAAAGATATTGGTCAATGTTGATTTTACAAAAGCCCAGGAACTAGGCCTTACAACCGCTGTTGTGGATAACAGGATATTGATGACAGCTTATATATTGCAAAAAAACGGGACTAAGGTAATATTTGTATCCAAGGATATAAACGCAAGGGTAAAAGCTGACGCTATCGGTATAAGGGCAATGGATTTTGAAAAGGAGAAGATAGATTTTGATAATCTTTATTCAGGCTGGAGGAATGTAAGCTTAAGCGCCGAGGAGATAAATACTTTTTATACAAAAAAGTTTTTACCTTCCAAGGATAAGGATTGCCAGCCAAACGAGTTCGCGGTTCTAAGTGATTTGAAGGACAAAAAACATACCGCCCTTGCACGTTTTGATAATAAGAAGGGGATCATGCGCCATATAAAATTTGGCGGCAAAGAGGCATGGGGCGTTAAGCCGCGTAACAAAGAACAGGTCATGGCCCAGGACCTGCTTTATGATGACAACGTGCGCCTTGTTACGCTTATAGGCCAGGCTGGTACGGGAAAGACGCTTTTGGCTTTGGCAGCAGGCCTTAAAAAGGTACTGCAGGATGGCACTTATGACCGCATACTTATTTCAAGGCCTATAATGCCGCTTGGCAGGGACATAGGTTATCTTCCCGGGACAAAAGAGGAGAAGCTTGAGAATTGGATGGAGCCTATATTTGATAATCTGGATTATATCCTGGCAATGTGCAAGAAGAAACAGAAAGCTCAGTTTAAGACCATTGAGGAGCTTCTTGATACAGGGATGCTCCAGCTTGAGGCATTGACTTATATGCGCGGAAGAAGCATACCAAAACAGTTTATAATTATCGATGAAGCGCAAAACCTCACCCCTCATGAGATAAAGACAGTTATTACGAGAACGGGAAATCAGGCAAAGATGATATTGACCGGCGACCCTTACCAGATCGACAATCCGTATCTCGATTCATCAAGCAACGGCCTGACTTATTGTGTCGAGAAGATGAAGAATCAGCCTATGTTTGGCCATGTAACATTGACTAGCAGTGAGCGCAGTGAATTAGCGTCAATCGCTGCTGAGATACTATAGCGCAAGGGATGATTTATGAAATTAAATACTAAATATTTAAATCGTTTTATCCTAAAAAAAGAGTTTAAGTTTATTGAAGAGGAGATCAAGGATGCCCACCATATGCTTGAGAATGGCACGGGATTAGGCAGTGATTTTCACGGGTGGCTGCACCTGCCGTCAACGACTACGAGAAAGAGCCTGGCGTCGATCAACGCGGCAGCCAAGACTATAAGAGACATATCGGATGTGTTTATTGTGGTGGGTATAGGCGGTTCATATCTTGGCTCCAGGGCCGCGATAGAGTTTTTAAGCCCTGTAAAAGAGAAAAGTAAGATAGATATATGCTTTGCGGGCAATAGCATAGACCCTGATTATCTAAACAAGCTTTTAACCGATGTCAAGGATAAGCGTATAGTGATAAATGTGATATCAAAATCAGGCACGACCACAGAGCCTGCGGTCGCGTTTCGGATCATTAAAAGCCTTCTAAGGAAAAAATATACATCTTCTGAGCTAAAGAAAAGGATTATATTTACTACCACAAAAGGAAAGGGCCTCTTGTCAGAGGAAGCAAAAAAAGACGGCTACCGATGTTTTTATATACCTGAAAATGTAGGAGGAAGGTTCTCTGTATTAACTGCGGTAGGGCTTTTGCCCATGGCGGCAGCTGGTGTCGATATAGATGAGCTGATGAAAGGCGCGGCAAATGTTGAGTCCGAAAGCTCATCTTACAAGATAGAGAGAAATCTCGCCTACTACTATGCGGCCTTACGCAATCTTCTATACAGAAATGGGAAAAAGATAGAGATCATGTGCAGTTTTCATACGCGCCTTTTCTATTTTCTTGAATGGTGGAAACAGCTTTTTGCTGAAAGTGAAGGCAAAGAAGGCAAGGGGTTATTCCCGGCAATATCCATTTTTTCTACAGACCTTCATGCTATAGGGCAGTTGATACAGGAAGGTGAGAGAAATATATTCGAGACATTTCTAAAGATAGATAAGAAGGCCTCTGATGTGAAACTGCCGCATGATAAATATAATATTGATAACCTCAACTACCTTTCAGGCAAAGGCCTTGATTTTATCAATAAGATGGCTTATAGGGGCACTGCGCTGGCGCACGCAGAAGGCAATGTACCAAATATGACACTTAGCGTAGATGAATGTTCCGCGTTTTGCTTAGGCGAGCTAATATATTTTTTCCAACGTGCCGTAGGTATTTCCGGCTATCTCTTAGGCATAAACCCCTTTGATCAGCCCGGGGTGGAAGCTTATAAGAAAAATATGTTTAAACTTTTAGGCAAGCCCCGCACCTCTAGTATAAAAAAGTTTAGGGGTTGATATAGCTTAGTCAGCAAAGTAGTTTTTACGCATAAACAACTTGATACTTAATATAGAGGTACGGGGTAAACCGCTTAAATGAAAAACCTGATTTTCAGGATATTGCTAACCGTCTTTCTCGCGTTTACTCTCCTTGGTTGTGCCACTACCTTTAACCCGGCAACCGGGAGAAAAGAATTAATCCTTATAGGCACAGGCACAGAAAAATCTATTGGTAATACTTCAGCTTCGCAGATCAAAGAGAAATATACCCTAAGTGAGGGCGGCCCGGACCTGGATAGGTTGAAAAGAATAGGTCAGAGGGTAGCGGAGGCTTCTGACCGCAAGGACCTTGATTATCAATTTTATCTAATTGAAGATAAGGATATGAACGCCTTTACCATACCCGGCGGGCATGTCTACATATTCAGAGGGCTATATGATCAGCTTAACGATGATGAGATCGCGTCTGTTATGGGTCATGAGATAGGCCATGTAGCGGCAAGGCATATTGTTAAAAAACTTCAGGCATCGCTTGGGTATCAGATACTTTCTACCATTGCCCTTGTAACTTTTACTAAAGACAGTGACGACGCAAAAAAGACCGGCGCGTATATCGCGTATGCCGCGTCTACATCTTTTAACCTTGTGATGTTAGGTTACAGCAGGGAAGATGAGTATGAGGCTGATGAGCTTGGAGTAAAGTACGCGAGGGCTTCAGGCTTTGACCCTCGGGGCCTGATAACCTCTTTCGAGAAGATGAAGGAGAAGGAAAAGAAAGGATCGTCGGTAACTTATATGCTCAGATCGCACCCATATCTTGATGAACGTATAAAGCGCATAGAATCCATGCTTTAGCAAGGTGTAAGATGCCGCAATAAAAAAAGGGGGGCAATTTTAATTATGAAGTTTAAGGCAGCTATATTTGACCTGGATGGCGTTATTGTAGATACAGTGCCCTTACACTTTAAGGCATGGGAGAGGATGTTTACAGAATACGGTAAAAGTTTTAGTTTTAAAGATTATAAAGAGAAGGTTGATGGAATACCGCGCATAGATGGCTGCCGCGCTATACTTGTTGATGAACCTGAAAATATAGTAAAGGAAGCGTGTGATAAGAAGCAGGGATATTACATTGAATATCTTGAGCAAGAAGGTGTTGAGGTTTATAATAGTACCATAACGCTCATAAAAGAACTTATATCTAACAATATAAAGACAGCAGTAATATCCTCAAGCAGAAACTGCCCGCTTATTTTAGAAAGAACAAATACCGCGGACCTGTTTAAGGTACGGGTAAGCGGAAATGATATAGCTAAAGGAAAACCGGATCCTCAGATCTTTTTAATGTCAGCGGAAAAATTGCAGGTAGAGCCTTCTGAAGCGATAGTTTTTGAGGATGCTGCATTAGGAGTTGAAGCAGCCAAGCGGGCAGGAATGTCATGTGTGGGAATAGATAGAAACAACCATCCTGAGCTATACAAAAAAGCGGATATCGTTGTAAAAGACCTGGCTGAGGTGGATTTTAAGAGGCTTAATAGCCTTATCCAATAATAAATATGGATACTGTAACTTCAAGCAGAATGAGGCATATAGATAGAGACGCTATATGCTTTTTTGGCATGCCAAGCCTTATTCTTATGGAAAATGCCGGCATGGCGGTTGCCGAAGCTGTTCTAAGGCGCGTTAAAAAAATCTCTACAACGCCTCCTGTTTCTATATTTTGCGGTAAAGGTAATAACGGCGGCGATGGCATGGTTTGCGCGCGTTATATTTCAAACGCTGGCATAGCGCCAAAACTTTATATTATTGGCGGCATATCATCGCTAAAAGGCGACTCCGCTATACAGCTTAAGGTATTAGATAGTTTCAGCATCAAGTGGTCAGAGATAAAGGATAAGAATAGCTTATCGGGCTTAAGAAAAAGTTTTAAAGCCGGAGTTATTGTAGACGCGATATTTGGCATAGGTTTTAGCGGGCAGGCAGACGGCATTTACAAAGACATAATAGATATGATAAATTCAAAAAAGGGATATAAGATATCTGTTGATGTGCCGTCCGGGCTGGATGCGACAAAAGGGGTCGTGAAAGGATCGTGCGTAAAAGCGGATGAGACAGTTACTATGGGTTTTGCTAAGACAGGTTTTTATAAAAATGACGGCCCGGAATACACAGGAAAAATAAAGGTTGCTGATATAGGGCTGCCTAAGCGACTTTAGAAAGGTGTGTGATATGTCAGAGATAAGAGTAACAAAGCCCAAGCAGGAAGATCTTGAGTCACTTAATATAAAAGAATGGAGCCAGTGGGAGTGCGCGCCAAGCACATTTGACTGGGAATACGACAATGAAGAATGGTGCTATCTATTTGAAGGTAATGCTATAATAAAGACTCCTGAGGGTGAGACTGAGATAAAAAAAGGTGACTTAGTTAAGTTTTCAAAAGGGCTGAAATGTACCTGGAACGTAAAAGAGAAGATCAGGAAAGTCTATAAATTTAAATGAGCACATCGCTTAGCGCCCGCCTGCCACTAATAAACGTGGCGGGCAGGAACGAAGTGAAGCTAAGCGATAATTGCGAATTTATCCTGAGGACACAAAGTGTCCGAAGGATCTCAATCTTTGGGATTGCTTCGCCTAGCCACCTAAGGTGACGGGCTCGAAATGACTATATAAAAATCGGGAATAATAGCCCTTTTCGTGTGTTTATATATATAAGCGAAGTAAATGAAAGGGGGAATTCCTTATGAAGGTAATTTATGAGTGCCAGATCTGCATGCATTATGTGGAATCCGCTCCGCCCGAATGGTGTCCCACTTGCGGCGGGCATAGAGTATTGTTTAAGCGGCTTTACCTTGTTGAGGAGGAGCTGGCTTCGGCATAATAAAAAATTTAGGGTAGCAAAAGATACCCTATCCTGCCCACCACCTAAGAAAAACGCGCCAGGATAGGGTATCTTATTTTATGGTATAGGAAAGTATAAAATACTTTCCTAACCACTGAAAATCGGATGAAGTTATCGCCGAAGGCGATTTTCTTGAAAGGGGGTGTTGTTGTGTCTATTCCATTATATGTTCTTTTGGGGCTGGTAGCGGGAACATTCAGCGGCTTTTTAGGTATAGGGGGAGGTACAATAATAATACCGTTTCTGGTCTTTTCAGCTGGTTTTACACAGCACCAGGCTCAGGGCACTACTCTTGCGTTGATGGTGCCGCCCATCGGGCTCCTTGCCGCGATGCGCTATTATGCGGATGGGAATGTAAACATAAAGGCCGCGGCTTTTATCTGTATAGGGTTTATTCTGGGAGGGCTGATAGGCGCGCACTTTGTAAGCCCTATATCTGACGGCATGCTTAAAAAAATATTCGGCATATACCTTGTGTTGATAGGCATCAGGATGGTATTCTAATCTTTATCTTGAAAGCTTATAGTTTTCTGGTATAATATAGCTATAAGCGGAGGTTGAAGTGGCTATAGATAAAAGCAATACACGAAAAAAAACTCTACGCAGACTGCGTCTCGCGATGTTTAAAGACAGAGCGGATCCCGAGAAATTGGGCAAGTGGTTTAAGCTTATGGAATCCAAAAAGAAGATATTTGCGCTTGAGGATGAGATAAATAAGCTGACCAAACAATTGAAGAGCAGGTCCGCAGGAAAATAGCAGATTATATTTAAAATTCATCAAGAGCCTTTCTGAGTTATTGTTTAATCTCATTACCGGAAGGGCTTTTAACTTTAGTAATTCAAGATCGCATATGGCGTATAAGCGAGTAAAAAAGATAATAAAAGTATTGAGGCAAGCCTACCCGAACAGCAGGGTTTCATTAAACTCCCAAAACCCTTTCCAGCTTTTGGTTTCAACTATACTTTCCGCGCAGTGCACTGATAAAAGAACGAACGAAGTCTGCGAGCGTCTTTTTAAAAAACATAAAAACATAGAGAGCTTTGCGAAAGTAAGGCAGCGCGTTCTTGAGAAGGAGATATACTCGACAGGTTTCTACAGGCACAAAGCAAAAAATGTTATCGCCGCTTCTAAGAAGATACTTTCAACACACAAAGGCAGAGTTCCCAAGACTATGGAGGAGCTTACAGCTCTTCCTGGGGTAGGAAGAAAGACAGCCAACATAATTCTCTCGTCTGCGTTCAGAAAGGCAGAGGGGATCGCAGTAGATACGCATGTAAAAAGGCTTTCAGGAAGGTTAGGATTAAGCGGCCAGTCAGGCCCTGGTAAGATAGAAAGAGAGCTTCTTGAGGTTGTGCCTAAGAGCGACTGGCTCGATTTTAATTATATACTTGTAAACCATGGGAGGAATACCTGCAAGGCCCGAAAGCCGCTTTGTTCAGATTGTGTAATAGCGCGGTTATGCCCTTCTAAGCAGGCGCGATAATGAAAAAAGAAGCCACACTATATAGGAAACTTAAAGAGGGCATGGTTGAGTGCGTATTATGCGGCCATTGCTGTAAGATAGCGGCCTCCAGATATGGCTTATGCGGCGTAAGGCAGAATATCGGAGGTGAGCTTTATACCCACGCATATGGCAGGGTTGTTGCCAATCATGTTGACCCTATTGAAAAGAAACCGCTGTACCATTTTTTCCCCGGAAGCATGGCATACTCCATCGCTTGCGCAGGCTGTAATTTTAAATGCAGCTTCTGTCAAAACTGGCAAATATCTCAAATATCAAACGAAGAAAGCGGGTTAGGTAGTTATGAACTTAAGCCGGAAGAGGTGGTGGATGAGGCAAAAAAACATATCTGCAAAAGCATTGCTTATACCTATACAGAGCCTACAGTATTCTTTGAATATGCGCTTGATACCGCAAAATTGGCAAAAGAAAAAGGCCTCTCTAATGTATTTGTGACAAATGGCTTCATGTCAAAGGAGGCCCTGGATTGCGTAAAGCCATACCTGGATGCTGCCAATGTGGACCTTAAATTTTTTGATGAGAATAAATATAAAAAAATATGCCAAGCCAGCCTTAAGCCTGTGCTTGATTCTATATCCTACATGAAAAGCTTAAATATCTGGGTAGAGGTGACTACCTTGGTGGTGCCTGGCTTAAATGATTCCGATAAAGAGCTTCAGGATATCGCGGATTTTATAGCAAGTGTGGGAGTTGACGTGCCATGGCATGTAAGCAGGTTTCATCCTGACTATAAGTATACCGACGCGGAGCCCACTTCTTTAAAAATCCTGAAAAAAGCTCAAGAAAAAGGTAAAAACGCGGGCCTGCGTTATGTATATATAGGTAATATGCTTGAAGATAATAATACATATTGCCATAATTGCAAAGAGCTTATCATTCCTAGAGGTTATATGCATGCAACCGGTTTAAATCTAATTTCAGGCAAATGCCCTAAATGCAAAACTGAAGCAAGCGGCATCTTTTAAACAGGGCAAGCCATAAGCAAAGGCCTCATTTTACTTGACATTATTCTCTTATGAGGTAAAATAGCTTTCTATCGTTAAGAGGTATTATATGGATATTATGGAAAGATGGGAAAAGGCGTTGAAGAGCACAGAGATAGTAAGGTCTCGCGTGCACCCTTTGCTTACATTTGAGACAACAAAGCTGCCTTATATATTTTTAGCTGAATCAGCTGTAAATACGGGAGATTCTGTTGTAAGGAAGGGGTCTGTTTTTGTTGAGAAACCCTCGATAGTCCTTCCTGATAATTCACCGCAATTAGAAGGTTTTGACTTTAATAGCGAGTTTGACCTAAGCGAGGCTATGGTTATAAACTTTTTGCTTGTTAGAGGTGTCAGATTCCCATCATATAAGTACAACAACAAGGTCAACTCATTGGATGTCTATGAAGGCCGTTTAAAAAAAGCAATAGACCATTATAAGTATAAACTCCAGAGAAAAGAGGATGTCCACGCCGGCTTGATTATAGGGCCAGAAGACTGCTGGCAGTTTTCTATACTGATATTTATATGCACAATGGTAGCGAGGTCAGCAGGTAAGGATATACAGGGGCTTCTGGATGATATGGAAAGAAAGAGAAGGTTGTCATAGATGGAGACATTTCAGGCTATTTTAAAAAGAGCAAGCCATAGGGAATATCAGAAAAAGCCTATTGATAATAGCCTGCTTGAGAAGCTGGTAGACGCGGGAAGGATGGCGCCTTCCGCAAGGGCTGTTGAGCCATGGGAGTTCGTAGTTATAACTGATGAAACCATACTTTCTCAGATATCCGCCATGGCGCCAAACGGAAAATTTATTAAAGACGCGTCTGCCTGCATAGTAGTCCTATGCAAAGATACAAAGTATTATCTTGAAGATGGCTGCGCAGCTACAGAGAATATATTGCTTGCGGCAGCGGATTTATGCTTAGCAGCATGCTGGATAGCCGGGGACAAGAAAGACTATGCTTACGATCTGACAAGTATGCTTGGTGCCCCAAAAGACATGAAGCTTATAAGCGTAATCTCTTTAGGTTGGCCGAAGAAAGAGACCCCCCAGCATAAGATCCGCACCTTAAAAGACGTTCTCCACTGGCAAAAATTCTAAAACCCTTCAGTCCCTAACTAATAAATATGAAACAGATTGTTATATTAGCTTCAGCATCGAAAAGGCGTTCGCAGATACTTACATCGTGCGGCATCAAGCATAAAGTCGCGGTGAGCAATGCTGTGGAAGCTCACGGAAAAGGTGCCTCAATATCCGCGATTGTTGTCAAAAACGCTAAAGCAAAAGCAATAAAAATAGCTCCGCGATACAAATACGCTTTAATAATCGGAGCGGATACGCTCGTGCGTTGTGGCAGCTCTCTTATCGGAAAGCCCCGCAGCGCAAAAGAAGCAAAAGCCCTGCTTAAAAGATTCAGCGGAAAAAGAATCGAGGTATTTACAGGCGTTTTTGTAATAGATACCTTAACCGGCAAGGCTGCCAAAGGCTGTGAAAAAAGCTCTTTATACGCTCAAAGGCTTACAAAAGCAGAGATTGATAAGTTTTTTAAGCTACTAGGTCCCTATGATAAAGCAGGCGGGTTCTCAATAGAGGGAGTAGGATCTTTATTGTTTGATGATATCCGCGGCTCATACTTTAATATATTAGGACTTCCCATGATAACCCTTCGTAATCTCTTCAAAAAGCTTGGCCTGGAAATATTGGATTTCATAATGTAGGAGCCGCCTCCCGGCGGCGAACAGAGTATAAGAAATTACAAACCTAAATATTCACCTTGACGTGTGGTATTTTTTTTAGTATAATACCATTAATTACAAATGAAACCCTGGCAAGCGTCGGGGTTTTTTTATTTTTATTATGAAAAATATGAAAATACATAAATATTTAGCTATTGTCATGATAATAGCCATGGCTGCGGTGTCTGTACCTGATAGCACATATGCGTTAAGACCAAGCGCGTACAAGCTACGTATAGACGCCGAGGAGATGAGCAATTCATTAGAATCACATGAGTCAAGGCGCACAGGCCATAACTATATTGAGGTTACAGAGGCCGAAGAGGAAGCCATTATAGGCCAGATAGTTGCAGAGACGTCAAGAGGGGCAGCCAAATACATAAAGAGGTTTTCGCATGGCGTTAAGGCAAAGCAGAGGCTCTTAAAGATACCACTTAAAGATACAAAATGTTTATATACAATAGGCTTTTCTGAAAACCCTGTAACGGAGTCGCTAAGGATAGCGCCTCACGGTATACTATGCGATGAAGATGGTATTCTATGGGTTGTCAGAAAATATAGGGGAACCTGGTTTGGCGGAAAGTGTTATAGCGATAATATCAAAGAACTGGAGATGCTGACGTCGTTGTTTTTTGAGAAAAGGGCAAATACGGCTGAGATAAGGTTTATCTCAAAAAGCGAGGCCACGGGCCTGTCCATTTTTAAGCATGTGGAAAATATCGATGATTACTATTTAAGGCGGGTTGTTACCAGTGAGAATATGAGCAAAGATATGCTGGTGCAGCAAGACGCGCAAAGGGCATTTTCCGCCCTTATCGTAGGAAACATCTTCCTGCGAAAGGGTGACCCGCATTTTTCAAATTTTTGCTTTGCTCGTAAAGTGCCTGTATCTATTGACAATAATTATGCTCTTGTATTTAACGAAGCTGCGGATCGAGAAAATAATTTTAAGAGATTTATGACCTCTTATCTATACCATGTTCTATTTGAGCCAGCAGAATGGCTGCTCGCTAAGCCTAAAGATACCTACCGAGAGCGGTATGGGTATAGAAAATATTTAAAGATCTACAATGGTTTTCTGAATTTGTTAAGGCGCGGAATAAAGGACCCTGCTAATGCGCTGAATATGAGCCTAACCGCAAGAAGGAATTTCGGGCTCGGCGGCGGTTTCGCGGCAGCGGAAATGTTGGACATCGTACATATCCGCGAAAGCATCTTAGATTTCAAAAGTATAAAAAACGTGCGTGAGTTTGTAGAAAAAGCGGGTTATAGCGGTGAAGATTTAGAGGTCATCGTAAGATTTATAGAAGCCAACCAGAGAACGCTGGGCAGAGATGTCAATGAAGTCTTGAAGGCAGCGACAGGTAAAGATTATGGCCTTGGCAAGATCGATGAGATTGAGAAGGCTAAAGAGCCGGTTCTTTATACAAAAGAGTTATTAGATTCCTACAAGAAGGATATCGAGCGGTTGAAGGAGATACAAAAATACGGGTGGAATTATTTGAGCAAGGAAGCGATATATGTCCTGCTTAATCCTGATAAGGCGGAGTGGATGGTCAATTTCTTTCCTATGACCTATTATGAGATACGCACATTTATGATGAGGAAGGATGCTGTAGAATTTTGTGATAAATATAATGAGCTATGCGAAGAATTTAAAGCAAAAACAGTATCATTAATTAAAGATGAATTAACGCGCCTACATGCCAGCGGAATACCCGGCGTAAGAGAAGTAATTGAAGGGCTGAATATTGATGAGTTTGTAAGCATTGTAAATGGTGTTCCCAAAGGTACGCAAGCAGACATACGTGCTGAAAAGATGAGTGTGTTGGATAATAGTGTTATGATAGCCATATCAGCGGCGGCGTAGTTCAGTTCGCCACAGGGAAGCCTGCCCCGAGCTTGTCGAGGGGGTGGCTCCTACGTTAGGCGTTGGAGACTGAGTAAAATAAATTTTACCTCTACTAAATTTTTGGCTTTTAAAAGCAGAGGTTTTTGTGTATAATTGACTTATGAAGAAAAAAGGAAAACCAAGATTACTCATCCTTTATGCTTCTGCAGGAGCAGGCCATAAGCAGGCAGCGTTTGCCTTAAAGAAGGTATGCGATGAGACGCAGTCGGCGGTGGCTGAAGCGGTTGATATTCTGGATTATACTCCAGCGTACTTTAAAAAGTTCTATACCGGCAGCTATCTTGAGATAGTAAAGCGGATACCTGAACTTTGGGGGTATCTATACGGGCGATTATATAAACATCAGGGGCCTTCGCTGAGTTCTCGTTTGCATCACGTAATAGGCAATTTGCACATAGCGCCCCTTTTGAACTATGTTAAAGATTTTAAACCTGATGCTGTAGTCTTTACACATTTTCTTGGATCGGGAGCTGTGGAAAAGCTTAGGCTGCGTAAATTGCTCAATGTGCCATTCTATTGTGTAATAACTGATTATGCTATACACTCATTCTGGATAAATAAGGATATAAATAAATATTATGTCTGCACAGAGGGTGAAAAAAGAATACTTAAGCGTCATGGCCTTAAGGCCAATCAGATAGAGCATACCGGCATACCTGTAAGCCCTGAATTTTCAAAAAAATATAATAAGGCTGTGTTGCGCCGCAAGCTAAAGCTGGATGCAAAACTTCCTACGGTCCTTATGATAAGCGGACGCTTTAATCTGAAAGGGTATGAACAGCTTCTGGCGTCTTTTAAGGATGTGAAGCAGAAGATGCAGCTGGTAGTGTTAGCAGGCAACAACAGGCTTCTTACGCAAAAACTTACCAGCATTGCCAAAGGCCTTAAAAATATGCGTTTTAAGATCTATGGCATGGTTGATAATATGCATGAGCTTATGGCTGCTTCAGATATTGTAATAAGTAAGCCGGGCGGCCTCACCACTTCAGAGGTGCTTGCGAGTAATGCATTGATGGCTGTCATTGACCCTATCCCCGGCCAGGAGCAGAGAAATAGCGATTACCTTCTTGAGTCCGGCGTGGCCATAAGAATACATGATATGGAGAATGGCGGTTTAAAGATAGCGGATCTTCTGACCAATCAAAGACGCCTCTCCATAATGAGAAAACATCTTAAATGGGTTTCCCGCCCAAAAGCCGCATATAATATAGTGCAGGATATTGTTTCCGAACTTAAATAAGATCTTTCGCCGTCCGCCGCTTCGCGGCGAGACTCCTCACAATAACTAATGTAGACTAAGCTTCGCCCGGAGGTATCTACCAGATGAAAATCTTTAAGATTATATTACTGTTAATATTCATAGCCGCTATAGCAATGGCGGGGTATGTGTACCTGAATCGCCACACCATCTTTGATTATAATATAAATAAGCTGGTAAAGAGCCTAATGCCTAAATATATAGAGGTAGGTGAGCTGAATTTTGATCTGCAAAGCAGAAAGATAACAATCAAAAATTTTAAGATAAAAAATGCAGATGGTTTTGTCCATGATTATCTGGCGGAGATACCGGAGGTACATTGCGTCTATACGCAGAAGAACGATGAAAATATATTGGAAGGAATAAGCATAAAGGACATCGATCTTATAAGGCCCTCTATATTTATTGTAAGGCAGGAAGATTCACAAGTAAGCGTGGCGCGTATGGAGGATGTATTTAAAGAAGAAGTGCAAGAGTCAAAGGGGCCTTCACTAATATCTAAATTGGCTGCTTATCTCTTCTATCAATTCTCACCTGTTAAAAAGATTGAAGATCTCGTAGAGATAGAGCCTGTTTTTAACCTAAAAGGCGGCAAATTCATATTTGATGATTTTTATTTCGACAAAAAAGGATATAAGACCACTATCGAGCAGATAGAAGGAAAGGTAGAGTTGACCCTTAAAAAAGATCTCAAAGGCATAGAGTATATAAGAACAAAAGGTGTCGGTTTTGTAAACGGAGAAAGGCCCCAGAAGCTTAAATGGAATACAGAATATAATCCAAAGACGCCGAAGCTGACCATGGCCAATAGTTTTGATATAAGCAATATTGATTTTATCCACTTTAAGCCATATTATGATAAGTTTTCTCCTTTTATCTTTAAGCAAGGAAGAGCAAGCGGTGAGCTGATATTTGATTTTGATAACGGAGATATAGGTTCTACTAATGAAGTGAGGTTTTCAGGGCTGGACTTTGAGGCCAAGGGAGACCAGGGTTATGAGAGTTTCTGGGCAGCCAGCGCACAAGACCTGCAAAGATATTTTTCTTCAGCGTCAGGTGAGCTGGTTTTTGATTTTAAGATAAAAGGCCCCATGGAGAAACCTAAATTCTATTTAGGCCCAAAGGCCAAAAGGGCATTGACGAAGATGGTGGTTTACAGGATAACAGATACCCTTTTCAAGAAAGATGAGCCATCCCAGGCCCAAGGAGAAACCCAGCCTTCCCCCACCCAGCAGGGAGAAAAGTCAGACGTAGAACAGATCATAGATATATTCAAAAACATTAAAAACTCATACGGTTCCAAAGAATGATCAGGCCTAAGCTTATTCTATCAGCAATAATCCTCATCTTATTAATGCAGCCTATTAACTCGCGTGCTCTGGCTGATACCGATGCTGCTGATGAGTACTTTTCATATGAAAAGTACTCATCAGCATATATGTATTTCAGCAAGATAGAGAGAGTGGAATACAGAAGAGACGGGTTGGGTGAGAGAAAGATAAAGGCCCTTGCGGATAGATTTGTATGGGGTTTTGACGCGTTAAGCCAAAAAAAGCAAGATGAAGCATCTGTGCAGTTTCGTAAGGCATTGAGGATATTGCCAGAATATTTTCACCTGGATTTTATACTGGGGCTGCTGTATGAAGAAAAAGGCGATTATATAAAGGGAGCTAAGTTTTATGCCTCGTATCTTGAAAAGCTAAAGAAATTCCACGAAGGAATGTTTCCTATCGCGAAGCCTATAATCACGGATACAATAGATTTTGACATTAAGGGTTATCCCCAAGCCTATGAGCTTATTAAGCAGAGGTTATCTTTACACGGTATAGATATAGACGAAGCTATGAATAAAAAGTATCCGATACTTCCTGTAGCTATAATAGTCTTAGCCCTTGCTATCGCGGCTATATTTACCCTCACGCAAAAAGAGCCTATCAAAAGGTCTTTTTATGCGGCCAAAGCGAGATTATATACAAGTAAAGATTCCTGGATATGCACTGATTGCGGCAAGGAGAATTCAAATATAAATTCAGCTTGCTACAATTGCGATAAGCCGGCCGGAGAATAGTTCAATCTAATGCCTGAGAAGACTATAATGCATATAGATATGGACGCATACTTTGCGTCCGTAGAGCAGAGAGATAATAAAAAGCTGCGCGATAAGCCCATTGCAGTGATTGGCTCAAACAGCAGGTTTGTTCTTGTGAGCCCTTCGTACGAAGCGCGCGCGTTCGGTGTAAAAACAGGCATGACAAAGCTTCAGGCGCAGCGCCTTTGCCCTGATATTATTCTTATCAAAGCTAATACAGAAAAATACGCTGATACGTGTTCTAAGCTGCTCAAACTCTTATATGCATTTAGCCCGGACATTGAGGTCTATTCTATAGATGAGTTCTTTATTGATATAACGCACACTATGCACCTTTTTGGTACGCCGGAGGAGATAGCGGAGAAGATAAGGGAAAAGATAGTTAAGGAGGTAGGCTTAAGCTGTTCTATAGGGATATCTCATAATAAGCTGCTTGCCAAGTTCGCCAGTGAAAAGAGGAAACCCGGCGGTACCTTTACCATTGAGAAAAAGGATGTGCCGAGTCTCTTTGAAGATCTTGCGCCTGATGAATTATGGGGCATAGGCAGTAAGACAAAAGAGGCGCTTCAGGGCATGGGGATAGATACTCTGGGCAAGCTTAGCCGCTCAAGCAGCGCAGCGCTTAAAAGAAAGTTTGGAATAAACGGCATAAAGCTGCATCTCATGTCACAGGGCATTGATGATTCCCTTGTGGTTCCGGTAGGCTTTGAGGAAGAAGCCAAATCCATAGGGCATAGCATGACATTTCCAGAGGACACATCCGACACCGAAACACTTAAGCGCTACCTGTTGGAATTATGCGACAAAGTAGGCAGAAGGCTTAGAAGAGCAAATCTTTACGCGAGAAATATAAAGCTTACCATAAGATACAAGAGTTTTAAGAGTTTCACAAGGCAAAGGACGCTTGCGTCCCAGACTGATGATACAAAATCTTTCTACAATGCCGCTAAATTTATATTGAGTTCAACAAGGCTCAAGGAACCGGTCAGGCTCTTAGGGGTAAGCGTGGGAAAGCTTACTTCAGCAGGTATCGGAGGTTTTCTCTTTGAAGATGGAAAAAGAAAATATAAGCTTAATAAGCTCATTGATCTTGTAAATGAGCATTTTGGCGAGCAGACTGTATCTTTTGCCTCGCTTCTTGGGCCTAAAAAGCATGAGCGTATAATTTCGCCTGCCTGGAGGCCTTACGGCAAGCGCAACTACTAGTTTTTATTTGGATTTTTCATTATTTTCTGATAGATTAATGATGAATGTCCTCATTTACTATAAATAAGTATTAGGAGTCGGATATGAATATAGGCATAGCAAAAGAGATAGCCGCGAGAGGTAAAGAGATAAGGGCAATACTCTTGCCGCGTGAAGTAAAAAGATTGGTGGAGGCAGGGCACAGAGTGCTTGCTGAAAAAGGCCTTGGCGTGAAACTAGGCATCAGCGATCAGGAATATCGGGAAGCGGGCGCGGTCATAACGCGCGACAGGGCAAAGATCTTTTCGCAGGATATTGTGGTAAAGTTAAAGCCCCCATTGCCCGAAGAGTTTAAGCTTATGCGCAATAATATATTATTTTCAATGCTGCACGCGGAGCAGAACCCTCAATTTGTAAAGCTTATGGACAACGCGAATGTCAAAGCCATAGCAATGGAGCTTATAAGAAACAGGGCGGATGAGAGGTTAGTGCAGTGCACTGACATGGCCGGTGAACAGGGCATGATAATGGCTTTTCATATTGCTAAAAAATCTCCGTCTGATTGCAGAGTACTGATGCTTGGTTATGGCTCTGTCTCAAGCGGTGCGTTGCATGTCGCGGATTCACTTGGAGCAAAGGTTAAGATACTGCGCAAGAGCGAATTCAGATATGTTAGGCATTTTATCCGCAACGTTGATATACTTGTAAACGGTTTAAGCTGGCCAAAGGAGAAGAGAGACAATAGGGAATATCTTGTTACAAAGAAGATGCTTAGGCTCATGAATAAGCACGGTGTTATCCTGGATTTGTCTGTGGACTACCCAAACCCCATAGAGACATGCAGGCCTACGCTGATAAATAAGCCTACCTATATTGTGGATGGCATTACACATATAAGCATATTTGGTTATCCCGGCCTTGCTCCGATATCCAGCTCAAGCAGGTATAGCAAGCAAACATTACCATTGCTTTTAAAGATAGCTTTTGTTAAGAAGTTATCCCGCCTGCCCAATTATATTAAAAAAGCAATAATAGATCCGGAAATATTCGAATTTTAATTTATAAACATGGAAATTCAAAATAAATATGATTACAGAGATTAAAAAGGGAGATTGCAGAGATTAGTTATCAATAGAAAATCGCTGTAATCTTTTTAAAATCACCGTAATCAGCGAGCGAAGCGAGCTTATGAAAAAGACACTTCTTGTTATAGGCGATCTTATGATGAGCCAGGTAAGGAATGAGCCTTCCCTGGCATGTTTTCTTTCGCAAAAGGCAAGGCTTAACAGCCGTAAGATAGGTTTTGTCCTAATAACTTATGACGATCTTCTAAATAATAGGCTTCCCAATATCATCGCGAAGAGATTGAAGGTGATGTTATTTTTCCCTTATAATAACTGGAATGCCAACATCGAAAGATATGATAAGGACAAAAGAATATACGGGGATATGCGGTTTGGCAATGACCATAAAAGAATTTTTCAGAAAGTCTCGAATATATTAGAGCGAAGATACAAGGATAAGGAGATAAGCTTTGTTAACGCGCCGCAGGCATGCGCGCTTGACAGAGACAAGCTGCTCACAGATAGGCTATTAAGGGGAGCCGGCATCCTGACACCCCACCTTTATAAGATAAGGTCTATCTCTCAATTGAGCAAACTTATAGAAGAAGGCAAAGCCATATATATCAAGCCCAGGTTTGGCGCTATGGGCAAAGGCATAACATACCTTAACCGCAGCGGGTGCTATACGAATTTCATGTTTAAGAACGGTGCGATAATAAGCCATGCATATGATTACAACTGGAAAACCAGGCAAATACCAAAGGATAAGCAAGACGCTTTTTTAAGTATTCTCATCAAAAAAGGATTTATTTTTCAAGAGGCCGTAGAGTCCCCGATCGTAAATAACAGGAGATTTGATATAAGGGTATATGTTGTGGGTGGGAATGTGCCGTATCTTTACGCGAAAAGCGCGCCAAGAAAAAGTTTTATCACAAACTGGTCTCAGGGCGGAAGGATAGAAAAGGGAAAGAATTTTCTAAAACGCGCCTTAGCGAAAGGGGACTTAGATAAGATAAAGGCTATAGCAAAAAGGGGAGCGAAAGCAGTAAACCTAAGCTTTGCCGGCGTTGATGTTATAGTAGATAAGAACAAGAAAAAAATACATTTACTTGAGATACAGTCCTTTCCGGGGTATGAGCGCGGTTTTGATCTTATGAGATATCTCGCGGATACTATTTAATAAAATGGTGAAATATGGATATTAATAAAGGCCTATTACGAAAAAGCGCCCTGCTTGTACTGGTGATTTTGCTAGCCGCCTTTTCTGGGCACAGGCTCGGATTTAATATAAAACAGATAATAATCTTTTCCGCATTCTCCCTTTCCATCTTAGGCACTTTACTTTTCTGGCATTTTCGTTTAAGTTTCGCGTTTCTCGGCACAACTATCATACTCTTTTCAGGCTGCGCTAAATTAAAAGACTTTTTGGCCCACGCCTCCATGGAAATAATTCTTTTTCTTATAGGCATGATGATACTGGTGGGCTTTTTGAAGGAGATAGGCCTTTTTACATGGTTATTACAAAAAGCGCTTATAATGAAGCGGATAAGCGCTAAAAAATTTATGGTAACATTGATATTCGCGTCGGGGTTTCTGGCCTGCGCCATAGATGAAGTCTCATCAATTCTTTTCATGGTAATGATCATTCTTGAATTAAGTGATTATTTTGAAGTGGATCCTTTGCCATTTATCATGACAAGTGTAATGGCTACAAATATAGGTTCAGCAGGCACTGTTATAGGAAATCCTATCGGTATTATGATAGCCGCGAAAGCAGGCCTGACATTTGAAGATTTTTTACTATACGCGTTTCCCCTGATGCTTATATCGTTATTCATCCTTTCAGGGCTTATGCTTTTCATATTTAAAAAGGCCTTAAATGAACTTGAGGAGAAGATCAGGATCTTTGAGCCAAACGAGATACTAGTCCAGCTCCTTAGGGTCCCGGCAGAAAAAAAGCTCAAGATAGGATTTTTAATATCCGGAGCTACGCTGATGCTTATAGCCGCTCACCACAGGCTTGAATTGATGATGGGGCTTGAAAGAAACACAATACTTTTAATCGCGCCTTTGCTTTCTTCCGCGATCATTATGGTATGGCGCAGAGAGAAGGCAAGGAGCTATATTGAGAAGGATGTGGAGTGGTGGACGCTTCTTTTTTTCATATTTCTATTTGCGCAGGCAGGTGTTGTCGCTGAATCAGGCGTAGCGGAGGCCTTTGCGCAGAAGCTATTGCTGCTCACAGATTATAATAAACTGAATGTAATAGTAAGCATACTTTTCGGCGGTGCTCTTATCTCAAGCGCCCTGGACAATGTTGTCGTAGTAGCCTGTTCTATGCCGATACTTCACAGCCTGAATAGCATACTGCATACCGAAGGCGTATTATGGTGGGCACTGCTTTTTGGAGCGTGTTTTGGCGGAAATATGACAATGATAGGTTCAACCGCCAATATAATGGCTATAGGCACATTTGAAAAGCGGGCAAAGAGGCCAATAAGTTTCAGGTATTGGCTTAAGATCGGCACGCTGGTAAGTTTTGTTACTTTATCTTTTATAGTGTTTGCTCTTTTGACGTTGCCGTATTATAAATGAGCACATGATTTACGCAACCGTAGGGAGCGTAAATCATAAGTGCGAATTTATCCTGAGGACACAAGTGTCCGAAGGACCACAAATAGGATTCAGGATTCAGTTTTCAGGAAACAGCAAAAAATCCGGGGAAACCAGGAAAGCATATGGAAAACTTTAAGCACCATATACCCACGATAATTTACTTTGGCAAGGGTCAGGTTGCTGCCCTTGAGCAAGAATTAAAGAGCCGCGCGGAAAAAGTACTTATTGTAACAGGCCAAAGTAGTATTAAGAGATACGGTATTTTTGATAGCGTAGTCAGCCAGGTCAAAAGAGCGGGCATTTCCTTTGTCGAGCTTTCCGGCATACAGTCGAACCCGCGCCTGAAAAGCGTTTACAAAGGCATTGATATCTGCAGAAGGGAATCCGTGGATTTTATTCTCGCTGTTGGGGCGGGGAGCGTTATTGATGCTGCCAAAGCTATAGCCGCAGGAGTAAAGTATGAAGGTGACATATGGGATTTCTTTGAAAAAGGTATCTCACCGAAAGAGGCCCTTCCGATAGGGTGCGTGCTTACCCTCGCGGCCACAGGCTCTGAGATGAACGGTAACGCTGTTATTACAAAGGAAGATACTCAGCGCAAGCTGGCGCTTTGCAATCCGATCATAAGGCCTGTATTTTCTATACTTGATCCCGAATATACCTTTACTGTGAATAGCTATCATACTGCCGCGGGAGTCGCTGATATAATGGCGCATGTATTTGAGCAGTATTTTAGCCATACCCGATCAGCGGATGTGCAGGATAGGATATCAGAAGCAATATTAAAAGTATGCGTATCTTACGGGCCAGTTGTGTGCGAAAAGCCAAATGATTATGACGCGAGAGCGAATATATTGTGGGCAGGAACCTTAGCGCTAAATGACCTTATAGGCGGCGGCAAAGAGACAGACTGGTCTTCTCATAGGATAGAGCATGAGTTAAGCGCTGTATATGATATAAGCCATGGCGCGGGATTGGCAATAATAATGCCAAATTGGATGAAGTTTGTTTTAAATGAAAAGACCGCGAAAAAACTTGCTGATTATGGCAGGAATGTATGGCTTATTGGTGATACTGGTACTGATATCGATATAGCAAAAGAAGCCATAAGCAGGACACGCAAATTTTTTAATTCACTCGGATTGCCAAAGAACTTAAGGGAAGCAGGTATTTCTGATGAAAAATTCAAAGATATGGCAAAGCGCGCGGTAGAATCCTATGAGGTGTTAGGGTCTTTTAAGAAGCTGACAGAAGACGATGTTGTTGAAATATTTAATATGTCGTTATGAAAAAAATAAAACCAAAAACTTATAAGCCTAAAAATTATACGCTCGGTGAGGCGTTTGAGTCGTATGCGTTTGCCGCGCCATTGATAATACTCATAGCCTTATTTCTGCTTTTACCGGTTATAGGTTCTTTTGTCGCAAGTTTTTTCCAGCATGCAGCACCGGATGGAAAAGAATTTATTTTACTGAAAAATTATGAGATCATGGTAAGGGATGCTCAATTCCTGAGATCTTTACGATTTACTCTATTTTTTATTCTTGTATCAGTGCCGCTTGAGGTTTTTATAGGGCTTATATTCGCGCTTTTGATGAATTTAAAGATTCCATATAAGGGCATCCTGCTCGCGTGCGTTCTTATACCATGGATGATACCATCAGTTGTTTCCGCGCGAATCTGGCAGCACATCTACAATTACAGCTTTGGAGCGGCTAATTATCTATTTATCAAGCTGGGCGTTACAACAGAACCCATAAACTGGCTTGGAAGCAGTCTTGGCGCTTTTTTCGCGGTAGTTGCAGCTGATGCATGCAAGAGTGCACCCTTTGCCGCTATTATTATATTCGCGGGGCTTAGGGTTATACCTGATGAGCTATATAAACAGGCGAGGATAGACCGCGCCGGCTCTTTTTTTACATTTTCTAAAATAACACTCCCGCTTATTATGCCGGTGATCGTGATAGTATTTATTTTCAGGACAATAGACGCTTTGAGGATATTTGATATCCTGTATGTACTCACAAGCGGCGGGCCGGCAGGAGCGACTACATCACTTTCACTTTATTCTTACAGGCACTTTTCAGGCGGTGACTTTGGCTATGCTTCGTGCATATCAGTAGTAATTTTTGTTATAGCTTTTGCCTTGTCCATCGCGTATATAAGGTTTGCAGACTTTAAAAGAGAGATAATCTGATGAATAAGAGTGCGGGAAAGATTGTAACAGTTTTTTTTGGCGCTTGCTTTATGCTCTTTTTTTGCCTTTTACCGTTTATCTATATGCTGCTGGTGAGCTTAAGTTCGAGAACTGATTTCTTGAACAGCCCGGCAGGGCTTATCCTTACGTTTAGAAATTTTATAGAGATTGTGAATTCTCCCTCGTCGCACTTTATTTATTATCTGCGTAACAGCATGCTGATATCTTTAGTGAGCGCTCTCTTATCTGTTTTCATCGCTTCTCTGGCGGCATATGCTATAACACGCCTTGCGATGCCGGGCAAGATGGGGCTCTTGCTTTTTGTGGTTTCTGTCTCGATGTTTCCTCAGATAAGTGTGGTTGGGTATCTTTTTAAGTTTATGAGCGGCCTAAACTGGATTAATACGTATCAAGCCCTGGTCTTACCTTATGTCGCGTGGACGCTCCCATTATCACTGTGCATACTTGTAAGCTATTTTAATAAACTGCCAAGAGATCTGGATAAAGCGGCTTTTGTAGACGGCTGTTCAAAATTTCAGATCCTATTCAGAGTTATTATACCCGCCGCGAGGCCCGGCGTCATAGCTGCCTTTCTTCTTGCGTTCTTATTTTCATACAATGAGTTTATTTTCGCTCTTATGCTTACCATCGATCATAACGCGCGCACAACCCCTGTCGCTATAGCACTTTTACAGAACCTTGATGGTAAATTGCCATGGGGCCATATAATGGCTGCTTCAGTTTTAGTTACGTTACCCATTTTTATCTTAGCTTTTATATACCAGCGCAACATAGTGAGTGGGCTCACCAAGACAGTTATAAAAGGTTGATAGGAGAGATATGCTATGAAGTTAAAAATTTCTAAACTTACTAAAAGATTCCCATCATTAAGAGGTGAAGTGGTTGCTCTGAATGAACTATCCCTTGAGATTCATGACAAGGAATTTTTTATTCTGTTAGGTGCCAGCGGCTGCGGCAAAACAACACTACTTAATCTAATAGCGGGCCTAGACAGGCCAACCGAAGGCGATATTTTTTTTGGAGATAGCCTGGCAGCTTCGGCTGGCAATAAGATATGCCATTCTCCAAAGAAGAGAAACGTCGCGTTTGTTTTTCAAAGCTATGCTTTATATCCGCATCTAAATGTGTTTGAAAATATAGCCTTTCCTTTAAGGGCAGCAGGAACCAGCAAGGACACAATAAAAGAGTCTGTAGTAAAAGCGGCAAAGACTCTTCAAATCCAGGACCTTCTTAAAGCCAAGCCCGCGGAACTCAGCGGCGGCCAGTGCCAGAGAGCAGCCATAGCAAGAGCAATAGTCCGCGAGCCCAACGCGTTCCTCCTCGATGAGCCCTTATCAAATCTTGATGCGCAGTTGAGGACATCTATGAGAGCTGAGCTTAAGAGCTTACAGAAGGCTTTAGGTATAACCACTGTCTATGTTACGCATGATCAGGCAGAGGCAATGAGCCTGGGTGACAGGATAGCAGTTATAAATCAAGGGAAGATAGAGCAGGTAGGTACGCCTAAGGAACTTTATGATACACCGGCTAATATTTTTGTAGGTAGGTTTATAGGCTCACCACCTATGAACTTTTTTAAGGCCTATTGCACTGCTGAGCTGGGCATGTTTTATCTGCTGGTTTCAGAGAATAAGCTTAAGGCTTCGCAAAGAATAGCCTTTGATCTAAGCCGGATGGGTGAAGGAGCTCTTACGCTTGGCATAAGGCCTGAAGATATTTGCGTAAACCCCAAAGGGCCTAATCAGCCGTTTAAGGCAAGGGTGAGCTATATAGAACCTATGGGCAAGGAATTCGTAGTCCAGCTTATTTTCGGTGAACAGAAAATACTGGCATTGTCAAATGATAGAAACTTATGCGTAGGTGATATTGTAAATATAGAGCTTAATCTTGAGAGCGCGCATATATTTAAGGAGCAGTTATAAAAAAAGGTATATTAACGCCATTTTTCACTTTACAGCCTGTTTAAACTATGTTAAATTGAAAATAAGATCATAGTTCTCGGTGGGAGAGCAGATGGTGTATTTAAGGTTTATTTTATCAAACTCACCCCCGATAAGGTGGGTTTTTATTTTTCATAAAATGGGAGGATTCAAATGAGCAGGCACTATGCGCTCTTTTTATTTTTGGTATTCAGTATATTTGTCTCTGCGGCTGCAGCTTATGCTATTGCTGATGGAAGTTCTAATAGCCCTGACATGCCATCGACCGCGGGTTTTATTAAACTTGGTGAAGAGAGGGGCAGGTCTATTGTGGTTACGGCAGGCTTTGATCATGTCTTCGAGAGGAACCTTGAGGATAATAGCACCGCAGACTCCGGCGAAATAGAGGGGGACTGGTTCCTTCTCGGTTTTTCATACAGAATAAAAGACTTATATGAGCCGTATTTGCGGCTTGGGCTGGCGACAATGAATTCAAAGTGGAGCCAGGGCGAGACAGGGGTAATGATGGATAGTGAGCCTGACTGGGCTATTGGCGGAGGTTTTAAGATGCTTGCCTACAAGGCCAAAGTAACCAGCTTATCAGACCTAAAGGTAAACCTTGACGGCCAGGTGCGATATACAAGCCCTTCTATTGATAATATAAAGATCAGCGGCGCTGACAGAACGCGTAATGTAACAGCAAAGGAATTCAGTATTTTTGAAGGCAGGGCAACAGCAACGGCGAGCCTTGAGATCTCATTGAAGAACTTAGTTTTTGATGAGGATGAAGAAGATGAGATGCTTACCAACATACTTCTTTCACCTTATCTTGGCATAGGATATATGAATTCTATAAATACTCTGAAGTTTGATTTTAACGGTACCAACTATGGCTATGATGAGACATCTCAAGAGCATAATTTTGGTGCAATAGCAGGACTGGATATATTGTCACCAGATTTTGTGACTTTGAATCTGGAAGGCCAGCTTTTTGGTAATGATAAATCAGCCAGCGGCGGTGTAAATATTAAGTTCTAACCTGCAAACCAAAGGCGGGGTGTATATTTGCTCATGGGCCCCTCCGCCCGGCGTGTCCGTCTTGCCGAGCAAGGCGAGACAGGGGTTCTCTCCCTCGCCCTTGCTCGGGACCCTTCGCGAGGGATCCTGAGCGAATGCGAAGGGCCATTCACGAATACCCCACACCTTTAGCTAATCATGATAAATCGTTGATTCTATCCACAAAAGAGTTGAAAGGGGCCATTTTTTTATCTATAATATTTATA
>JBDRAM010000064.1:0-43704 GCA_043823785.1 Candidatus Omnitrophota bacterium
TTTTTTTAACAGTATAGGAAATTATATCTTTACCCCGACTCATATGATGTGGGTAAATTCTCTACGATAATTTACCCACATTCGTCGGGGTCTGCGGAAAATCTGCTAAAGCCTCTGCCCGAAGGGCAGATTTTCCTTGACCTATTTTAAATATTTAAAAAGGAGAATTGTAGCATGTTTAATTTAAAAGACTTAGGTGACATGAGCAAGATAGCAAGTGAGGCTAAACAGATGCAGAAGCAGCAAGAGATAAAGCATGAAGAGCAGATAACCCTGCTTAAGCAGATATCAGGCACGCTTAATGAGATACTGGCAGAACTAAAAAAGGATAAATAGCCAATGGAACCTATAAAGACAAAAGCTATCGAAGCTCTCGAAGAAAAGATGGCCGGCATCGACAATACAGACATAAGGCACATAATACTGGAAAACGCCAAAGGCTTTAAGACATCATGGATAAACCTGGGCCAAGCCCTTTACACAGCATGGAAGGATAAGCTTTATAAAAACTGGGGATATGATAAATTCGACACATATACCTCGAAGGAGATAGGCATACGCAAGCAGACAGCGCTTAAGCTGCTTAGGTCATACTACTTCCTTGAAAAGGAAGACCCCTTATATCTTAAGAAAGAGTATAACAAGGAAGCTGACACAGCCACAGTCCCCACCTATGATTCTGTAAATGTTTTACGGCTGGCGAAAAATAGAAAAGATATCGACAGGGAAGATTATGCAAATATTAAAAAGAATATTTTAGAAAAGGGTAAGGACGCTCCTTCGGCAAGGAAAGACCTGACAGCGTTAATAAGGCAGCGGGAAGAGCTGCAGCCGCAAGAGGCCTGGGAGAAGAAAAAAACAGCCCTGTTGAAACGCTTGCTTAGCACCCTAATATCCTTAAGAGTAGAAGCCAAGGCCACAAAGATGATATCTATCCAAACCTTAAAAGATACTGACAAGCTCATAACGCAGCTTGAATCAGAAATGCTACAACAAGAAAATCGCCTTCGGCGATAACTTCAACCGATTTTCAGTGGTTGGAATTTCTATTGAAATTCCATACCATAAATTAGAAAAGGTGGGCTCGCTCGTCCTTCTAATGTGAACGGACTCACCTTGAGCCGCCTATCTATTTCCAGTTACCACCGTCTGCTACCTTATATTTTATAAAGTGTCCTTCAACAATTATCGGTCCGCATTCCGCGTCATGCTCCCTATGTTCCGGTATGTATTTCTTTCTCCATACGTAGCGAGGAACCCATACAGGTTCAGAAGCGCATGAGTAATTCTTCGTGTACGCGTTCCATTCGTTCTTATGTTTTTTTCTACCCCAGCTACTCCCGCCTCCATGGTTTATGCCTGTTACATTGCCTATTATATCTACTTTTCCTCCTGTTAAGATCCTGGCCCCAGCGATAACAGCGAGTGCTTTTCCGGCTTTATCCCAGTCACTGGCATACCCATATGAAGTAAATCCTCCTAAAACCGCTAAAATAGTGATGCTTAAGATAATCTTTTTCATCTCACATCACCTCCTTTCAACATCTTAGACAGAAGGATGAGCCAGCCCTAAAAGTTTCATTTGTTTATTTTTTATATGTAATGAGACAAAAAAGAGAGGGGCCGGTTAAATTTTTAACTGACCCTCGCGCCTTAAGAGACTAATTATCCCTATACTGGGCAGGCTTCGTTTTTAATAGAGCAGTCCTTGTCCTGGCCAAAACGGCCTTTCCCTTTCTTGTGAGATCTGCCTTTACCTTCTTTGCCAAAGTGAGATCTTGTCTTTTCCTTGAATTTTTCATACTGTTCCTGCGTCAGTATGGACTTAAGGTTTTTTATGCCCGTTACCCTTGAGTCGATGAGCTGGGATTGCAAGCTTTTTAATTCCAAGACTAGGGCTTCTATCCTGGCATCATCTTGAGCGTATTTTTCAAGCTCGACCTTAAGCTCCTCGCGTATGTTACGCATACTGGTCATGAGCTCTTTCTTTTTTCCGAAGTTTTCTTCGCGATATTTCATGAACTCTTCCTGCTGTTCCGGAGTCAATCCTAACTCTTTGACCATATCCCCTCTCATTTTTTTCATTTTCTCTCTTTTCCCCGCAACAGCTTCATCATTTACGGATACATCATTCACTGTATCTTGCGCATAGAGAGGGACCGATGAAAACAGGAGAGAGGCTATCGCCGCGGTGCTTACGATATTTCTTAAAGATATTCTTCTCATTTTTTCCACCTCCTTTGTACTTTGTAAGCTTAGACATCCAAATCATGAAAAAAGTTTCAATTAAAGAAAGAGCATTTCTATACTTGTGTTAAACTCTGCGTTCTCAATATCTGAAACCAGGCCGCTGCCATCTCCGTTAAGGCCGTAAAGGGATGCCATCTCTTCCTGAAGATACGCGTTTAAAACCCCTTGCTTTCTGGCAGGAGATATTACGAAGATATTGACCATTATCATTATTACGGCAGCTGTCGCAAACGCGAAAGCAGCCTGCCTGGGCCGTAATAGGCTATGAAGCATGTCTATGATGCTGCCTGAATTCTGAAGCTGCTCTTTGCTTTCCACAGCCGCTTCTATAGAATTCCATACTTTTTCTGAAGGAACTTCTACACCCGCCTTCTCAAACGGCTTGATGGCTGACTCCAGAAGCTCATCTTTGTATTTTCTACAGCCTTCGCATCCTTTTAAATGCTCATCGACCTTGCTTATTGCGGTTTGCTCAGCTTCGCCATCAATATAATCTGTAGCTATTAGCTCTCTGATTCTTTCGCAATTCATCTTGATCACCTCTTTTCTTTAAAGCGGGCTGAAATAGCTTCCCTGGCCCGCCTTAGCCTTGTTCGTACTGTATTTAAATTTATATTTAAAGTATCAGCTATCTCCTGATAGCTTAAGCCCTGGATATTTCTTAATACTACGCACGCTCTATGATCAGGGTTTAGGCCTGACAGGAGAGAGGAGACGAGGTCTTTTTTCTCATGTTCCTCTATCTTTACCCTGGATGCTTCTTGAGAGGCCCTGGCGTCTATGCCATCGTCATACTCAATGTGCCCTTGCGTGCCCTTGAGCTTTTTCTTAGTAAGATTTATAGCTGTGTTCGCGACTATCCTGTAAACCCAAGTCTTGAATGAGGATTTAAACTCAAAATTTTTAAGGTCCTTGTATATTTTAATAAAGGCATCCTGTATCACTTCTTCCGCGTCCTCTTTGTTACAGGTAATCCTTAAGGCAACACTATACGCAAAGCCGCAGGCGTCTCTGTACAAAGACTCAAAGGCGTTTATATCACCGTTGGCAGCTCTATTCAAGATATCTCTTGGTATTTCACGCATCTCGTCTCCTCCGATATCTTAGACAACCGTATAATGGCAAAAGTTTCACAATAATAGTAGTATATCACAACATGTAATCATTGCAAATAAGCAAAAAGAAAGGAGCCCACCTTATTTATAAAAATATATGTAACAGCTCAGCTTTTGCATAACATATCTCCCATAAAAACTTACAATTCCATTAATTTTGTTGCTTTTTTACTTATATTAATGTAATATTTAGTCTAATTGTTAATTATCTTTATAATAATTAGACAGTAAAGGAAAGGGAGGTTGTTTATATTATGTCTGGTAAATCTTATAACATAGCTCATTTTCATTGGGGATTTCCACCGATTATCGGTGGGGTCGAAACGCATCTTACAATAATATTGCCACAGCTCGCAAGAGGTTACAATAAGGTATGGCTGCTTACAGGCTCCATAGAAGGGCATGTTGGCAGAGAAAATTTTGAAGGTGTCCAGGTTGTGCGCACGCCTATAATGGATTTAAACTGGTTATACAAAAGAGGCCTGGCCGGCCTTGAAGATGAAGTTATGAAAACTTTTCGTTCTTTTTTTGAAGAGGCACAGCCGGATATTGTCCATGCTCATAATATGCACTATTTCAGCAAGATGCACGCGATGGCATTGCAGCAGCTCGCGAAAGAATATAACGCGCCGCTCATACTCACAGCGCACAATACGTGGGATGATATCCTTTTTATGGAGCTCACTAACAAGATAGAATGGTCGCACATAATAGCTGTAAGCCATTTTATAAAGAAAGAGATAATGGGTATTGGCGTTGATGATAGGATTATTACCGTTATCCATCATGGCGTTGATCAGAATAAGTTCAACCCTAAGTCAAAACCTGAAAATATATATCATAAATACCCGCAGCTTAAGGGTAAAAAAATAATATTTCATCCCGCGAGAATAGGCCTTGCCAAAGGATGCGATATAAGCATAAAAGCGATAAATCTGGTAAGGAAAAAATATAAAGATATTATGCTGGTCCTCGCGGGGTCTAAAAATATAATAGACTGGGGCGAAACTCAGCAGAAGGATATAGCGTATATGGTAAGCCTTATCAAGCATTTCAAACTTGAAGACAATGTCCTTATAGATACATATGCCCTGGAAGATGTAAAGAAACTCTATGCTATAACTGACGTATGCCTTTATCCTTCGTCAAGCCCCGAACCCTTTGGCCTGGCCATGCTTGAAGCCATGGCTTCCGCCAAGCCTATCATTGTAACCAATATGGGAGGCATGCCTGAAATAATAAAAGACAGCATAAACGGCTTTGTAATACCGGTCAGAGATTATGAGGTTCTTGCCGCGAAGATAAACACCCTGCTTGAAGACGATAAGCTGCGCAATAGGCTTGGGTATACAGGAAGACAGCTTGTTGAATCGCAATACACAAAAGAAAAGGTGACTAAAGATACGCTTGCTGTTTATGAAAAGGCCCTTAGCGACAGGGAGAACAAAGAGCATGAGAAAGTATGACTTTGGTATAGCTTGGGACGGTACTACCGAGGACGATTTTGTAAAATGGGTAAAGAGCGCGTGCGTTAAAAGAAACATGCTTTTTAAGCTTATCAATGAAAATAACGTCCATGAGGTTATAAAAGACCTTAACCACGGTAAATTAAAAATATCTTTTATGCTTGATACGGAGGCAAATTATAATGATCCGGAAGACATTTTTACCAGGCTCTGTTACGCGGTAAAAGATACAAATGGTTACGTTGCGTGCGACCCTGATGATGCCAGAGACGCCTCTAACAAGGCTATAGCCCACTATGATCTGGTAAAAGCAAAAATACCAACGCCATATACGATAGTTGTGCGCAACTGGGAGCCGGATGATTTTAGCCTTACAAAGGAAGAGTTGAAAGAGCTTGGCGTGCCTTTTGTCATTAAACCCGCTACCGGCTTTGGCCAAAAAGGAGTATTAAAAACAGCGTCAGGCTCTATAACAGAAATAGCTCAAGCAAGACATTTTAATAGAGGGGATGATTTCCTCCTGCAAAAAAAGATAGATCCGGTTTACTTTGACAAAAAACAAGGCTGGTTCAGGGTATATTTCTTATTTGGCGAGATAATACCGTGCTGGTGGAACACGGAAACAGGTTTTTATACGCATCTGACCCTGAAAGAGATGTACACCTACAAGCTTCTTCCTTTGGCAAGAATAACTTCGGAGATTTCAAGGATAACTAACATGGATTTCTTCACAACAGAGATAGCGGTAACAATGGAAAAGAAAGAGAAGAAATTCGTAGCCATAGATTACGTAAATGACCAGCCGGACTTGAATATATATCCTGTAAAACAGGGTGGCGGGCCGGTCCCTGAGGTAGTGCTGCACATAGCGGAGAGCATGGCGGACATAGCGTGGAAGATGAAAAACGGGATTTTCACAGAGATATATAGGTCTATATGGCTGGCTAAAGCCCAAACAAAGGATGAGAGTATATGATACTTACAAACACATTCCTGGCATTTATACCTTTATTTGTTGCGGTAGACGCGATAGGCGTATTACCTATATATGTATCGCTCACGGAAGGCGTTGACGCAAAAGATAGGATTGGAGTAATCGCGCAATCGGTCGTGACAGCGATTTGTCTCGCTATAGCCTTTATATTTTTAGGCAAAGCTGTTTTTAGCATATTAAAGATAACCGTAGGCGATTTTATGGTTGCTGGCGGTATAATACTTTTTTGCATTGCCATAATAGATATAATAAACCCGGACAAAAAGAGGAGAATCCCAAGCAGCCAGATGGGCGCGGTTCCGCTAGGGACACCGTTGATAGTAGGGCCTGCTGTTTTAACGACCTGCCTGATCATCATCGATGAGTTTGGGATAACCGCAACCTTACTTGCAGTAATAATTAATATAATGCTGGCAGCCATGATATTTTTATCATCAGGCTTTCTTATAAAAATAATGGGTGTCTCAGGAACAAGAGCGCTCTCCAAGATTATGAGTTTACTTTTAGCCGCTATAGCGGTTATGATGGTCAGAAAAGGAATTTTGCAAATCCTTTCGTAATGTTATATTTTTTCAGGCATGGATGAACATGGATTTAAGAAAAATACTAATACGCCTTTCCGGTGAAGATCAGTTTACCGTCAATAAACTTTTAGAGCTATATAAAGAAGTTGATGAGAAAGCGGCGAATTTTATATCACATGTAAATATATCGTGCCCGGAAGGCTGCGGTATATGCTGTAAAGGATCCGCGATTGAGACAACCGTTCTTGAAATGCTCCCGGCAGCGCTGTATTTCTGGTCAGTCAATGAAGCGGAGAACCAGCTTGCTTTGCTTGAGGCAGCTAAAGAACCAGGGCAGTGCGTTTTTTTTAAACCAGATTCCGGCACATATGCTGATGGCAGGTGCGGTATATATAAATTGCGTCCGTTGATATGCCGCTTGTTTGGCTTTTTTACTATTAAGAATAAATACGGTAAATATGTATACGGCAGCTGTAAAATAATAAAGGAGAAATCTCCCGAAGCTTATCAAAGAGCCCAAGAGACATTGACGAATGAACACCACCCATCAGAAATGACAAATTTTTCAATACAGATTTTAAGCATGGGGCTGGACATAGGCAGAAAGATGCTTCCTATCAATACAGCGGCCAGTATAGCTATTGAAAAAATAGGTTTTACTTTAAGGTATAATAAAAACGATCTTGAACCGTTTAACAATAAGGCAGCATGAGAAAAAAACATTTAGATAAAACTAATAATTACAACTATGGCCTTATCGGCAGGAAAGAAGGAGAGTATGAAAGATTTTTACGCAACCTATAATTCCGATGAGCTGTGGCTTATCAAAGAGACCACATGGGCACGCAGATTACAAACTATTAGAGAGAGCCAGTTTGCATTAGGAAACGGCTATTTAGGCGCGCGGGGCAATCTTGAAGATATGCCCCAAGGCGTATCTCCGGGGTTTTATATAGCCGGACTGTATGATAAGATGGGCTCGCAGGTAGATGAGCTGGTTAATTTACCCAATCCCCTTAACTTTAAATTTACAGTAGAAGGCCACAAGCTTGATGTCGTAGCTATGGATGTTGTTCACCACAAAAGAGTTCTTAATATGAAAAAAGGCCTTTTAACGCGCCGAAATCTCTATAAAGACAGAAAAAAGAGACGATACAGTTACCAGTCCTTAAGATTACTCTCTATGAAAAATAAGCACCTTGGCGCCATGCAGATAGTACTTAATGCCCTGGATGAGGATTGCGCAATCGATGTTGACACAGGAATAGATATGTCTGTGTCTAACGCGCCTATATTGAGCGAAGGCTCTAAGAGGCATTTCCGTGTCCGCGAGCTTGGGCAGCGTGATAAAGCCGGGTATTTGGCAATAGAGACTCTTGAGAAAAAGCACATTATAATCTATTGGAGCGGTTTCTATTATGAGGTTGACGGTAAAAAGATATTTGCTAAGGATAACATCTTTAAGCTGCGTTTAAAGAAAGATAAGCCCGTTGTGTTTACAAAAATATTTTATATACAACACTTTCCGCATAAGTCCACACACAGCAGGGTAAGGGCTAGAATCGAAAAGTCCTTCAGGAAATACTTCTATGGCAACTTTTCTGATATTCTAAAAGAGCATATCTTTGTATGGGGCAGGATGTGGAAAAAATCTGACATATTAATAAGAGAGACAGCAAACCTTCAGCAGAACCTGCGTTTTAACATATACCATATGCTTATATGCGGACACCGTGATAATGGTTTTTCAAGCATAGGGGCGCGCTCATTAAGCGGCGAAGGCTACCGCGGCCACATATTCTGGGATTCAGAGATATTCCTATTCCCGTTTTATCTTTTTACCTACCCCCAGCTTGCTAAAGACATCCTTATATACCGCTACAGAAGGCTGGATAAGTCAAGAGAACTTGCTGCCAGGGAAGGGTACAAAGGCGCGAAGTTTGCGTGGGAATCCGCATCAACAGGAGAAGAAGAGACCCCTGAATGGGCGCGGGACATAGATGGAAAGATCACCAGGGTCCATACGCATCAGTTTGAGCATCATATAACCGCTGACATAGCATACGCGTTTTATAAATATTATGTAGTTACTAAGGATGAAAAATTCTTAAGGAATTACGGCTATGAGGTGATGTTCGAAACAGCCAGGTTCTGGGCTTCAAGAGTAAAGTATAATAAAAGGACAAAAAAATATGAGATACTAAGCGTGATCGGCCCGGATGAGTTTCATGTTAATGTAAACAATAACGCCTTTACCAATATAATGGCAAAGTGGAATATAATCACGGCGCATAAGCTATACAAAGGTATCAAGGAAAACTCGAAGCTATATAAAGAACTCCATTCAAAGCTATCGTTAAGTAAGCAGGAAGTGGCGGAATGGCGCCGCATCGCCTCAAACATTTCTGTAAATATAGGAAAAAATAATGTAATAGAACAGTTTGATAACTATTTTAAGCTTAAAAAAGTAACGCTGACAAGGACAGATGAAAACGGTATGCCTATCATACCTATGGTATGGAGGTCGAAGGACTTTGAAAAAACTCAGCTCGTAAAACAGGCTGATGTTCTGATGCTGCTTTATCTGCTTGATGACGTTTATAATGAAAAGACTAAGCAGGCTAATTATAAATACTATATGCCCAGGACTGTCCACGGTTCCTCACTAAGTCCGTCTATACATTCTATCTGTGCTTCTGATGCCGGCGACATGCAAAGAGCTTACAGCCTCTTTAACGTAGCCTTGCGAATGGACATAAGTAATCTTTTTGACAATACCAAAGAGGGCATACACGCCGCTTCACTCGGAGGGGCTTGGCAGGCAGTAGTCTTCGGCTTTGCCGGTGTGAGGATAAAAAAGGAGAAATTATCCATAAATCCGAGCATTCCCGGCAGCTGGGGAGAGGTTGTTTTTACAATAATGTTTCAGAATAGACACATATATCTGCGCATAACAGATGAATGCGTAAAAATAAAGATGATAGCATCCCAGAACAAGTCTATGGATGTAACAATATTTAATGAGCCGCGCAATATAAAACAGGGCAAGTGGTTCACTTTTACTAAATCAGAATCAAGGCGCAGATTAGCCCGTTTTTATTGAGCCAGGTATAATTTTACAAAAGAGTGAAATATGATAACGCAAATTGGCTCTTTGCCGCACGAAGATGTTGTGGAAGCGGTAAAATACAGCCTAAGGCATGATATTCCCTTTTTGCCAGAGCTTCCCAAAAAAGGGGATGCCATGCTGACATATATTAAAGACCCTGGTAGATTAAGCTGCCTGGATGAGTTTAAGAAGAATAAATTCTCAAAAGTAAAGGTGCAGTGCATAGGCCCGGCTACGCTTATCTTAAGCGGTTACGCTAGAGATGAAGCTATCCAGAGAGTCTATGAACACATTTCCGCAATATTAGATGGTCTAAAAGCGGATGAGACTTTTCTTTTTCTTGATGAGCCGGCTTTAGGGCAGGCTGGTTTTGATTTTAAGGATTTGTGGGATGCTATATTCTCAAGTTTCGATGTTGTCTCAGGCGTCCATACATGTGGAAACATGGATTGGGACCTGATGTTTGACTCTAACATCGATATTATAAGTTTTGACGCTTCACAATTTGATCTGACCAAGTACTCAAAATACCGCGGCAATAAGAGGATCGCCTGGGGAGTAACAAAAAAAGAGGATGTCAGGGATTTTCAAAAAGGTGATTTGCTGACTCTGCCTTGCGGGATAGGCACCTCCCTGCATAAAGTAGAAGATTGTGGTAAATATCTGAAGGATCTTATCGAGATTAAGAAAGGGATTTTGCAGTACACGTCATTGGAGTGAAGCGAAGCCAGCGGCCTTGCCGATAGGCAGGCAATCCCAAGTAGGGCAGGTTCAAACCTGCCCTACGATAGGAACCCCCTTAAACGCAAAACAGGAAAATTATAATTTTTATTACCTTGACAAATAAGGGTAACTAGGTTATAATAACGTTAGTGGTAAGTAAAGGAATAGAAGTCTTAATCCGTAAGGTATAAGAAAACTCACCTTGCGGTTTTTATTTTGCCGTTATTTACTATAATTTAAATAAGAAGGAGGTGTAGTAGGTAATGGCAAAAGGAACAGTAAAGTGGTTCAATAACAGCAAAGGTTATGGATTCATTACTCCGGAGTCAGGCAATGATGTATTCGTACATCACAATGCGATTCAGGGTGATGGTTATAAGTCTTTAGATGAAGGCCAGCAGGTTGAGTTTGATATAGAACAAGGCCCCAAGGGTCAGCAAGCAGTCAATGTGGTAAAGGCATAACTTAGTGTAGATAAAAAAGGCCCAGCAGCAGTTGTTGGGCCTTTTCTTGTATTTATTCTATCTAAAACTATAAAAGAAGTACTTTCAGCAATATATCTCCAACCTTAATTCCATCTTACCCCGTAATTTATAACCGGTTACGCTCTGCGATAGGAGACTGTTTCCTCACATTGAGACAGCATTGAGTTGGAAACTGTCTCTGAAATGCTCTGAGGCGTGAGCTATGAGCTTTCCACTTGACAAAATAAGGGTAGAGGAGTAGCATAAAAATACTATGTCAGGATACTATACACCAAAACGAGAAAAGAATCTCTATCAGCCGGGCAGCCCCGCGCCTTTTAAGCTAAGCCGCTCAAGAATAGAGCATTATGTGCAATGTCCAAAATGCTTCTACATAGACAGAAGGCTTGGGGTAGAGACGCCTCCAAGCTATCCTTATACGCTGAATAGTGCCGTAGACGCACTGCTTAAGAAAGAGTTTGATCTGCTTAGGCAAAATAAGCAAGCCCACCCGCTAATGAAAAAGTATGGTGTAGACGCGATCCCTGCTGAGCATAAGATGCTTAATAAATGGAGGATTAATTTTACCGGTGTGCAATATCTCCATGAGCCTACCAACCTGCTTCTTTTTGGCGCTATAGATGATCTTTGGATAAATTCTAAGGGTGAATATATTGTAGTGGATTATAAATCTACAAGCAAGAATGAAGAGATCGTTGCCCTTGATAAGGATTGGCAGGATGCCTATAAGAGGCAGATGGAGATATACCAGTGGCTGGTAAGGCATAATGATTTAACCGTCTCAAATACAGGCTATTTTGTTTATTGTAACGGCAGGAAAGATATAGATAAGTTTGATGGTAAGCTTGAATTTGATATTACCTTGATACCCTATGAAGGAAACTCCGATTGGATAGAAGGGACTATCCAGGATATATATAAATGCTTAAATAGTGACAGTATCCCCGAACCTGGCGAAGATTGTGATTTTTGCGCGTATAGGGACGCTGTTGAAGATGTATTGTAGCGTAAGGCGTTTAAAAAAACAGACGGAAACGAGAGGACGTTTAAATGATACGATTAGTACTCTTTTTATTAATATGTTACCTGATATACGCTTTCTACAAAACAGCACAGAAGCCTCAATTAGAACCTAAGATTAAGAATCTTGGAAAGGCTAAGGTCGTTCCTAAGCGTTTTTGCCCATCACCAAAAACCTTCCTAGATTACATAGAAGGTAAAATACAGAGCGGTAAGAAGGAAGAGATATGCAAGCATATTGATAGCTGCAAGAACTGCCAGGATGCCCTGCAGGCGGTATTCAACATGCCTACGCAAGAAGAACTTAAGCAGAGAAAAGCAAGCGCTTCATATAAATAATTACATAACTCCCGCAACAAAGGTATTTCGAACTCGCCTGCCCCTAGTTTCTGTGGGCGGACAGGCCCGCCTGCCACGTTTCTAAGGGGCGGGCAAGCGCAGAAAAATAAGCAAAGAAGCGCTAAGGGGTTTAAGCAAGGAGCCAAAGGATGACCAGATTCGGATGCATAAAAGATAAGTTTGATGACAGGGATTTCTTGATGCGGGCATACCTGCCTGTAGTAAGGCTGCCCAAGAAGATTGACTATACACCCAAACTGTCACCTGTAAGAGATCAGGGCCAGGAGGGTACCTGTGTTGGCTTTGCTGCAGCTTCCGGCATGAAGGAATATCAGGAATTACTTGACTACAGTAAGCTAGTTATGCTCTCACCCCGATTTGTATATAGTGAATGCAAGAAAATCGACAATATGCCTGAAGAAGAAGGCACTACCATCCGCGCGGCAATGAAGGTGCTTGAAGTCAAAGGCATCTGCCAGGAGAAGTTTTGGCCGTATATCCCCCTTCAAAAGACCAGGGCACGAAAAGGCGCTGTCTCTGACGCCAAAAAATTCCGTATTCTTACCTATGCCCGTATACTTGATCTAAATGAACTGCGCCTGACACTTGCCAATAAAGGCCCATGCGTTATCGGTGTTGAGGTTTTTGAAGGCATGATGAGGACCAAAGCAGGCCTTGTCCCCATGCCTAAAAAGAATGAAGCTGCTCTTGGCGGCCATGCGATTTGCCCGGTAGGCTATGATGACAAGAAGGGGCTCATAAAATTTAAAAACTCCTGGTCTGTTGAATGGGGCAAGAGAGGTTACGGATTCCTGCCCTATGCCTATATCGAGAGCTATATGATGGACGCCTGGAGCTCGGTTGATATTGATGATCCCAGCCCGCTCACTCTGGCAAGTATATTGAATTACAAGGAACGGGCCTTGGCCTGAGATGGGCTGAGCAGTATTTAGGGCCGCCGCCTAATTTTTCCCCCTTACCTGAGATTGCTGAAAAAACCTTAAAACATAAAGCAATCTCTTGATTGCAGAGATTAACTTAGATTACAGAGATTCATTATCGTTGATAAAATCTTAGTAATCTTCAATAATCTCAGTAATCAGAGGTTGCTGGAGTGGTTTTTATGAATATTTCAGCAACCTCTACTTCTTAACCTGCAGCCAGTTGCGCTAAATTTTTACTTAAAATACCCTATCATATCCATTCTATTCTAATCTAATATTTTTATTGGTTTGTGAATGATAAGTTTTATGCTAAAATAGAAACTTCCGGAAAGCTCTTTTGGGCTCTGGCAGGAGGAGTCAGGTTATTAACAAAAGTCAAAGAGGTCAAAATGCAGCAGCTTATACTAGACGGATATAACGTAATACACAAAATTCCACAGCTTGCCGCGCATCTTAGCGTAAGCTTGGAGAGCGCTAGAAAATCTCTAGCCAATTTTATGCTAACTTGGAAAAGAACACACGCATATAGAGGTGAAATATGCATAGTGTTTGATGGAAGAGATGGAATCCTAAACAGCGGTGAGGCGCTCTGCGGGATAAAATGTATTTATACTAAAACAAAACAAGACGCGGACGACCGTATAATATCCATAGTAAGAAACAGTAAAAACTCCGCTGCTATAAGGGTTATATCTAATGATAACTACGTTACAAACAATTGCAAAGCCCATGGCGCTGCTGTCAAAGCAGTGCAATTCATGCTGGAGCCCCCAAAATCAAAAACAGAACAAACGAATAAGGAAATAGATCCTGCCGCGGCAAAAGACATAAATGATTTTTTGAAAAAGGAATGGGGATTATAAAACAAGGCCCTAATTTTCCATCATGATATCTATAAAAAATATATCTAAACGCTATGGTACCCGGACGCTTTTCTCGGACGTGAGTTTTGATATTCTCGCCGGTGAAAGGATCGGGCTTGTGGGCCGTAACGGCCACGGGAAGACTACGCTGTTTCGGATCATCACCGGCGAAGAAGAGCCTGATGAGGGTAAGGTCTTTCGCCCCAACAATTGCTCCATAGGATATCTCGGGCAGCACCTGATCTTTACTAAACCCACTGTGCTGCAGGAAGGCTGCGTTGTGCTGGACCCGGAAGAGATCGCCAGCGACTGGAAGGTGGAGAAGATCCTCACCGGGCTTGGTTTCCGTGAAGAAGACCTTGGCCGCAACCCTTCGGAATTTTCCGGAGGATTCCAGATGCGTATCGCCCTGGCCAAAGCCCTTGTCACTGAACCTAATATGCTCCTTCTGGATGAGCCTACGAACTTCCTCGATATAGTCTCGATACGATGGCTTGAAAAGTTCCTGCGGTCCTGGAAAAATGAGCTGATCGTAATAAGCCACGATAGGGATCTTATCGACAGCGTGACGACGCACATTGTAGGAATACATCGAGGCCTGATGCGGAAGATGAAAGGGTCTACGGAAAAATATTATGCCCAGCTATATAAAAACGAGGAGACATACGAGAAGAGGCGCATACAGGATATGAAAGAGCGCAAGCATGCCATGGAGTATGTGAACAGGTTCCGCTCGAAGTCAAGCCACGCCAAGCGCGTCCAGTCCATCATTAAGAAACTTGAGAAGACAAAGAAGCAGGACAAGCTTGAGGATATCCGCACGTTGTCATTTTCGTTCAATCATGAGCCATTTCCCGCCCGGCAGATCATGGAAGTAAACGACCTTACGTTTTCATACAACAGTAAGGAGCCATATTTGATAAGCGGTTTGAATTTTACCATAAACAAACATGATAAGATATGCATCATAGGCAAGAACGGTAAGGGAAAGACCACGCTCTTAAAATTACTTGCGGGCTTGCTTAAGCCTGTGGCTGGCGGCGTTAAAACGCATGTGGCAGCGCTCCCGGCCTATTATGAGCAGGCTAATACAGCCGATCTTAATGACGAGCTTACTGTTGAGGAAGAAATATCTCAAAGCAAGGCCTTCGTTGATAGATCGCGCGTGCGCGGGATATGCGGCGCAATGATGTTTTCAGGAGACGACGCTGAGAAAAAGATCAAAGTCCTTTCCGGAGGCGAGCGCAGCCGTGTTCTTGTGGGAAAGCTTCTCGTGGCGCCTTCCAATGTCCTAATTTTAGATGAGCCCACACATCATCTTGATATTGAATCCTGCCAGGCGATGATGGATGCTGTAAGAGATTTCGAGGGCGCGGCGCTTGTGGTAGCTCACGATGAACATTTCCTGAACCAAGTAGCGACTAAGCTTATAGTGTTCAAGAACGACAAAGTCTTTTTTTACCCGGGCAATTACCGGGAGTTCCTGGAGAGGATCGGTTGGGAAGATGAGGAGAATATGCCTCAAGCAGATCCGAAAACTGCATTGAACATTGAGCCGCCTGTTCCTGGAGCGCCATTGAGCCCCTCCAGCGCGCCGGTCACTCTGCCCAAATCAGCTCTTTCTGCCTCGCCCGGCCCCTGGATAGGACGCGTGCCAAAAGGGTATGACAGGAAAATGACAAGAAAGGCCCGTGCGGAGCTTAACGCGAAGAGATCGAAATGCCTAAAGTCCCTGGAAGTGAAGATCAAGAGCTTGGAGAATGAAATAATCTCTTCTGAGGCCGAAGCGGCGGAGATGAACGCGGAGTTAATTAAGGATTCGCGAAAAGGCGGCCTCGGAGCGATCCGAAGAAGCGAGCTTTCGAGAGAGCTTGGGAAGTTGGTGGAAAAGATAGATCTCTGTTACGCCGAGCTCGACATGGCTATGAAAGCGCACGATGCCGAGAAGCGAAAAGATATTGAAGAATATATGCAGCTTAGATATAATAAGGAACAGAAAGGGTATGCTTAAAAAGTGCCGCGTTTAATTTTAAAAAAACATAGACATTCTATATCAAAAGGAGAGATCAGCGCTCTGCCTATCAAGCATTGCACCGGCCCTATACATGTGATAGATTCGGACACGAAGATGAGAGCGGCTATGCAGTCTCTTACCAAAGAGAAGGTCTTGGGTTTTGACACAGAGACGAGGCCTGCTTTTAAGAAGGGCGAATCCTATCTGCCGTCCCTGCTCCAGCTTGCTGCCGAAGACGGGGTATACATATTCCAGATAGGGCGTATTAATTCCCATAAACCGCTTGCCGGTGTTTTGGCCGATCATAATGTGATAAAAGCTGGCATCAGCGTGTCGGATGATATAAAGAAGCTAAAAAGTGTAGTGCCCTTCGAGCCTTCACGTTTTATCGAACTGGCGGGCATGGCAGCCAAGGTAGGAATAAAAAACGCTGGCATTCGCGGCCTGGCGGCTCTGCTATTCAGTTTCAGGATATCCAAGCAGACGCGGTGCTCCCGATGGGATGCGCCGACGCTTACATACGCGCAGATAGCTTACGCTGCTACCGACGCGTGGATATGCAGAGAGATATATTTCGCGCTTAAAAAAATGTAACATAAGGTGCCCGGAAAATTGATAATGGAGGGGATCAAGATTATGCAAGAGACTATAAACTGCCCAAATTGCGGAAAAGAGATACAGCTATCAACTGCGATAGTGCAGGAAGTTGAAAAAGGAATAAAGGCCAAATACATTCAAGAGTATGGTGATAAATTAAATCACGAAAAAACAAAACTCACCGAACAGGTACGAAAAGAGTTTGAAGAAGCAGGCGCGGTTGAGAAAAAAGACCTGGAAGAACAGTTGAAAGAAAAAACGCAGCAAGTTAAAAAGATGCAGGCGGAAGAGATCTCGTTTCGCAAAAGAGAGCGCGAATTAGCGGATAAAGAGAGATCCGCGGACCTGGATATCGAGGCTAGATTAGAAAAGGAGAGAGAAAAAATAAGATCAGAGGCCTTAAAAGAAGCGAGCGCGAAAGACAAAAGAGAGATCAAATCAATGCAGGATCAGCTTGTTGAGACGCAGAAAGAATTAGAAGACGCCCAAAAAACAGAGCTGGGATTCCGCGCTAAACAGCGTGAGCTTGAAAAAGAAAGGCAGAAGCTTGAGTTAGAGGTTGCGCGAAAAGTTGATGAAGAGCGCAGCAAGATACGAGAAGAGACTTTGCAGATAGCCGCGAAGGAGCGCGAGCTTAAAGACGCTGAAAAAGAGAAGCAGTTTGAGGCTATGAGAAAACAGATAGACGAACTTAAGCGTAAGGCAGAGCAGGGGTCACAGAAAATACAAGGCCAAGTGCTGGAGATGGCGCTTGAAGATATGTTGTCTCAGGATTCCCCTTTCGACGTGATTGAACCTGTATCTCCCGGGGTTAAAGGCGGCGATATATTACAGACCATCAATACCCAGTCTGGCAGATACTGTGGAAAAATTCTTTGGGAAACAAAACGAACTAAGGCCTGGAGTGATAAATGGATCCAGAAAGTAAAAGATGACCAGAGAGACGCGAAGGCGGATATCGCAGTTATAGTTTCAGAAACCCTTCCAAGTGGTTTTCACCACTTTCGCCAAATAGATGGTGTATGGGTAGCTGATATTCCGTCAGCTTGCAGCTTAGCCTTGGCCTTAAGGGTCGTTTTAATAAAAGCTGCTAACGAAAGAATGGTTCAGGCAGGCAAGGAAGGCAAGATGGAAATAGTCTATAATTACCTAACAGGGCCCGAATTTAAGAACCGCGTAGAAGCCATAGTCGAAGGGTTTATAGGAATGAAAGGCGACCTTGAAAGAGAAAAGGCGGCAACGCAGCGTCAATGGGCAAAAAGAGAGAAGAACATAGAAAGGGTCATTGCAAATACTGTTGGCCTGCATGGCGATCTTGAAGGAATAGCCGGCGCGTCTTTGCCAGCGATAAAAATGCTGAAATTACCATCAAATGAGGAAATCGCGGATACGCAAAAATGAATGATACTGCTGAAAGAAATCTTGGTGAACAGCCTATCGCGAAAATAATGGCAGAACATGGGTTAAAGCCGCATGACATTGTGCATGTTTCAGCAGAGCAGATTACGCATAAAATGATAGGGCGTGCTAAAAACGGCAGAAGATTGACGCCTAATGTGCAATGCAAGATTCTCGATGCGTTAAACAAGGCCGCGAAAAGAAACTACTCGCTTAAGGATCTCTTCAGCTACTATCAATGACTATATATAGTATCTGACTATAAATTACTATAGTGTTTTGGGCTGGTAAAAAATTCTTGCATATCGCGTTACGGTATGCTATAGTGATATACCTGCAATAAGAAGGAGACAGAATCCATGAAGAAAAAATCAAAAGTCGATTCCACGCCAAATTATGATTCCAGTAGAGAGCAGAATGTACTGCTTGAGAAGATCTATTCGGAAGTAAAGACTATAGGCGAAGGGCATAAAGTTCTCGATACCAAGATAGATAGGATAGATTCCGAGCTCACATGTGTTAAGCAGGATGTAAGCGAGGTTAAGAATGTTATGGAACAACGCTTCAAGGGAGTGGGGCAGCGCTTTAATGGAATGGAACAGCGCTTTGATGGAATGGAACAACGCTTCGATAGAGTAGAAACAGCAATAGCAGAAGTCGATACAAGGGTCAAAAAGGTCGAGCAGGAACTCGACACGGTCACAGAAAATCACGAGCACCGTATCCAGAAGCTCGAAGCAGTAAGATAGCAATATAAAAAATAGGGACAGCCCTTAGAAGCAAGAGGCAAGCGATAGGGGGCAGTCTCTATTTTTATGCCCATTGGAGAGCTATTTTCTTGATAGAAGGAGAGGAGAGAGGTATAAAATTTTTCATTTTTTTTCATTCAAAAACTTGTTTTTTTGATTTCATAGTGTATACTTTAAAAAAGTATTATCTATATAAGGACAATATGTGTATGTATAGAAAAGTAATAGCTATAATTTTGATTGTGGCTTACCTTGGTACAAGTATGCCTGTAGATGCGTATGCTCTGCGGCCTGCATCTCACCAGAACGTTTATTCTGTAAAATCGGCAAGCCCTGGCTCTCCAGTGAACGAAGAGAAGATTTCTGCTCAGGCAAGAACGAAGATTAAGACGCCGTTTTATCTAAAACCCGTATTTTACCTGTTAATATTTATTTTTGCTTTCTTTCTAACCAGGCACATCTCTACACCTTTGACACTGGCCGGTACTTTAGTGGCAGCATGTTTGTTCAATGGCTCTATATTCTTTGTGCATGAAATAAACAAACAAAACAGAATTGCAAGCAAACAAGGAGATCGTGGCGCTGTTTCATTTGACGTTCCAAAGAGGGAGATCTCAGTTAAAGTCTTATCCGATATGCTTGGAATCGCTATATTTGCCATATCGCTAAATTTTGTAAGTATTTTGCTTTGGATCTACCGCACAGAGTTGCTTAAAGATATTTCTGTAGATAATATATTGATTATGAAATTATTGTTTGTGCCTTTCGGCCTGTATGCATTTGTATCAATAGCCGGATATCTACCGGGGACTTTTATGAGCATTAAGAAAGCTGAAGAAAGAGTTGCCGCAGCTTTTATCCGTGTATGGTCTGTTGCTAAAGCTACCAAGGATAGGTTACTCCTAAAATCTCTGGATAACGTACGAGGCATTTCAGTTGCTCCAAAGTCTATGTATTCAAATGTACTGCAGGATGGCAAAGATACTGCAAGTGGTCACATCCTTTTTACCTCCAACCTCGCGCTTTGGCGCGGCATGCTTAAGTATCTAGCTACAAGGCGCTCTATCGGATTGTATTACGATAAGATTCTTGCGACCTCTCTGAAGCGCTACAATTCTCTATTTTGGTTTCTGTTCTTGAGGATGCTATGGGAGATACGGTCAAACTGGGAGTTGTTTAAGAGATCACCCAGGCTATATCCTACGGTAACTCCATACATACTCATACATTCTATACAATTTAATGCAGTAGCGCTATCATTCCTTGTGCCAATGGGCATAATTGCTATCATTAAGTTGCTTAACAATAAAGACAGGGAAGCTTTATCCTACGTTATCGATACTTTAATAAATTTTGATGCTTTTGAGGATAGCGCTGTAGTTTCTGGCACAGAAGTTGCACAGGCAAAATATCTTACCAAGCAAAAACAGCATAAATCAAAAACGGCCTCAAAATCAAAACGCACCACGAAAAGAAGTGACCCGCTTGCAAGCAAGCTAAAAAGAGGTAAGGGAAGTTCTGGTAATAAGTCCTCTTCATCTGGAAACAGCGGCAGATTATCAAGCGAGCATTCAGGCCACCCACGGTATTTCATTTCGGAAGAACCTGAGGCCATGCGGGTAATAGCTGATAAGATAGATAGATTAGGAAGAAATCAGCGGATACTTTCGATAGGGCCGGGAAGGCTGGAGTTGGAAAAGGAGCTTGTCTGGATGGGGCATACTGTATTATGCGCAGATATAAACGATAGGTATCTTAAGGAAGCCGATCTACCTTATGTTATTGCTAATGCAAACCACTTAGAGTTTCCGGAGGGCTCATTTGACACTATACTACTGTGTGAATCAATAGGATATCTGAACAGCTTGGATAAGGGAATAGAAGATATTCATAAATTTTTAAGACCGGGGGGCCATATTGTGGTTGTTCAGCCTCACCCAACGTCAAAAATAATCTTTGATAGGCTTATTTCTCGATACGAAGGGGGAAAAGATGCCATAGTGTTTTATCCGCATTACAGAATTCAAAGTCCGACAGGAACAAAATATGAATTTTACACGGCTAAAGATATGATGGAGGCTCTCGAAAAATGCGATTTCCGTACTATTTCCCATTTGGCACTATTTCCACAAAAAATGTTAGGTCTGCGGGATTTTATAATCGCAGAAAAGCCGGATCCGCTCAGACCCATCAGAAAGTCTTTGCCAGATAACGAATTTGAAACACAGATCAACGCTGCCGCCTGATTTCACCCTTACACCTTAATTTCCAGCCATTTACGCCGAATTCCAGCTTAAAGACCCTTATATTCTCCTCATTAAATCCGATATTTTTTTAATTTTTTTGAAAGAAAATGGCTCTCATTTACGTCTATATAAGTGAGGGCTTAAAAGATAAGGGTAGGACTGGTGACAAATTAGCACCGGTTTAGGCCACGCGGGCAATCTAACTTGAAGCCACAAATTGTGACTTCAAGATGGAGTCTTTAAAGTCGCATTTTGCGACCTCCAATTCTGCCAAAATGGGCTTACGATATAAGCTATATGCCTTTGCAGAACAAGGAGTTGCGATGCTTTCAGGTGTTTTAAATAGCAATCGTGCCATTTTAAATAAATATTGCTATAATGCGCGCTTTTGTAAAGCTTCGTCAGATCATATCTACTCACAAAGAGCTCGCTCATAAGCTAGAGCAGCTTGAGCGCAAAATAGAGAAGCACGACTCTGGAATCCAGGCCATCTTTGAAGCGATCCGCCAGCTTATGACGCCTCCTGAGAAGCAGAAGCGCAGGATAGGCTTTCATGGTAATCATTAGCCATGTAACTTGATGTTCCATTTTTGGAACATCAAGTTAAGACATGCGTTTGGCGAGCGCATATTTGCTAAAACTTTTAAATAAGCCTTGACAATACAACTATTTAGTTGTATACTTATGATGGAAGTGGCAATATATAAAGCACATTATTTTGTATTATCAAACAGAAGAGTCCCGGTAAGAGATTTTATTGATTCATTGGACATCACGGCACAAAGAAAGTTCTTCTATAAGATAGAGCTGCTAGAAGAATTTGGCAAGAGACTACCTGAGCCACATGCCAAACTTTTGGGCGATGGTATTTATGAGTTAAGATTCGAGGACCAGGCAGGCGCAATAAGAATATTGTATTTCTTTTTCATCGGCAATAAGATAATATTAACAAATGCATTCAGGAAGAAACGCCAGAAAGCTCCAATAAAAGAAATAGAACTTGCTAGACAGAGAAGGAACCGGTATATAGAAAAGAGGTGACAGTAATGAAAAGCCGGCTAAAAAGCGTAAAAGCACATTTGAATAAAAAGAAGAACGACCTTCTTTTCAAAGAACTCTATGAGCTCGATTCTGAAAAGGCCGAGATAGCGAAAAAGATTATCAAGCACAGAGTAGAAAATAATTTAACTCAGGCCGAGCTGGCTGAAAAACTCTCTGTTTCACAGCAACAGATATCAAAGATCGAAAACGGTGAATTTAGCAGTATCTCAACACTAGCTAAAGTTTTGCTATCACTAGGCTATTTCTTGAAGATAGAGACCTATAAGATACCCAAATACAGGCTTACGCAGTTAAAGCAGAAGCTGAAAACCGCCTAGAATAAGAGGGATTAGCCTAATGGCCAAGCAGACTATCACAAGAAGGCAAAAGAACGTATCAAGACTATTAAGAGAAAGAAAGCAGGCGCAGAAAGATAAGCTGAAAAGCTCTAAGAGGTTTTAATAGTGGCTAAACTTAAGCTTGACCTACATGATATTTCCAATAAGGGGAAATCGATTGATACTGAACTTACCCGTGTAATCAACGAGGCAGCTTCTAAGGGTATTAAGTTAGTTGAGATTATACCTGTAAAGGTTCCGGTCAGTTAAAAAAACACGTTCTGCGCTTTCTTGAACAAAAGCATATACGAAAGATGTATCCCTGCATTGATAAAGACAGTAAAAACTGGGGTCGCCTTTTTATCCATTTTAAGAAATTGGTAAAGTAAAGCTTTTTACAGAAAAAAGTAATGCTTTACTTACTTTTACTTGATATATATTACTTTTTATTGTATACTTGTAGCGGAGGTGATAACGATGAAAAATGTATTTTCTATTAAGATAGAGAAATCCTTGATTGAAAAGATAAGGGACTTCTGCCAGGCGCACGGCATGAAACAAGGGTTTTTTGTAGAAAAAGCTCTCAGGGAGCAGCTTGAGAGAGAGGAGATGGCAGAAGATATTATAGAGCTTAAGCAGCTGCGCTATCAAGAGAAATCTGCCTCAGATCTTGACGAGTATCTAAAAAAGAGAAAAACATGAAGTATGCCCTCAAAATTATCCCCAAGGCTCAAAAAGACCTGGGTGATATTCACGGCAAGGATTTTGAATCGATAAAAAAGAAAATACTTTCTCTATCAAACACTCCTAGGCCTCTTGGGTCCCAAAAGCTTACCATAGAAGAGGGCTATAGAGTCAGAGTCGGAAATTTTAGAATTCTATATAGGATCGATGAGACCGTAAAAGAAATAATGATTTATAGGGTCAAGCACAGAAAAGAGGCTTACAGGTAGTCATGGCCAAGCAGACTATCGCAAGAAGGCAGAAGAACGTATCAAGGCTGCTAACGGGTAAAAGGGGACGTGTCATAAAGTGACAGGCGGCTTAAACGGCCATTAATCAAAACAGAAATTCCTTTTTATGCATGCGGAGGGCAGGGTGGATTTCGGTATAAGAAAAGACAAAGAGGGTGCCTTAAAAGTTAAGATGGCCTTGTTGGGTATAAAAGAATCTGATTTGAAAGAGGTGTTCATACGCGCTGGTGGAAAAGGCGGGCAAAATGTCAATAAGACGGCCACGTGTGTTTATATCAAACACAATCCCACGGGCGCTAAGGTCAAGTGCCAGGTAGAACGTTCTCAAGCCCTGAACAGGTTTCTTGCCAGAAGAATACTCGTTAATAAAATTGAATCTCTTGTTTTAGGCAAAAAGGCAGAAGCGCGGAAGAAGATAGAGAAGATAAGGCGCCAGAAACGAAAACGTTCCCGCAGGGCAAAAGATAAGATGCTTAAGAATAAAAAGGCGCATTCCGAAAAGAAAATAGGGCGCCGCAAAAGCGCCGCTCTTGATTACACCGATTAAGACGAGTTTCGTGACAAATGTAAAAGGGAACGTGTCATAAAGTGACACGTTTCCATAAGAGCCATAAGAGCAAAACAAATATTAACAAAATATTTCCTTCGTAACTTATTATATTTTAGAAGGTAACATAAAACGTCCGGGGGATCTACCAAGTGGATATATATAAGCCACTCCGTGAATACTGGGGTTATGATTCTTTTATGCCATTCCAGGAGGATAGTATAAAGGCAATACTGGATGGGAATGATAGCCTGACCATATTGCCTACAGGTGGCGGTAAATCATTGTGTTATCAGTTGCCTGCGCTGCTGAAAGAAGGCGTAGCGGTTGTTGTATCTCCTTTAATATCTTTGATGAAAGACCAGGTTGATAGCCTTAAAGAGATGGGTATCTCTACAGATGTATGGAATTCAAGCATTACTTTTGAGGAGAAGCGTTCCGTTAAAGAAAAGATACTCGAAGGTAAGATTAAAATATTGTACCTGGCGCCAGAGGGATTACGAAATGATTACACAAAAGATATGTTGCAATCCGCGGACATTTCGTTCTTTGTAATCGATGAAGCACACTGCGTGAGCCAGTGGGGGCATAATTTCAGGCCTGATTATAGGTCTGAGTTGGAGCAGTTAAAAGAAACATTTCCTGATTGCGGTATTCATGCTTTTACTGCTACTGCTACAAAGGTTGTTCAAAGAGATATTTTAGAACAATTACATATTGATGATCCGCTTGTATTTGAGGGTTATATGGATAGGCCTAATCTTACATATCGCGTAAGCTTGAATGAAGGAAATATAATTACAAATATTAAGGGCATATTAAAACAGCACGAAGGGCAGCCGGGTATTATATATTGCAAGAAAAAAGACGATGTTAATAAATATTCTGAAAAATTAAAGGAATTGGGGTTTGATAATTTGAGATACCATGCTGATCTTTCAGACGAGGAGAGGCATGACAATCAGATGAGCTTTAAGTCCGAAAAGGTCAATCTAATGGTAGCAACTATCGCTTTTGGCATGGGGATCGATAGGTCAAATATCAGGTTTATAATACATGCTAACATGCCCAAGAGTACCGAAGCGTATTACCAGGAGGTAGGACGTGCGGGAAGGGATAACTTGCCTTCCTTCTGCTACATGTTCTATTCTGCCGCAGATTACCGTAACCATATTTACTGGATCGACCAAGACAATGTGAGGGGCGATATTGACAGAGGTAAGCTTAATAAAATGTATAATTACTGCGCAGTGCCCGTGTGCAGACATAAGGCGCTGGTTGAATATTTTGACCAGAAGTATAAAGGGGACGGGTGCGGAGCATGTGATTATTGCCTGGGTGAAATAGATATGCTTGATGACACCGTGAATATCGTTAAGAAAGTGATTAAATGCGTGATGGAAGTAAGAAGGTTCGGTGGTGCGCATGTAGCCGATGTATTGTGCGGGAAAGAAACTGAGAAAATCACTCAACTTAATCATCAGAATATAGAGAGTTTTGGAGCTCTGAGGGAAGCACCTTCGGTACGGTATGTCCGAAACATAATTGAACAGATGGTTGGTCAGAGAATATTAAAGAGAGAGCAGGAATATCAAACACTAACGGTTACCGAAAAAGCCAAAGGCATACTCGAAGGTAGCGTAATACCAGTTCTTGCCAAACCGCCAGTTATTACCCGTTCAAGAGAAATAATGAAAGAACGAAGGCGCAGGATGGATGAGGATTCCTCAGATTATGACCTAGTATTATTCGAAAAATTAAGGGAAAAACGCGCGGAAATAGCGCAAAGTGCAGGCAAGCCCGCGTATGTAATATTTCACGATCGTGCGTTAAGGGGTATGGCACAATCTAAACCGTTGACAAAAGAAGGGCTTCTAAGCATAAGCGGTGTTGGAGAAGTAAAGCTAGAGAAGTATGGCGAAATCTTCTTAGGAGTCATTAGAGAGCATGAAGGAGATGTTTAAGTGAAGCATGTGTTAAAAAAGGTAGAAAAGGTGTCTGTCCCCTTTTCCATGAGCTGATGAGTCCATACCAGAATGAATTTAAAAGACTATCGATGTCAGGGGCATGAGAATGAATTGTTCTGGCATTACGATTGGTTACATGGAGTTTAAAAAAAGATGGTTAAAAAGGTTCGCAGAATAGTAGGGCGAAGGGAAAATATAAAGGGTGCTAGAACTCATTATAAGCCGAGCAATAGCAAAGTTGTTACTGGAATAGAGACCGTAAGAAAGGTAAAGAAAGTAAAATTACGAAGATACCGTGTAGTTGAAATAAGTAGAAAAGAATATTTACGCGGGAATTCCGGGGACGAATTCCGGGCGAATTCCGGGGGCGAATTCCGGGGACACATTACATAATTCATAATTAAGTGATGTGTCCCAGAATTTCGGAATTTCGCAGACCCATGAACCCGAGCCAAGGATACAAAAACCATAGGAGGAAACGATGAGAAAATTTATTATATCGTGTCTAGTTTTTCTTTTTCTGGCAACGAGCGCGTATGGCCAGGAGACAGTAACTTCTAAGATAAAGCAGGTAACACTTTTTTCTGATCAGGCGTTGATCGAGAGGGAGGCCGTTACAAGAGCTGTCAAAGGCCCGAATGTATTACATATAGGGGTAGACGCTTTTAACGTTGATAGTGATTCTGTATCAGCCCGCGTTTTTGGTGACGGCGAGATCTTGAGCGTGCAATATAAGGAGATATATCTAAAAGAACCTCAGCAGGAAAACATAAAGGCTCTTGTAAAAAAGATAGAAGCCTTTAGAGATACAAAAAGGCGGTTTGAAGATGAGAAGGATATCCTTGTAAAAAAGGAGCGGTTTCTGAATTCAGTTATAGACTTCTCCGGCACGCAGGTTCCTGAAGAGATAAAAACAAACTTTCCAAAGGCGGAAGATCTGGCAAGTGCACTTACGTTTTTGGAAGATAGCTTCAAGGTTATCAAAACTAATGAACAGTCTCTGGATGTAAAAATAAGGGAAATATATAAGGACATAGAAGTAGCGCAAAGAGAGCTTGACCAATTCAACCAGCAGAACCGTAAGATTAAAAAGATTATTGAGGTCTTATTTAACTCTAAAAGCGATCAGGAAGTTCGTATCCTGGCAACATATATAGCTTATAATGCGCGCTGGAGCCCTTTATATAAGGTCGATGTTCCGCTAGGCCTTGATGCTGTAAGCCTTATTATGTTTTCAAAGATTACGCAGCAGACAGGCGAGGATTGGCAGGACATAAAGCTGTCAATATCAAATGTAATACCACTAAAAGGCGTAGGCCTGCCCGCGCTTAATACTTGGGGTTTGAATATAGCAAGACCTATTGCAAAGAGATCGATGGCGCGTACAGAATTTAAAGAGAAAACGAGTGAGTATAGTGACAAATATGATCTTGCAGAGATGTCGCCTGAACTACCAGAACCTCATGAGGCAGAATTCGTACAGTCACAAAAGAAGGAACTTCCCTTTTCGTTTGAATATGAGATGCCGCAGGCGATAACTATTGAATCTAAGGATCAAGAGACCGTATTGCCGCTATTTTCCAAAGATATAAAAGGCGCATTTTACCATTACACGGCCCCGCAAATAACACCATTAACATTTCTTATATGCAATGCAACAGCAGATAAAGAGCTGCTGGCAGGCCCCCTGAACGTATATTTTGCCGGCAGATATGTCGGAAAGACCTTTATAACCGAAAAACGGCCTGGTGAAGATTTTGAAATAAGTCTTGGGGCTGACAGGGATATAAAGGTCAAGAGAGAAAAGATAAAGGATAAGATAGACGAGACATTCTTTGGAAAAATAGAGCGTCAGACCATTGTCAGAAGCATGCATTTTAAGATAACTGTCGAAAATCTGAAAGAAAAAGCCGCGAAGGTTAAATTACTAGATAGTATACCTGTTTCAATGACAGACAAGATAGAAGTAAAGGATATAAAGATAAGTCTAGAGCCAAAGGATAGAAAATATCAGGACAAGGAAGGGGTTATGCTCTGGGAACTTGCCTTAAGCCCAAAGGCTAAACAAGAGATTGACATAGAGTTTACTATAACCTACCCAAAAGACATGCCAGTAGCGGGGATATAAAAGAGGTCATTGGCAGGAATTGGGGTCAGATCCAGATCCCGCGGGGACATAAAGCGTCTGGGAGATTTCAATTCAATAATAAAAATATGATCACAAAAATAGCGAGAGATATCTTATCTGATAAAAACGATGACTATATATTCTATGCCAACGATGGCAATTCGTTGCGTATAGACCCCGAAAAAGAATTTGGCCTATACATTCATATCCCTTTCTGCAAAAGTATGTGTCCTTATTGCCCATACACAAAAGTATTTTATAATAAAAATTTAGTCAATGAATTCAAAGAAGCCATTCTTCATGAGATTAAAAGATATCATGACAAGGTTGGAAAGAGAAGGTTTACATCAATCTATATCGGAGGTGGAACTCCAACGCTGGCAATGGAAGAGTTAAATATGATTCTAAATGAATTAAGAAAGCGTTTTGATGTAACCGGACCTCTCGCCATAGAAACCATACCAAGCGATATTGACACCGGCAAGGTTGACATGCTTAAGGATTTGGGAGTTAATTATTTAAGTCTTGGTGTGCAGAGTTTCAGTAAAAAATACCTTTCTCTTGTTGGCAGAAACTACGCTGCAGACGAAGCAGAGAGAGCAATTGAGATTGTGAAAAGAAAAAACTTTGACTTATTCAATATGGACTTGATTTTTGCATACCCGGGGCAAAGTACCGAAGAATTGCGTGAAGACCTTGTAAAATCTTTATCCTTTAGCCCAGACCAAGTAACTTGCTACCCTTTATTCACTTTTCCTTATACCACAGTGGGCAAATATATGAGGATAAAAAGGTTAAAAATGCCCCCTGTAAAAACAAGAAAAGAGATGTACTATTTAATATGTGAGTTTTTTAAGCAAAACTCGTATCATCAATCAACTGTTTGGGGGTTTAATAAAAATAAGACGGGAGCATATTCTTCTGTAACAAGAGATTATTACATAGGATTAGGTCCCGGGGCCGCTACCTATACCGGCGAGGGCTTTTATTTTAATACTTTTTCGCTATACGAATATATAAAAGTGGTGAAAAATAAGATGCCGATAGCGTTAAGAATGGATGTCAGCGAAAGGATGAGAAAACTCTTTTGGCTCTATTGGCGCTTATATGAAACAAAAGTTTGCAAAAAGATGTATAAGGAAGAATTTGAAGTTGATATACAAAAAGATTTTGGATTGTTGTTAAATTTAGCCAGGTGGCTAAACTTTACCAATGCAGCTAATACGACAACGTTAAACCTAAATAAAATCGGCGCTCACTGGATACACTTAATACAAAATCATTATGCCTTAAACTATGTGAGCAAAGTATGGTCTGTATGCCAAAATGTGCCGTGGCCGAGCAAGATTTCCCTATAGAATGATAAATAAAATATCTTACTATCTAAATTGGGCCTTTCAAGCCAGCGGCAAAAGACGGCAAATACCTTTGACAAGTTCTATTATACTTACAGATAAGTGCAATCTAAGCTGCCAGCACTGCATAGTATCGAACCTGGGATACCCAGATTTATCTTTTAGTGAGGTCACGAGGGATATCGAAACATTATATAAGATGGGTTCGCGTATGCTTGTAATAACAGGTGGAGAGCCATTTCTGTGGCACGATGATAAACAGACCATCGAAGATGTTATTGATTTCGCTAAAAAATTAGGATTTTTTCGTATAGTTGTATGTACTAATGGTACATATGAATTGAAATCAAGAGCAGATTATTTGTGGGTGAGCCTGGATGGCTTCCCAAAGGAGCATAATAGAATTAGAGGTCATATATACGAAAAAGTTCAAAAAAATATAGATACCAGTCAGCATAAGCGTATTTATATCAACTTCACAATAAGCAAGGTGAACATATACGATTTAGAGAGTTCGGTAGAGGATATTCTGAAACGCAAAAATATAAGAGGAATACTGTTTCATCTTTTTACACCATATCTTGGGCTTGATAGAGATATGATGTTAAGCATGTCAGAAAAAGAAGAAGCAATAAACAAAATACATAAAATAAAAAGAAGGCATCCATCAAGAGTCTCTAATACCTTTGATGGTATAAAAATGCTTAAACATAATAGTTGGGAACGGCCGGTAAGCTCAAGTGTTGTAATAAACCAAGGTAAGATTGGCCCATGCTGTTGCAGAAAAGGCATATATGACACTGAGGTGTGTCAGGAATGTGGGTGCTCACCAGCGGTGGAGACGCTGGTATTAGAGCAGCTAAAACCGTTGGCAATAGTAGAGAATTTACGTTTCTTATGAAAAACTTACCCCGCTTAATCATAGCTTTTGTAGCTATCGCGATACCTTGCGCTTTGCTAATCAAGGGCATTTACGGATCATTCATATTTTCCTTTTCAATACCGATTCTCTGGCAGGTCGCCTATCTTAATAAGCCATTATCTTCCTTAGGTATAAAAAGGAGATCGTTATTCTTATCCATCGGCTTAGGGGTTTTGAGCGGGCTGGTCCTTGGCATGCTTGGCGGAAAGATCTTGCAGCTTTTTGGTTTAACCAATTACGCTATTGATAATACGCAGAAGATGGGCCTCGCGATCGGGGCATTGAAGATAGAGTTTGCCCTGTCAGGAGAGCTGGGCTATCAACTTTTAGCAATGAGCTCCAGCTTAAAAGGCATGTTGTTATATGGCTTGTTTATGATACTGGCCATAGGCCTGGGTGAAGAACTCTTCTGGAGAGGCTTTATCCAGATGAAGATAGGCAATAGAGTCGCAAGGCCGGTCTCTATCTGGATAACAGCGGCTTTATTCTCAGGGATCCATTTTTATCTATTTATAATTCTGCCTATCACGCAAAGCATTGTTTTGCTTGTGCTAATCGGCACTGCTGGAGTTGTATGGGGCTATTTATATGAAAAAACAGGCAGTATTTGGAGCGTAGCGATATCGCATGGAATAGCTGCTGCTATTATTTGGAAGTACTTTTTTGCTATGCCGCTTAGTTAGAAATGGATTAGACACTTATTTTAAAATGGAGAATCTATATGATAGTTATATTGTCGGTAATTATAGTATGCTTATTTGCATCGCAAGCTCATTGTCAGGATATACAAAACACAATTAACGAAGTCGCTAAAAATTATACCGGTAACGGAGCGTTAAAGAATGGCCTGATAGCAGGATTTTCCCTGGGGGGCTTAATCGGAGGTTTTTTATTTGGGGGTATCGGTTTTATTGCCTTCATATACGGAAAGAGAAACTTAGTGTTTAGGACTTTGACCATTGGTATCCTTTTGATGGCGTATCCATACTTTGTTAGAAATACAATAGCCGTATATTTAGTCGGGGCCGCTTTAACAGCGGCTTTATTTATCTTCCGTGAATAATTCAGAGGTAATGGGACGGTTTTATGAATAGAGTCAGACACTTTACACAACCTACGACTTAACGGCAATATACAAAACAAATACTAACAAGGCTAAAAAATAGGCTGTCACGAAACTAATTTTAGCCTATGATTACAGTGATTTTCAAAGAGATTACAGCGGTTACATAGTCGATAAACAATCTCTGTAATCTGTCATTTAGTAATCTTTGTAATCAAGGGCGGCACTTTTGTGACGCCCTAGCTAAAAAACAAAAGGAGGTATTGTGATGGCCCAAACACTGGAGTTAAAAGCAGGAAGCCTGGACACGGCGAAGTTTATAGATGAAAAATGTAAAGAGATATCTTCATTGGTGGGGGACGGTTTTGCGATAAACGCCCTATCAGGAGGCGTGGATTCCTCGGCAGTGACCATGCTGGGACATAAAGCCCTTGGTAAAAAGCTCAAGACATATTTTATCGATAACGGTATCATGAGAAAAGATGAGCCAGAAAAGATAGCTGATCTATTCAAAAGCCTGGGTGTTGATATAGAGATACTTGATGCTAAGAAGGAGTTTTTCAAAGCCTTGAAAGGCATCACCGATCCTGAAGAAAAGCGGGAAGCGATTACCCAGACTTTCTATAAAGATATCTTTGGTGACCTGGTAAGGAAAAGCGGCTCAAAATATCTTTTGCAGGGAACCATCCTGACAGATGTAGATGAAACAGTAGCGGGCATAAAGAGACAGCATAATGTATTTGCGCAGCTTGGGATAGATCCTGAGAAGACTTTCGGATACAAGATCATTGAACCTCTGATCCATTTGCGTAAAGATGGAGTCAGGAAGGTAGCTGAGGCTCTTGGGCTTCCCGAATCCGCTTTTAATCGTATACCTTTCCCCGGTCCGGCTTTAGCCGCGAGGGTAATCGGTGAAGTGACACAGGAGAAGATAGATACCGTTCGCATAGCTACAAGCATTGTTGAAGAAGAGCTATCCGCGTCAGGAGCTTTTCAGTATATGGCGATCCTGCACCAGGACAGGGTAACGGGTATACGCGATGGCGGAAGAGACTTTGGCCTTCAGATAGAGGTAAGATGCTGGGATAGCGTTGATGCCAGAACCGCACAGCCAACAAGGCTTGATTTCGATACCCTGGATAAGCTTGGCGATAGGATTGTCGCTGAAGTCCCGGGCGTGGTTAGCGTAACATATAATATAGCTAAAAAGCCGCCATCTACTATGGAAGTTGTTTAAACTATGAAAAAATATTTAATATTTATAGCAGCATATTGTTGTTTCGTCTTATCTGTGACAGCGCTTCTGCCTTTGGGGTGTGTTGAGGCTTCATGGGATGAGGGCGACGCTGAGGAGACGGCAAGGGATGAAACAGAATCAGATATAGAAGCAGCCCAGCAAGAGATAAGTTTCTATGTAAATGGAGAAGTGACAGGGATAGATATTGATTCAAAAAGTCTGGTTTTAACAGAGAGCAATGGAGGCAAAAAGATAAGCTCCGTGCTAGACAATACATACTTTATTAACTCAAAGACCGGCTTTGCGACAATAATGTCGCTATCAGACCTGTCAGAAGGTGACTCTATAGCTATAGACTACTATATTTTTCAGAATAAAAAGATAGCTGACAACATTACTCTGGAGGAAAGAGGGCATAAGAATGAATCTTCAGAAGAAGATTATATTGTGCCGAATGTATTAGTGGATTAGAATTTATCTAAGAAGGGGGAATAAATGAATATAGTACAAATACTCTCACTTATTGCGGAGATAATCGTAGCTGCCCTGGGCATACTTATCGTTGTAAAGAAGAAAAAGATCTATGGCTTAGGCATATGTTTGACTTTTGGTATATATGTGTTCTATGATATCAGTAGATTTCTATCGGTACCTGTTCCGCCTGGCTTATCGGATACGCTCTTTTTGATCGCAAGCGCGTCAATCTTGTGGGTTGTTTGGTCTCTCAGTAAGGTCGAAAGGTAGCTTAACGGTTTTTAATAAGGGGAAGAGATGAAAAAAAGTAATTTTTTCTGGACAGCATGTATCATATTGGTCTTTTTATTTTCAACAAGCCTGTCTTTTGCGCAATTAGAAGTCGGCACCAGGATACCGGCCACTTACATAGCGGTAACCGGAGTCGGTGAATCTGATGAGGGCATTCCGCCTGATCCGTACGAAACATTTTCGTATGATCTTGCTCTTCAGCAGGCTGGTATAGAGAATTTTAATGTTATGTATTATACATCTGTTTTACCAATAGAATCTTACGAAGTTCCTATAGAAAAGGTGAAGGATAAGTTCCATCATGGGGCTGTCTTAGAGGCTATTATGGCCAAGGCAGGCGGGGTAAAAGGAGACACAGTTGTGGCAGGGGTAGGGCGCGTATGGGCAGTAAATAAAAAAGGAGTCAAGATAGGAGGGTTCGCGGCGGAATACGAGCGAATATACCCCTGTCAGAAGATAGATCCTAAAAACGCAAAACAAGACGCGGTTATGCAATTGACTAAATCATTAAAACATGAACTGAGCATCAGAGGCCTAAAACAGACCGGTGAGATGAAATTTAACATAGCCACCTTGAATATAACAAAAAAATACGGCATCTCCTTGGCTGCCTTAGGATTTTTAGACTTTATATATCCGAATTCCCTACCTGCCTCTGACAAGCAGATCGCAAAATAACATGTGAGAAGAAGTTAAAAACAACGGGGGTAGCCAGCATGCTTAAAAGATATCTACTTATAATAACAATGCTCGCGCTTTTGGTATTTTTCACGCAAAAAATAATCTTTTCGGAAGTCAGTGATAAAAAAATTGCAGTAACCCCAAAAGATCCCGGCATAGAAGGAGCTACTGAATTACCAAAAAACTGGTATGATGACTTGATCTTCAAAGATAAAAGTTTCATTTTTGAGTTCATAAGAACGATGGGTTATTCTTATGAGGGGGGTGCGGATATAGGTGAATGTATCGATACGGCAAGGCGCATAAAAGATGGTGATGACCTAAGCTGGTACAATGAATGGTTAAGCACTGCTGAGCGTATATTTAAATTCGCGCAAAATATGGAAAAAGATGCTGATCCAGTCTCCGCTAAAGAAGCCTATCTAAGGGCATCCAATTATTACAGGACAGCGGGTTTCTATATGCACTCCAAGTCCGATCTACCAAAAGCTTTGCTATCATGGAAAAAGAGTAAGGATAGTTTTTTAAAGGCAGTATCGCTTGCTAAGAATATAGAAATTATTAACATTCCCTACCAGGACACTTTGCTTCCTGGATACTTCATTAAAACCAAAAACCCAACTGAGAAAAAACCCCCGCTTTTAATAGTTCATACCGGCTTTGACGGTACGGCAGAGGAGCTATTTTTTGAAGTGGGCTCGGCTGCCGCAAGACGCGGATACAACTGTCTGGTATTTGAAGGCCCGGGGCAAGGTCAAGTAATCAGAGAACAGAAGATATCATTTAGATATGACTGGGAAAAGGTTGTAACGCCTGTTATTGATTACGCGATATCAAGGCCAGATGTGGATAAGGAGAAGCTGGCCCTTATGGGTATAAGTATGGGGGGCTACCTTGCGCCTCGCGCAGCCGCCTTCGAGCATAGGATAAAGGCATGTATCGCAAACGGCGGGATATACGATTTTTCAGCGACATTTTATAAAAATATGCCTCCAGAAATCATAGAGCTCTTGAAGCAGGACCCTGGAGAGTTCAACGCCCAGATGCAGGAAGCTATGAAAAGCAGCACGCAAACCAGGTGGTATTTTAATAACGGGATGTACACCTTTAACGCGCGGTCTCCTGCTGAGTTCGCGTCTGAAATAACAAAATATAATCTGAAAGATGCGGTTAAGAAAATTAAATGCGACATGCTGATTATTGACAGTGAAGATGATATGTCTCTCAAGGGAGAAGCAAAAAAGCTATATGACGAATTAAATTGCCCTAAAGATTATCTGCTTTTCACAAGGTCTCAAACCGCTCAGGCACATTGCCAGATGGGGGCCAGCGCGATCTCAAATGAAGTTATATTTAATTGGCTGGATAAGGTCTTCTCAGATCCATTTAGCAAAGAGGTTCAAGCCCGACTCGAGCAAGCAGTAGAAAAGAACCTCGCGGAGTGTCAGGATATAAAAAATATCCCCGGTGCCGTTGTCGGCATATGGGTTCCCGGAAAGGGGAGCTGGGAAAAAACCTTTGGTGTATCTGACCTCGCGACAGGCAATAAGATGGGCCTAAATAATAAATTTCGCATAGGCAGCAATACAAAAACATTTGTTGTTACTGTTTTATTGCAGCTTACCGATGAGGGCAGAGCTAGCTTAGATGATACCTTGGATAAATTCAATTTTGGCATAAATATACCTGATGAGAATAAGATTACTATACGGCAGCTTTGTAACATGACTAGCGGGATACCTGAGATCGGCGACAATGAAGAGATGTGCGAGATATTTTATGTTAAAAACCCTCTTAAAAAATGGCTGCCGACAGAAATAGTTAAATCCGCGTTAGTAAACAAGCCGACATTTCCTCCAGGAGAAGGATGGTACTATTCTAACACCGGCTATATACTGCTTGGGATGGTAATTGAAAAAATAACCGGAAATAAATTAGAAGACGAGATCAGAGAAAGAATATTAAAACCCATGAATTTGGCTAACACCAGCTTCCCGGTAGATTATCCCGGTATGCCATCTCCTTATGCCCATGGCTACGAGCTTGATGATAATAAGAAATGGCAGGATGTCACAATATATTCACCGTCAATGCTTTGGGCAGCAGGAGCGATGATCTCTGACGCGGAAGACATGAAGGCATGGGTAAAGGCCTATACAACAGGTACCACAAATAGCAAGGCAACCCAGAAGGAACGGCTTATCTGGGTAGATACGCACAAAGGAAAAAACCTTGGTTTCGGACTTGGAATAGGTAATACAAACGGCTGGTTAGGCTATACGGGCGGCACCAGAGGTTATAATACCGCTGCTTATTACCTGCCGTCAAGCGATGCTACTGTAATTGTTTTTGTAAATACGACGGATTATTCAAAGGACGGGGTAAGCGTCGCCAATAAAATTGTACACGATATTACCCAGATACTTTTTCCCGATCAGGTTGCGTGGTGAAGCTCGGAGCTAAAGAGATCACAATAGAAAAAAGCAGGTCTTATAGGTAATGCCATGAAAGAAATCGCTCAGATAATAACATATTCACTATTTGCGGGAATAACCGTCTTTTTTGGGGGATTACTGGGCAAGGTTTTTGAAAAGGTAGAAAGCGGGCCTATAAAAGATAATGTTGTTCACGGGGCGGTTGCTTTTGGCGGAGGCATTCTCATCGCGGCTGTAGCTTTTGTCCTGACCCCTAAGGCGATCGATCTATTCGCAATCCAATATATTTCGATTATTTTCCTCTCCGGGGCGTTCTCATTTTTTCTTATTGATCGATATCTTGAGCAAAAAGGCGGCGCCGCGGCGCAACTTATGGCCATGCTTATGGATTTTATTCCCGAGGCAATTGCTCTGGGGGCCGTCTTTGCGCGTAATCGCCAATTGGGGCTGCTGCTGGCTGTATTCATTGGGCTTCAAAATTTCCCTGAGTCTTTTAACGCGTATTCAGATTTACGTAAGAGCGGCTTCGCATCCAATAAGATATTATTAATCTTTCTTCCTCTAAGCCTGATAGGGATTTTCGCGGCGCTGCTGGGAGTTTACTTATTAACAGACAGCCCCAAGCTGATCGCGGCATTAATGTTATTCTCAGCGGGAGGGATCCTGTATTTGATCTTTCAGGATATCGCCCCATTATCAAAAATGAAAAACCACTGGCTTCCCGCTCTTGGAGCGACCATAGGTTTTTTGGTAGGAATGATAGGGACTAAAATCTTAGGATAGCTTATTCTTCCCCGCCAATAACCTCTCCCAGTAACCAAAAAATAAAAAACTTATATTCCTGTCAGCTTTCAATTGACATGCTATATGTATACTTCTATAATTATATTATTAACCATGGAGGTTTTATTATGGGAAGGAAATATATTATATTATTAATAGCAGCGGCAATAGTTTTTTCTTATGCAAATTTTTCCTCAGCATGTACCACCACATTAGTAACAAAGGGGGCTTCGGCTGATGGCTCTGTTATGGTCTCCCATTCAGACGATGATGAATTGGGCGATCAGAGGATCATCTATGTTCCTGCCGCTGACCATAAACCCGGCTCAAAAAGGCCGGTATATTACGACGAAGTAGCTTTTGAGACAACCAGAAACCGCTATATCGGGACAAGCCGGGGGCCAGGATACGATACCCCGGGGCCAAAGAATATACCTATCGGATATATTGACCAGGTTCCGCATACCTACGCTTATTTTGACGGCAACTACGGCATTATGAACGAACACCAGCTTATGTTTGGCGAATGCACAAACGGAGCGAAGATAGAGCTTAAGCCAGAGACTGGTAAACGTATTTTCTACAGCGCGGAACTCTCCCGGGTAGCTCTTGAAAGATGCAAAACCGCCCGCGGCGCTGTTGAGCTGATGGGCGAGCTTATAGACAAATACGGATACTACGGGACAGGGGAGACGCTCCTTGTTGGTGACACAAAGGAGGGGTGGGTCTTTGAGATGGCCTGCGGAACCCTTGATGAAAAGGGCGGACTTTGGGTTGCCAGGAAGATACCTGACGGCGAGGTGTTTGTTGCCGCTAATGAATTTAGGATACGAGAGGTCGATCAGGATGACCCTGATATGCTTTATTCCGCGAATCTCTTTGATGTCGCGGAGAAACGCGGCTGGTGGAAGCCTGAGGACGGAAAGCTGGATTGGTTAAAGGCCGTAAGCAATGGAGAATATAACCATCCATATTATTCATTGCGCCGGGTATGGAGTGTCTTGCGCAGGGTAAAGCCATCCGCAGATCTTAGCCCCTGGGTAGAAGATAGCTATACAAAGGCCTATCCGTTCTCTGTTAAACCGGATAAAAAATTAACTGTTCAGGATGTAATGGCCCTTCACAGAGACCACTATGAAGGCACAGAATTTGATATGACACAGGGCTTAGCGGCCGGCCCCTTCAGAAGCCCTTACCGCTGGATCGGTAAATACGATGGCGCGCAGAATAATGTAGGTGATCCGGATACTGCTATGCGGGGCGCGTGGGAAAGGCCTTTATCTGTCTTCTATTGCGGATATATGTTTGTGAACCAGGCCAGAGGATGGCTGCCTAATGAGATTGGCGGAGTCTGCTGGCTTGGCCTTGATAAACCATATTTAACCTGCTTTGTGCCATTTTACTCTGGGGTGGCCGATCTGCCAAGCGCGTACCAAACAGGCTCAACAGGAGAATTCAATAGAAACACGGCCTGGTGGGCATTTAACTTTGTAGCCAATTGGGCACATCTAAAATTTGACTATATGAAGAAAGATATTATAGCAAAACAGTCTGAGATAGAAAATAGAGAATTTATGAAGCAGGCAGAGGTAGATGCTAAAGCGCGGAGTCTTTATGAAAAAGATCCAAAATCAGCAAAAAAATACTTAACTAAATACTGCCTAGATAATGCCAACGCAGTGGTTAAGGAATGGTGGGATCTGGCTGATATGCTGATCGTCAAATATAATGATGGATATATTAACATACCAGACATTGCGCAAGAGGTAGGGTATCCTGAAGAGTGGCTTAAAAAAGCCGGGTACAGTAAGGGACCGATATCGTATAAAAAGAATGAGGTAGAATAATTACAGGAATGTTTCTGTTTAACCGCTATTTTTTCAGAGCATGTTCTATTATCCTGCTGCTGGCCGGCCTGGCGAGCGGCGTTGGCTGTACAGGTGTCCCAGGCCCAGATCAGTTTAAGCACCAGTTTATAGCCTATCACGATTCCGGGACTTATGAAAGAGAGATCGAGCGCGCAGCTGCAAAGGCTATAAAGCATATGGAGTCATATCAAAATTCTAAGCAAAAACTTGCTGTTGTCCTTGATATTGATGAGACCTCTATTTCTAATTGGCAGGATATTCTCAAGGAAGATTTTGGCTACAATAAAAGCATATGGGATAAGTGGGCTGACAAGGCCCAGGCCCCCGCGATTAAACCTACCCTTGAACTCTTTAATCAGGCAAAAAAGATGGGCATTTCTGTATTTTTTATAACGGGCCGCCGGGAAAGCCTGCGGGATGTAACAGTAAAAAATCTCCACTATGCCGGATATTCAGATTGGAAAAATTTGATTATGGTGCCTGATGATGCCAATGTACCACGCATAGAAACGTTTAAAACAGCGGCACGCAAAAAGATCGATGAGGAAGGATTCCATATTATCATCAATATGGGCGACCAGAGGAGCGACCTTAAAGGCGGTTTTGCTGATAGGACATATAAACTGCCTAATCCGTTTTACCACGTTTCTTAATCTAAAGGAAGATTCTTATTAAAGAAATCTAAATACAGAAGAGGAAGATGAGAAGGTTTTCAGGGGCCGTTATTATATTATTGTATACGTTTTTTTTGAGTTCGGCGTGCATTTGTGAAGTAAACGCGGACTATGAAGTTATACAGCTTGATAGCGGCTCTATAAGGGGTAGGGTTCAGGACGGGGTGCGTTTTTACGCAGGCATTCCTTATGCAGCTCCGCCAGTAGGGAAGTTGCGGTGGAGGCCGCCTCAACCGTTAGAGCCATGGGAAGGCATACGCGAGTGCGTTGAATTCGGCCCGATTTGCCCGCAGTCCCTCTCGCCCGGCATAAAGGAAGAAGATATTAAAGCAGCCAGCGAAGATTGCCTCTATCTTAATATATGGGCGCCTTTAGAAAAATCCGCGGAGAAAAACCGGTTATGGTATGGATCCATGGAGGGGCCTTTGTTATTGGATCCGGTTCGTCAGAAACATATAACGGGACTAATTTTGCCTTGCAAGGCGTGGTTCTTGTAACGCTAAATTACAGGTTGGGGGTTTTTGGGTTTTTGGCGCATCCGCTTCTTTCAGAGGAGTCGCCGAGCGGCGTATCAGGAAACTATGGCCTGCTCGATCAGATCGAGGCGTTAAGGTGGGTGAAGAAGAATATAGCGGCTTTCGGAGGGGACCCGGAGAACATAACTATTTTTGGTGAATCAGCAGGCTCCATGAGCGTAGGGCTTCATACGGTCATTCCGAGATCCGGCGGGCTTTTTAATCGCGTAATCATGGAAAGCGGTACTCCCATGGCCAATCCTTACATCCTGCCGCTTGCTACAGGGTCAATGGACCAGGCTCTGAAAACTGGAGTGCGCCTTGCGGATTCTCTCGGATGCTCCGGCGAAAAGGATATACTAGCTGCAATGCGTAAAAAAACACCCCAGGAAATCCTTACAAAAACCCCGGTGCCGCCTGATTTTGCGTTTGCGCGTGATGGCATGATGTTTGCCCCGGTTTACGACGGGTGGTTATTTCCTGAAAATCCAGAAAAAATAATATCAAGCGGCAAGCAGCATAATGTTCCTCTTCTTATCGGCACGAATAAGAATGAGGCCACTATATTTATAATAGGACTTACCGCGGCAAAATATAAGGAGTGGGTTAACAGGACTTTTGGCGATTTTGCCCTGCGCATCTTCTCCATGTTCCCGATGGGTAAAAAAGAAAATCTATCTGAAGCGGCTGGCAAAGCTTGCACGCTTTTATGGTTTCAGCAGCCGGCAAGGTATTTTGCCCGATCAATGGCAGATTTGAATAAAAATATATATCTTTACCAGTTCACCCGAATATCTCCGAAAAATGAGGAGGAGAAACAGATGGGGGCATTCCATAGCTGTGAGCTGCCTTATATTTTCGGGCATGTTGACAAAAAACAATGGCGTGAAAAATATGACATTTTTCTTTCTGAATCCATTATGAGATACTGGATAAATTTTGCTTGCAAAGGTGATCCAAATTCCCCCGGTCTTCCCAAATGGCCAGCATACAGCAGGAAAAATAATATAAATTTAGAATTCGGAAACAAAATAGCTGTTAAGAAAGATCTTGATAAAAAGGCATCGGACATGATTGGGAAATTCCGCATGGGTATAGAATAATATGAAGAAAATATTACTTATTTTAGGATCAGAATGATAAAAGAATTGAAAGAACTTCTAAAATTTCTCTTGGGCTTCATACCCTGGATTTTACTGCTTTTTTTGTCCGGCCATACACCGGCCAGCCTCGAGAAGTCCATTATTATCTGCTTTTTAGCGAGCATAATATTTGGTTTTCATGAATTACGGAAGGGTTTCATCCTCCAATGGTGCACCGTGCTTTTTTTCATAAGCTGCGCAATCACCATCAATTTCATGAAACTTGTATTTGTAGCAAAAAATATGGGAATTATCTCAAACGCATTTCTCACATCCATTATTTGGTTAACGATCTTTATCGGAAAACCCTTTACTCTGCAATACGCGAAGGCTGAACTCCCGAAAGAAAGATGGGATGATCCGAAACTTATGCATAGCTGCCGTTTCATAGCTATATCCTGGGGGTTATTGTTATCCATTGGGACGATGGTCCAGTGTCTTAAGGTTTTAAAACCAAACCTGCTCCCCGACCAGGCTTATTTTGACATAAGTATTGGGATCATTTTAGCAGGAACTATTTTTACGTCTATGTATAAAAAACATAAGCGATCTCAGCGCTGAATAAAAAAGAAGGGGGTAAAATGAAAAAGATAATTTGGAGAATGACAATTGGCTTGGCAATAACGGTATTGGCTGGAATGGTCTTTACTACAAGCCCGGTCTTCGCGGAGGGGACTAAACATAAACCTATAACGCGTGAGCTTATAAGTTTGGTGGAGAAGGCTCCTGAAATAAGGAAGATGCTTGAAAAATCCCTGACAGAAGCCAAAAAAATCAACCCTGACCCAAAAACAAACCCTGTTTAGGGCTTGTCAGATTATTATGATTTCGCAGACAGGGCAGCGGATCTGCTTCCGCAGGATATGATCGAAAGTCCACACCTTCTTACGCGTGACCAGATGCTGCAAGGACTCTGTTACTTCTATTTTCTGGTTGACCAACCCTTGCCTGAACTAAAAGGAAAGGGCCTCTTCAGGGATACGATCCAGTTCTATCCGCCTTTTTCCTCATGGCTGCGCAATTTTGCTACGGCCCAGGGAGCTTTTCTTGATACCAAAGATTCCTGGAGCAAAGATATCTACCAGGAGATTTATAAGGATCCTATATTCGGTTTAGAAAAAGGATGGTATGAGTCTCCGTCTAACTGGAAGACCTTTAACCAGTTTTTCGCCAAATATTTAAAGTCACCAGGCATGAGGCCCATTGCTTCGCCGGATGACTTGGCAGTGGTTGTTTCACCAGCCGATTCAGTGCCACAAGGAGTATGGCCAATTGATAATGATTCAAATATATGAGTAGACGGCGGGCTAAAGGTCAAGCTGGCGACTTATTATAGCATAAAAGATCTGCTTGGCGGGGAGAGCCAGTACAAGGATGCCTTTGCTAATGGCGTGCTCACCCATACTTTTCTAAATGTAAATGACTACCACCGTTATCACTTCGCTGTTGGCGGTACAGTCAAAGAAAAGAAGATCATATCGGAGAACGTTGCTCTGGAGGTGGCCTGGCACCCGGAGGAAAGAAAATATGTGCCCATAGACTCCACAGGCTGGCAGTTTTCCCAGACTCGCGGTTACGTAATTGTGGATACGGAAAAATATGGGCTGGTAGCGCTCATCCCTATGGGTATGGCCCAGGTATCTTCTGTTAATTTTGAGGATGACGTCAAAGTTGGGGCCGCTCATAAAAAGGGTGACATGCTTGGAAATTTTCTGTTCGGGGGCTCTGATTTTGTAATGCTTTTTCAGAAAAAGGCGGGATTTGAATTAACGGCGCCGGTAGAACACAAGATAATCGCGAAAGCGGACGCTGACCATGCGCGCAAAGTAACGACTTATACCCATATCCTTATGGGTGAAGAGTATGGCGTGATGAAGGGGCAGCAATAAAAAAGGAGGGTCTTATGGGATTAGCACAGATAGGTTTAATCTTAATAGCGGCCGCATGGATCATACAGCTTGCGGCTTCCTGGAAAGGCAACAAAAGCATACAACCGGCATTTATAATTGCCTATATGGCGGGGGTTCTAGCGCTCGTAATTGCAGATTACATGCAGACAAGCATTCTTTCATATTTCGAGCTATTAACCCTTGTCGCCGCGGGCATAGTGTTATTGAAGACGCTGAAGAAATAGGCAATTAAGCCTTAACTACCCGCTTGAAAGCCCCTATATTCTCGTCAGTGCGGGCGAAGCGAAGCAATCATAAGTTATGATAAGCTGTCCCTATTTTCCAAACAAGAGGCATTTTTTTTCTCCAAACTTCATCAAAAACTGGGATTACTGCGTTCTGTCATCTATATCGCGCAATGGCCTGGATAGGGAGTCCGCTGCCGGATGATGAACAAGCAGGCGCAACTGCTTTTGCGCCACGTTGCATGAAGGATCTAATTGAAGAAGGACTATTTAAGATGCGAGTGGACTTATTCAGTGAG